>NZ_CP191849.1:2792000-3116250 GCF_050956135.1 Actinoplanes sp. CA-131856 | reverse complement strand
CCGGTCCTGACCCGCTCCCAGCGGCTCGGCCTCCACCTGGACCCGATGGTCCGCACGACGGCGGCCGCGGCCCGGCCGATCAGGTTCGACGCGGCCGACGCCGGACGCTACGCCGCGAGCCTCACATGGCTGCGCGACAACAGCGAGGGCGTCCCGCCCCCGCCGCTGGCCCGGCAGATGGCCGAGCACGTGCGGGCGCTGGCCAGCGCCGTCGCCCGCTACGACACCCACGACGCGGCCGGGCAGGCGCAGATCGGCCGGGAGCACAACCTGGGCGACGTCGGCCAGGCCCGCAAGGTGCTGGGCACGGCCTGCGACCGCCTGGCCGGCGCCGACCCCGCGCAGGTGTGGCCGGACGAGGCCCACCGCTCGCTCGGCGCCGCCGTGGTGGCCGAGACCCGGGCCCGGGTGGTGACCCCGGACCCCGAGGCGCCGCTGGAGGTGCGCCTGCTGGCCCAGGGCACCCCGATCAGCAACGTGCTCCAGGCCGGGTTCCGCAACGACCTCGTGCTGATCCGGGAATGGCTGCTGGGCCGGCTCGACCGGGGTCCCGGGGTGGCCGACTGCGCCTTGCGCGGCGACGTACGGGCCGTGGACATCCCGCAGCCGCTGCCCACTCCCGAACCGGATCCGGCGCGGCGGTTGACGATCGCCGAGCTCGACCGGATCGCGGACGCTGCCGCGGATCTCACGGCGGCCGTGCGGCGGTTCGTCACCGACGCCGCGTGCGCGACGCTGAACCCGCCCGCCATCGACTGCACGGACACCGACGTGCTGCTGGCCCGGCTGGAGCTGGACGGCTGCGACGTCGTACGGGTGTGCTCGGCGACCCGGGAGCAGGTGCTGCCGGGCGGTTCGGCGTACGGGGAATGGCTGTCCAAGCTCGCCCCGCTGCGCCACCTCGCCCAGCAGATCTGCTGCGAGCCGGCGCCCGAGCGGCACCGGACGGGCATTCCGGAGACCGGGCCGGTGCCGGCGGCGTACACCCCGGACCTGCTCTCCGAATGGCCGCGCACCGGCCCGCTGTGGGAGATGTGGAACCTGCTGCTGACGCCGGCCCCCGGCGAGACGGTGCCGAAGCCGTTGCACGAGCAGCTCTACGTAGTGCCGAGCGAGGTCACCGACAGCCTGCACGAGGTGGGCGCGCTGCGGGCGCAGGTCAGCGAGCTGACCAGGACGATGCAGGCCCTGCGGGCGCAGCTCGACTCGGCGCGGGAGCAGGTGTCGCAGGTGCGGGAAGGGCTGCCGGAGCGGCTGGACGAGCGGCTCTCGGAGCTGGAGAAGCCGCCACCCCCGCGCGCCCGGTCCAGCCGGTCCCGCAAGACCGAGCCGGGTGAGTCGTCGTGACCGGCCCCCGGCGCCCGGTCTTCACCGAGGGCCAGATCCTGGCCGCGGCCGACCTGACGGCGACGGTTGAGTACGCCCGCGATGCCGCGGCCCGGCACGAGCGGCATCTGCACGACTGGGGCATCGCCGACGGGCTCGCGCTGACCACGGAGAACCGGACCGACCCGGCCACGAACGCCCGCTTCGTCGAGGTCACCGTGCAGCCCGGCCTGGCCGTCGACAACACCGGCCACCACATCGTCGTGGCGGCGCCCGTGGTGCTCTCCGAAGCCGACTTCCAGGAGGTCAACGGGGCCGATCAGCCGACCGGCGACCCGTACCCGGTCTTCCTGACCGCGACCGACCAGCCCGGCGCCACCCGGGTCGAGGAGGGACATCAGATCCGGTTCGGCCGGCTCGGCGACGAGCGCCTGGTCGCCGACCTGGTGCTGCTGGGCTTCGTCCGCTACACCGACGGGCACTTCGCCGGGGTGACCGCCACATCGGGCACCACCCGCCTGAGGTACGCCGGGGTGCGGGCCGACACGGTCGCCGCCCGATCGGGCACCCTGTCGCTGCGCTCGCAGACCACGGTCCAGGAGGGGCGGCCGGCGCTCGTGCTGTCCGGCGAGGATCCACCGAGCCTGGTCTTCGGGCTCTATCAGGGCAGCGGCACGGTCAGCCCGCTGATGACGGTGGCGGCCAACGGGAACCTGACCGTGGCCGGGAGCGTCTCCGGGCGGATCTCGGCCGGCAGTGTGCTCGTGGCGTCCGGCACGGCCACCGACGGCATGCTGCTGCCCCTGCCGTCCGGCGTCAGCCCGGAGGAGGTGGCCGACGGCCGGGTCTCGCTGCACGTGCAGGTCACCCCGAGGACACCACCGGCCGGGACGGCCACGATGCTCGCGGTCCCGGCCGAGGCCACAGTGGACGGCGAACGCCGGGTCCGGTGCCGGATCCGGTGCTACGACCCGGTCGAGGCGCCGGGCGAGCTGGCCGAGCGGCCCGGCGCGGTCGACTTCCTGGTGCTGGCGACGGTCGCGGCGACGAATGGTGGTGCCTGACGATGGCCTTGTCAGTGGTCTACACGCCGGAGACCGGTCACGTGCTGGGGGCGGTCGCCTCGATCGGCGTGCCCGCCGCCGTGTCGGCGGCGGCGCTGGTCGGCGCCGCGCTCCCCTTACGGGTCTCCGAGGGGGCGGTGGTGTCGGTGCCGGCGCGGGAGCTGGCCCTGCACGGGCCGGACGACGAGCCGCTGGTGCTGACCGGCCCGCTCGCGTTCGGTGTCGAGGGGCAGCCGCCGAAGCCCGCCCTGGTGCGCCTGCGCACCTGGACGAACGCCCTCAGCTTCACCGGGGCCGGCCTGTCCATCACGCTTCCGGCCCACGACCAGGTCAATCCCACGCACGTCGCCGCCTTCGTGACCGAGGGGCCGGAGACCCGGATGACCTCGGGGGACATCAGAGCCGGGGAAACGGAGGTGGTGTTGCCGATCGCCGTCGAGAGCGGCACGCACGGCGTGCTGGTCCTGGTGTCCGGCTGGGCGGGACGCCTGGAAGCGGTGACCAAAGAGTGATCACCGTGCGGCGCTGCGAGGTGCGGGTGGTCCGGCGGGGCGGGTGGAGCTGGGGCCCGGACCCGCAGGACCTGGTGCGCCAGGCGCTGGCGGCCCTGCCCGGCCTGCTGACCGAGCAGTTCGGCGATCTGCTCGACGGCGACGGCCCCGACCTCGAGATCACCGAGCCGGTCCGGTTGTCGGCCCGGCTCGGACAGTCGCCGGGCCTCATCATCGAGCCGTCCGCCGTCTCTGCCCCGGTGCCCCAGTCTGGTTCTTGGTTGGTGGACGACTCAGCGCCGCCCTCCGATGCCAGCCCGGCCACTCCGGCCGTACTGCTGGAAGAACTGGCCGTACGCGACGAGCTGGTCCCACTGCTCACCATGCTCCCGGAGGAGACCTTCCGCATCCTCCTGACGGCGCTGCGCGACGAGACCACGGAACCTTCGACCGTCGTGATCACCACCCTGATCGACGAAGCGACCCGGCGGTGGCCCGCGACGGCAGCGCCGCCCTCCTACGACAGGGACGGCTTGGCCGAACTGGTGAACGCGGTGCCCGGCCCTCCCCCGGCGTCGACCCCGGCCTCGACCCCGGCATCGGCGCTGTCGTCGGCCACTCCCGTCCCGGTGGCGCCCGCGGTG
The DNA here is from genome assembly GCF_050956135.1 of Actinoplanes sp. CA-131856. Taxonomy (GTDB): domain Bacteria; phylum Actinomycetota; class Actinomycetes; order Mycobacteriales; family Micromonosporaceae; genus Actinoplanes. Next base: position 3,112,725 of record NZ_CP191849.1, on the reverse strand, counting down.
ACGACCGGCGGGACAGTGGTCTGCCCGGCGCTGCCGTTCCTGCTGGCGGGCCCGCTGGCCCGCACCGGCTACCTCGACGCGATCGGCCCGGCGCTGGCCGCCGAGACACCGTTCTTCGCCGTCGCGCTGGCCTACAAGGTGCTCGGCGCCCCCGAGCGCGGCTGGCGCCGGCCTCCCGAGGACCACGCCGCGGCGGCCGCGTTCGCCGGCCTGGCCGAGGCGCCGGACCTGACCGGCTTCGCCGATCGCGTCCGGCCCGTCCTGCCCATGCTGGACGCGGTCCTCGCCCTGGCGCTGTGCCGGGGCCACGACCCGGCCGATCCGCTGCTCGTCACCGCCGTCGACGGCGGCCTGCTGCTCGTGGACACCCGTGGCCAGTTCCCGATCGGATGGTCACCGGACGTGGCCGGCCTGCTCCCCCACTGGACCGCGTGCGGCCGCCCACCGGTCCTGGTGCGCGACGGCCCACTCCCCGCCGCCGGCTTGCGCGACGTCCCGCTCCCCGCCGCCTGCTTGCGCGACGTCCCGCTCCCCGCCGCCTGCCTGCGCGACCTGGCCGCGGCCGGCGCCGACGTCCTGACCGACGCCCGCCCGCTGCGTGGCGACCCGCTGTCCCGCTTCCCGGGGCGCACCCCGTTGTGGGCGCACGGCACACCCGGCCCGGCCCTGGCCGCCGCGTTCCCCGCCCACGCCGAGCGCGCAGCCGAACTGGTGCGATCCCTGTTCGTGGACCGGCTCGCGGTCCCCAGGGCCCAGGGCGGCCCGCTGGAACGCTCGGCCGGCCTGGCCGTGTCGATGGCCCTGGGCCTGATCGCGTGGACCCTGTGGCGGGAGCGGGAGGCCACGGACCCGGTGCTGGCCCTGACCAGGTTCGCCGGTTTGGAGGCCACGGTCAGCCACGAGCGCCGCGCCGTGCGGGTCCGGCTGCCGCTGGGCCGCCGGCACGCGGATCTGTGGCGCAGCGGGCTGCTGACTGACGTACCCGATGTGGCCTGGCTCGATGGCCGTTCCCTGACCTTCTCCGGGGGTTGAGATGACCGGGCTCGCGCTGGAACACCTCAGCCTTCGTATGACCGAGCTCCACCGGGCCCTGCGCGCCGCCGTCTCGCGGCAGGCGCGGGCGGCGGCCGCCCTGACCCGCCCCGACCTGACCCCGTTCTGCGTCACCGACGACCAGGTGGCAGTCCTGCTCGACCGGGTGGACGCCTTCACCGGCGCGATGACCGAGCCTCCGCAATCACCTCGCCCGGACCCGGAACCGGAACTCGAGCTGCGCCGCCGCGCCGCCGTCCTTCCCCTGGACGCGCTGGCGACGCGCTTCGGCCTGACCAGACCGGAACAGGACGCCCTCCTGCTGGCGGCGGCCCCGGAACTCGATGCCGGCTACGAGCGCGTCTACGCGTACATCGTCGACAACCTGAACCGCCGCCTGCCCAGCCTGGAGCTGCTGATCTCGGTGCTCGCGGAGACGTCGGCGACCAGGCTCGTCCTGCGCCGGATGCTGGGCCCGGCCGGTCGGCTGCGGCGCTACGGACTGCTGCGGCCACACGGCGAGTCACCGGTGGAGCTGGCACAGGAGCTGATCCCCGGCCCGGACGTGGTCGGCTTCCTGATCGGCGAAGGCGACGACGTGGGCATGCTGGGCCACGACCCGGGCGAGGTGGCTCACTCGGGACCGCAGGCGGGATATCCGCTGTCCGACCGGCTCGCCAGGCTCGGGCACGCCCTGCGAGCGGGTGATGTGGACCTGGTCGGCCTGTGGGGCTGCCCGCCGGACAGCCAGATGGACGCCGCCCTCGCGCTGGCCCACACGGCCGGTCGGCCACTTCGCCGCGGAACGGGGGACGTCGAAGCCGACCTTCGCATGTCGGCCACCCTCGGCGCGATGCTGTGGCTGAGGACCGACGACGCGCCGGTGCTCGACGCGGCCCTTCTGAGGTCACGGACGCCCGTATGCCTGACCGGCGTGTCACCTTGGCGGCCGCCGGCGTTGCTGGCCGCCCGCGCGTACGCCGAGCTGACAGTGCCCACGCCTGGCCTTCCCGAGCGGCGGGCAATGTGGTCCACCGCCTTCCCCGCTCTGGACGAGGACGTGCTCGAGGACCTGGCCGTCCGCTACCGCATGAGTGGTGGCGAACTCCGCGCGGTGGCCGCCGTGGCCGACGCGGACGCGAGACTGACCGGAAACGGCCACCCCATCCGGGGACACGTCGAGCCGGCGATAGCCACCGTGACCCGGGGCCGCGCCGGCGGCGCCGTGCAGTCGATCACGCCGCGCCGGTCCATGGACGACCTGGTGCTGCCCGACTCGCAGCTGAACCAGATCACCGAGATCGTGTCCGCGTTCCGTGCGTGGCCGCGGATAGCCGAAGCCTGGGGATTCGCCCGCACTGCGACCACCGGCGGCGTCAAAGCACTGTTCACCGGCGAGCCCGGTACGGGCAAGACGATGTCGGCGGAGGTCGTCACCGGCATGCTGGGCCTCGAACTGCTGAAGGTCGATCTGGCCCAGGTGGTCTCGAAGTGGGTGGGCGAGACGGAGAAGAACATGGAGGTCGTCTTCCAGCAGGCGGAGGACAGCCACGCGGTCCTGCTGTTCGACGAGGCCGACGCCCTGTTCGGCAAGCGGGGCGAGGTGAAGCAGGGAACCGACCGCTACGCCAACCTCGAGGTGGGCTACCTGTTGCAAAGGCTGGAGGCCAGCGAGGGGCTCATCATCCTCACCAGCAACCTGAAGGAGAACATCGACCAGGCGTTCACCCGGCGGTTCCACTTCGTGGTCCACTTCCCGCGCCCGGGCGTCGCCGAGCGCCGCCGCCTCTGGCAGCAGGCGTTCCCACCGGAGGCCCCACTGTCACCCGACGTGGACGTGGACGCGCTGTCCCGCCTGGACATGACCGGCGCCGGCATCACGGCGGCCGCCCGCACCGCCGCGCTCACAGCCGCCGACAAGAACAGCCCAACGATCACCATGCAGCACGTCGTACGAGGCGTCTCCCGCCAGTTCCAGCGAGAGGCGCGCCTGTTCCGTCCGTCGGAGCTCGGCCGCCACGCCCATCTGCTCACCGGCAACGGGACGACCGATGATTGACCTGACACCTCCGCAGCAACGCCCCGCGGTCCCGGTCACCGCCCAGGAGCTGCGAACTGCCGCTGCCGCCGACAAGGGCAAGAAGACCCTCGTGCTGGTCCCGGCCGTAATCGGCAACGCCCAGGCCGCCAAGACAGCAATGGACGCAAGCTCCAAGACAGTGCCGTCACACCTTGCGTCGACCCTCGCCGCAGGCCAGGACCACGTAGGCAACGCCGCCATAGCCGGCGCCGCGATGCGGGTGATCCCTATGGCGGTCCCGACGCGGGAGAGCTGCCTGGGCTGTTGATCGCCCGGGCTGTCGCGAATCAATCCAGGACCGGCCAGGCGAGGAGCTTGCCGTCGTCACCGCCAGTCAGAAGGGTCTTGCCATCGGGCGTGAATCCCAGCGCGTTCAGGTCGCTGCGGTGCGCCGCCTTGATTTCTACTTCGGCGCCGTCGGACAGTTGATATATCCCCAAATAGCCCGACCACATTCCCATCGCGCAGTGCTCCCCGTCAGGGTGGAACGCCGCCACGATGTAATCCATCGATCCGAAAACGTCCGGCCGGTGAGGCTTGGTTTCGCCCGCGCGCCAGACGGTCACCGCCCCTGTCATGGGGGTGATTGCCAGCAGGTATCGACCATCAGGGCTGAAGCCCAGCCACCGAAGCGCCGACGAGGAACCCGCTAGGCGGGCCGTGACCCCATCGGTAGTCAACGAGCGCAACTCGACAACGGTGTTGCCCCATCCACCGATGGCGAACGACTCCCCGGAGGGATGAAGGGCGATGACAGGTGCTGGCGAGTCGACATCTTGACGATCCGGCCGGTCCGGTTGCCAGATCAGCTCACCAGTCGTCCAATCTATAACCCTGACGTCGGTCCCGGTCACGGCGAGCACATGGCCGGACAAGGCCACCGACGCCACCTTTCCGCTGACCGGGGTAGTCGCCGAGCCTGCGTCGAGGTCGATCAGGCTCAGATGTTTCTCCGCCAGCCCCGCCACCGCCACCAAGCCGTTGCCGCCGTGGACGAGCAGGTTGCAGACATCCTGGTCGACGGAGAGAGGGCATGGATCGGGATCAGGAAGACGCGTGAAGTCAGGCAGTTGCCATCGGCTCAGGGCACGGTGCCGCCCGGAAGCCTTCTGTCCGACCACCACCTCGGTGCCGTCGGGGCTGATCGACAAACGTCGCACCCGCTTCGGATTCGTGAGCGGAACCACGAAGGGATCGTCACCAAGTCTCATCAGATGATCGGCTTTCCGTTCTCGTCCAGTAAGGGCCTGCCGTCAATGCGTTTGGCGTTCGGGATGCCGCCGTCCGCGATATCGCTGCGGAACGTGTCTTCCAGCGTCAAATTCTCGTTGTATTCGTCGCCGTTGGCCTTCCGGCTCGCGTTGACCGCCTCCGTAACCAGACGCCAACCCGGTATGTAAACATTATGATCCCGGCGTGCGTCATCTCCGGAGCCACGACCTTTGTCGAGCCAATGGGTCGCCAACGGCATCACGTGATCCACCACGTGCTTGGTATTCGCGATGTGACCTACTTTCAATTCACGCTGGTCGAATAGACCGGTCCAGTTCTCCGGCAGCTGGCCCGCCCTTTCGAGCGGTTCCATTTCTTTCCTCACCTGCAGGTTGTACCCTTTGGCTAGAATGGCCCGCACCCTGTCTACCAACTCCTTCTTTTTCTTCGCTCGCCAGTTCGTCGACAGAGCTTTCCAACCGCTCCGATAATTGTACAACCTTTCCCGGACATCAAAGCCGGGTGGAATCTTGCGGAAACCTGGCTTTTTGAAGAATTGCTCCAAGCTCTTCATCCGACTTAAGGCTTGGACCTGGATGGCTAGCGGCTCCTCGAGCTTTCGGTAAAGCCGGTGTTCGGCCTCGGCCATCCACACTTCCTTCAGCTGATCAGCCTCGGCCTGAGTCTTGATCCGCTTTCGCCGATTCGTTGTCTTCTTGCGGTTCTCCACCCTGGTCTTGACCCGGCTGAGATGCGTCGCCTTCTCCCTCTTCCACCGCTTCTCAGCGGCATCCAGAGCGTCTAGCACTTTCTTCAACTTCGCCAACTCAGCCTTGGCCGCGCGCTTGTCGTCCGGCTGAGTAATGCCGTTGATCTCTGTACTCAGATTCGCGTAGACAGCCCTGACCTCTCCCGCGAACCGGCTGGCAAGTCTGAAGTCCAAGTCGGAACGGCTGGCGTCACCAGTAAGGCTGTGCTTCTCGCCAGAGGTCATGGCGAAAGATTTCTTGATCACCTTGGGCCGCAACGCCCGGAGTCGCCAGTCGATGTTCTCCTCTCGCTCGTCCGCACGCTTCTTAGTGGGCGGGGCGGTCTTCGAATCCTGCCCCTTCGGCCGGCGCAGCTCCTTCGGCTTCGACTTCCGCTTTCGTTTGTCCATCGCCGCCTTGAGCTTCGCCCAGAGTCTCTTCACCAGGCCGACGATCTTGTCGACCACCCAGTCGATGGCTCGGTTGACCGGGCGGGCCAATTTCTGGAAAGCCTCTCGCACCTTTCCGGCTATGCCGCCGATGCCCAGGATCGCGGCCAAAGCTCCGATCAACACCGGGATCGACTTGGCCAAGGCGTTCTCCACCAGCGCGGCCACTCCCCCGGCGCCGCCCCGGGCTATGGCTATCACCGCGTCCAGGACCGCGTTCACGAACTGGATGATCTGGCGGCCCTGTGTCACCACGAAGCGGATGATGTCGATGATCATTTTGCAGGCTCGGATGAACGCCGACGCCGGGTTGAACAAGGACACGATCCACGTGATGCCGGCTATCAGGATCGTCGGCAGCAGGTAGCCGACCAAGTTCTTGATCAGGTCCTTCTTCAGGTCGCCGACCCTTGTCTTCAGGTCGGACCACATTCCCCGTACGCCCTGCTTCTTCGTGTCGGCCACCAGCGGCACTGCCGTCTCGGCCGCTGTTACCGCCTGCTCGGGGACCTTGCGGACCAGCCTCGATCTGATGTTCATCCAGGACAGGCCCAGCAGGGCGGCGATGATCATCAGGATGCCGAGGATGTCGAAGCTCGGCGGCAGGACCAGGCCCGCCCCGGCTCCGGCGCCCAGCAGCCATGCCAGCACGCCCTGCTCCAAGTGGCGGCCCGCGTTCTTGGCGAACAGCTTCAGGCCGCCGCCGACCGCGCTCACCAGCTTGCCCAGGAAGCCGATCGGGTCCTTGAGGATTCCGCCGATCGCGGACGCCGCCTTGCGCAGGACGCCCATCAGCAGGCCGGCCAGTTCCTTTATCGTGCGGATGACGCCGCCGATCGCGTCGGCTGCCTTCGAGACGAGGCCCTTGTTCTTCTCCTTCTCGGCCGCGATTTCCTCGTCGACCGCCTTCACCGCGTCGGCGTACCTGGTGGCCAAAGTGTCGACGAGCTCGGTGCCCTTGTCGTCGACTGTGTCCCTCAAGTCGTCGAACTTGCCCTCGAAGTCCGTCGCCGCCTCGCGGCCTATCGCCTTCAGGTCGGCCGGGAGCTTGTCCACCGCCGCCTTCAGGTCCTTGCGGCCGGTGGCGATGCGGTTCTTGGCCCGCCGCAGCTCCCGATCGATGGTCTCGGCGATGTCGGTGATCACCTGGCGCATCGCGGTCAGGTAGTTCGCCTTGGCCCTCTCGTAGATCCGGTTCGCCTCTTCCGGCAGGTCGGCGAACAGGTCCTTCACCCAGCGGGCCTTGCCGCGCACCCCCGAGTAGCGCCGGTCCTTGTACTCCTCCATTCCCCGCTCGTGTTCGGCCGTGAACCTTTGCCGTGCCCCCTTCTCGTCCCGCGTGAACTGGTCTTCGACCGTCTTGTCGAGGTCTTTCAGAATCGTCTCGACGTCGTCCTTGGTCTTGTCGAACACCGCCTGGAGAATCGCGGTGACCTGGATCCGTTTCTGCTCGTCGGTGCCCTTGGTGGCGACCTTTCCGGCGCCGACGTTCTTCCCGGTCGTCACCCGGCTGCCGTGCATGGCGGTCATCGCGGCGGCGCCCTGTGCGGCCGCCGTCCGCTTGACCTGTTTGATTTCTTGAGCTTCTCCCGTACGAAGGTGGGCCGGCGCCGTCTCCGAATGGGCCTCCATCGTCTTCTTGTCTTGGACCGCCTTGTCGAACTGCGGTTCCCGGGCGTTGTCGAACGACAACTGCTCCTCGGTGACCTTCGCGTCGGCCATCTGCCGGTCGACCTGTTCCGGCCCGGCCGACATGTCGGTCGCCGCGGCGGGCAGCGGATCCGGCGCGGCCAGGTTCGGGTCGGGCGTTCCGGGCCGGCCGGGCACCTTGTCGGCCGCCAGCGGCACCACCGGCTTCTCGTCCGGGGCGGGCGTGGGCGTCGCGTGGGTCGTGTCGGCGATCTCCTTCGCCGAGGACTTCTGACCTTCGTCGACCTTGCCCTGGACCTCCTTCTTGACCTCGTCGGCCTTGCCGGATTCGCCGAAGCTGTCGGCCTCGTCGAGGTTCTTCGGCGCCCGCTTCGCGACGGCGTCCTCCACCGCCCGGACAAATGCGGTCTTGTTGAATTCCTTCGGTTGTGCGGCGTCCATGTCCTCCGCGTGTGCCGCTTTGCCGCGGGCCTCGCGGTCGTCGCTGGGCGGCACCGACGCGGCTTGCGCCGCTCCGGCTTCGGCCTTGGGCGGCGGGTGGCTGGAGGCGACTCGGTGCTTCTTGGCTCGTACGTCTTTGCGCAGTGCCTGGAATTTCGGATCGGCTCCGGGCGTACGAGGTCCGGCGGTCTCCTTCTTCGCCGCTGCTTTGCCGTCCTGGCCCTCCGGCGTGGCCGCGCCCTGGTCCTTTTGCTCGGGTTTGACGGCGGCCGGGGGAATCGCCTTGGCCGGCGGCTTGACAGGCGGCGCTTTGCTAGACGGCGCTCCCGGGGCTGGGAGTGTGCCGCCGTGCGTGGCCACCGCCTGGTTTCCGACCAGGTTCTGGCCGGCCAGCAGCATTTGGCCCGGCCAGCTTCCCCCCGCCGCCGACACGGCCGCGTTGCCGCCGAACGCCCGGACCACCTCGGCCGTGGTCGCCTGCCGTCCGCCGGGCGACCGGCGGCTGTCCAGCGTCGGCTCCACGGCCGGCACGGTCGCCGGCCGTGGCGCGCGAACCTTCACAGGAACAGGCATCCGACGCTTTCACTACGCACAGTTCGTCGGCCCACGATCCCATCGCCCCCGTCGCACGGGCGTCACTGCCGCGTCACCCGGCGGCGGGCGTCTCGGCCGTGGCCACGATCGTGGCGCGGCCCAGGATGTGGCCGGTCATGGTGAAACCGAGCAGGGCCGGCGTGGCCCCGGCGGGCACCCCGATGTCCTCGACGTCGAGGGCGTGCACGGTGATGAAGTAGCGGTGCTCGCCGTGGCCGGCGGGCGGGGCCGCACCGACGTACTGCCGCAGTCCGGCGTCGTTCGACAGCTGGACCGCTCCCTCCGGCAGCCCCGAGCCCGTGCTGTCGCCCGCCCCCGCGGGGAGCGCGGTCACCGCGGCCGGAATGTTGGCCACGGCCCAGTGCCAGAAGCCCGACATCGTCGGCGCGTCCGGGTCGAAAACGGTCACCGCGAAGCTCTTCGTGCCCTCGGGGGCGCCCGTCCAGCTCAAGCCGGGCGAGACGTCCTGGCCGCCGGGGACCCCGAAGGCGCCGGACATCTGGGCCGGCGGCAGGGCCTTCCCGTCGACGGCGGCATCGCTCGTGACGTCGAAGCTGGGCACCTGCGGGAGACGGGTGAACGGGTTGGTGGCAGTCATGTGATGACGTTCCTTCTCAGTGGTTGCTCTCCGAACACCACTGAGCCTGCGACCGGCCGCCCCGGGCAGGAAGATCTTCCGCATCCTGGTGCCCGGAGTGCCACCTTCACCACATGACGTACGGCCGCGGCCCGGAGCAGACTGTAACGATGCCGCCCGCCCGACCCGAGCTGTCCGCCTTCCTGCGAGCGATGCGATCGCGCGTACGTCCCGCCGACGTGGGCCTGCCGGAGACGGGCCCCCGCCGGACACCGGGCCTGCGGCGCCAGGAGGTCGCCCAGCTCGCCGCGGTCAGCATCGACTGGTACATCCGCTTGGAGCAGGGCCGGGTCGGTGTTCCGGGCGCCGCCGTCCTGGACGCGCTGGCCCAGGCCCTGAAACTGACCGAGGCCGAACGTCACCACCTGCACCTGATAGCCCGGGGCGAGGCCCCACCGTCCCGCCACGTGCCGGCCCCGGCCAGCGAGTCGCTGAGGGCGTTGCTGCACAGCATGCCGACCACCCCGGCCTGGATCCTGGACTTCCGGTTCGACGTGCTGGCCCACAACGCGGCTGCGGTGGCCTTGTTCGGCCCCGGCTTCGCCGTCGGCACCAACACGGCGGAGCCGCTCTTCCTCGACCCCGGCGCCCGGGCCTTCCAGCTCGACTGGACCCGGATAGCCCGCGAACACGTGGGCAACCTGCGCGCCAACCTGGCCCGGCACCCCGGCGACCCCCGCCTCCGATCCCTGATCGACGGCCTGCGCCGGCAGAGCCCCGAGTTCGCCGGTTGGTGGGACGACCAGACGGTGCAGGAGCGCACGAACGGCACCAAACGGGTCCTCCACCCCACCGGCGGCGTGATGACGGTCCGCTACGACGTCCTGGCCGTCCAGGACGGCTCCGAACAGCGCCTCTCAGTGATCACCCCAGCCGACGCCCAGGCCGAGAACACATTGCGCGCACTCGTCTATCCCCGGAACGGCCTGCGCGCGGTGAACTGAGAGCTGTCAGCGGCGGGGCTCCCAGCGGAACATGCGGCGGGCGAACGAGACCGCGATCACGACCCAGGCGAAGGTGGGCGCCAGCAGGAGCAGGGAGTCGGACAGGGCGACGCCGCCGTTCCAGGCGTTGAGCATCAGTTCGGTGGCGGCGCCGCCGGGGAGCAGGCGCTTGAGCAGCTCCTGGCTCTCCGTGCCGGTGATGCCGACCCAGCTGGCCACGGCGATGACGCCGAGGCTGACCGGCAGCGTGGTGACCTGGGCGTGCTCGGGCGAGTTGGTGACGCCGGCCGTGGCCAGGGCCAGGGCGATCATCATGGCCACCGTGCCCAGGACGGCCAGGATCAGCAGCGGGATGTTGTCGGGGCGGCCGGCCACCACGCCGAAGGCGGTCAGGATGCCGGCCAGCTGGATCAGCGCGATGACCGTGGCCGGGGCGACCAGGCCGGCCAGGATGCCGGCGTCGCCGGCCGCGGTCGAGCGCAGGCGTTTCAGGAACAGGTTCTGCCGGCGTGAGGCGAGCGTCGTCACGGTCGACGCGTAGAGGCCGAAGGCGCCGACGGTGAACATGACGATCGCGGCGATGTAACCGAGGGTGGCGGCCTGAGCGAACTCCTCGTGCCGGTAGATGAAGAACGCGCTGACCGCGACCGGGATGATGAGGCTGGTGACCAGCACCAGGCGGTTACGGAAGATCTGGACCAGTTCGGAACGGGCGATGGCGTACACGGAAAGCTCCTCAGGACTCGATGGCACGGAAGACGTCGTCGAGCCGGGTCGGCCCGGCTGACAGATCCCGCAGGTCGACGGTGTGGTCCTGCGCCCAGGCCAGCAGCGTGTGCAGGTCCTTCTGAAGGTTGAAGGTCTCGACGCGGACCGACCCGCCGGCGTTCGGGGAGGCCGGCAAGGGCAAGGCGGGGGCGGGAGCCGCCAGCGTGAAGTTGATGACGGCGGGCAGCGTACGGGTCAGCTCGGTGACCGTGCCCTCGCGGCGCAGGACACCCTGGTGCATCAGCCCGATCCGGTCGGCCCGCTGCTGCGCCTCCTCCAGGTAGTGCGTGGTCAGCACGACGGTCGAGCCGTTCTCGCGGAGCCGGTCGACCGCGGTCCACAGGTCGTCGCGGGACTGGATGTCCAGGCCGGTGGTCGGCTCGTCCAGGAAGATCAGCTCGGGGGTGCCGTAGACGGCCGTGGCGAAGTCGAGACGGCGCTTCTCGCCGCCGGAGAGCTGGCCGACCAGCGTGCCCGCCTTGCGGGTCAGCTCGACCACGTCGATGACCCGGTCCACGTCGTCCGTCCGCCGGGTCAGCCGGCCGATCAGGCCGACCGACTCGCGGACGGTGAGGTCCGGCGAGAAGCCGCTCTCCTGGAGCATGATGCCCATCCGGGGGCGGACGGCGGCGCGGTCGCGCGGGCTGTGCCCGAACACCCGGACCGTGCCCGAGGTCGCGGTCCGGTGCCCCTCGATGGTCTCCAGGGCCGACGTCTTCCCGGCCCCGTTGGTGCCCAGCAGCGCGTACAGCTCACCGGGGCGGACCTCGAACGAGAGATCCCGTACGGCGTGGAAGTCGCCGTACTTCAGGTTGAGATGGTCGACTTCGATGACTGGCGTTGTCGGCATGACTCGATGACACCAGCGACCCCACCCGTCCGTTCAGTGTCGCCGTGTCATCAACCGGATATGACGTGGTGTCACTACTGGCCGCCGCGATCGGCACGAATACTGGGAGGGTGAAGGCAAGATCGCTGCGCATCACCGAGGCCACCCAGGGACGCCTGCGCCGCCTCAACCTCTACACCGCGCTGCCGCCGATCGTGCTGGCGGCGGTGGTCGTGGTGGCGGTCGACGTGCGCTCCTGGTGGCACGCGCTCGTGCTGGCCCCGGGGGCGATCGCGGCGCTGGTGGCCTTCGAGCGGTGGACGGCCAACGACATCGGCCGGGTGGCCTGGCCGTGCCTGATCGTGGCGGCCGCGGTCTGGCCGGCCGGGGTGTTCCTGGTGGCCAGCCCCAACGCGTACTGGGGATTCATCAGCGTGGCCTCGCTGGCCCTGCCGCGGCTGCCGCGCCACAAGTACGCGGCGGCGGCCGCCGTGCTGGTCTACGTCGCCGGGGTGGGTGCCGGCCGCCTGCTGGTCGGGACCGGCGATGTGCTGATCGACTACGTCCTGGTCCCGTCCGCCCTGACCGCGGTGGTCATGGTGCTCTCCTTCGCCGGCGAGAGGTTCTACGACATCGTGCAGGAGCTGGAAGTGTCCCGGGAACGCGAGGCCGAGCTGGCCGTCATCCGTGAACGCGTGCGCTTCGCGAGCGACCTGCACGACATCCAGGGCCACACGCTGCACGTGGTGAAGTTGAAAGCGGCGCTCGCCTGCAAGCTCGTGCAGAGCGACCCGGCCCGGGCCGAGGAGGAGCTGCGTGAGATCCACGGCCTGGTCAGCGACACCATTCAGCAGACCAAGGAGCTGGCGTACGCCCAACGGCGGCTGAACTTGTCGGCCGAGCTCGAGAACGCGAAGAACCTGTTCGAGGCGGCCGGGATCCGGGTGCGTGTCACGCGCGAGTCGGAGGCGGACGCGCGGGTGAGCGAGATGCTCGGCCAGGTGCTGCGGGAGACGACGACCAACATCCTGCGGCACGCGCAGGCCACCCGGGTGCGGATCACGCTGGCGGCGTCGGGCATCACCATCGTCAACGACGGCGCCCCGGGCAACGGGCCGCTCGAACTGCGCGGGCTCTCGGCCCTGCGGCAACGAATAGCGAGCGACGGAGGAGAACTGTCCGTGGCGGTCGACGCCGGCGAGTTCACGACGGCCGCGGTGTTCCCCGCGGTGAACGGGGGTGTGCGGTGACGTGGGTGGTGCTGGCCGACGACGAGGCCCTTCTGCGCAAGGCGATGGCGGCCCTGCTGCCGCTGGAAGGCGACATCACCGTGCTGGCCGAGGCCTCGGACGGGCGGGAGGCCGTCGCGGCCACGCTGCGGCACGAGCCGGACGTGCTGGTGATCGACCTGGAGATGCCGAACGTGGACGGGCTCGGGGCGGTGGCCGAGATCCGCCGGGCCCGCCCCGCGCAAGTGATCCTCATGCTGACCCGGCACGCCCGTCCGGGCGTACTGCGGAAGGCCTTGAAGTTGGGTGTGCAGGGCTTCGTGAGCAAGTCGGCCGAGCCGGCACACATCGCGACGGTCATCGCCACCCTGCACTCGGGCAAACGATGGATCGACCCCGACGTCTCGGCCCTGGCCGTCATCGACGACTGCCCGCTCACCGAGCGCGAGTTGGACGTGCTGCGGGTGACCGGCGACGGCTACTCGGTGGCCGACATCGCCGCCCGGCTCCACCTGGCGCCCGGGACGGTCCGCAACTACCTGTCGAGCGCCATGCAGAAGACACAGACTCAGACCCGCCACGAGGCGGCCCGGTACGCCCGCGAACACGATTGGCTGTGAGAGATGCTCCTGGTCGAAGATCTGATGCTGCTGTTGCTGGACGACGAGACCGGGACGCCGGCCGCGGCCGGGACCCTGCCCTACGCGCTGGGCGGGGCCGTGCTGGTCGAGCTGGCCCTGCTGGGCCGGGTCGAGACCGACGGGCGGAAGGTGTACGCGACGGGCAAGGGCCCGCTCGGCGATCAGCTGCTGCAGGAGGCGTACGACAAGGTGGCCGAGAAGCCGCGCGCCGCCCAGACGCTGCTGCTGTCGATCGGCGGAAAGCTCTGGGACCCGGTCGTCGAGCGGCTGATCGGGCACGGCCTGATCCGCCGCGAGAAGAAGCGCGTGCTGGGCCTGTTCAAGATGACCATGCTGCCGGCCACGGACTCGGACCACGAGCCCGTCCTGCGCGACCGCATCCGCGGGGTCCTGGTCGACGGGGCACAGCCCGACGCCCGGACGGCCGCGCTCATCGCCCTGCTCTCGTCGAGCGGCGCGCTGCCCCTGCTACGGCCGCAACTGGCCTGGTCGTCCCCGGTCATCAAGCGGGCCAAGGAACTCGAGCAGGGCCACTGGGGCGCCGAGGCCGTGAACACCGCCGTGACCCGAACGGCCGCCGCAATAGCCGCGGCAACCGCCGCAGCCGCCGTCACCGTCGTCACGACGGACAACTAGGCCCTCAAGGAAACAGGCGCAGTTGGAGCATGACGTCGAAGCGGGCCTCGGGGTCGGACAGGTCCAGGTCGCCCACCTCGGCCAGGCGGCGCAAGCGGTAGCGGAACGTGTTCGGGTGGACATGCAGGGCGGCCGCGGCCGCCACCGCGTCGCCGAAGGCGTTCAGCCACGCGGACAAGGTTTCGACCAGGTCGGCGTTGTGTTCGGCGTCGTAGGCCAGCAGTTTCGCCAGCGGGCCGGTGGGGGTGTCGCCTCGGGCTGCCACCGAGTCGCGCATCTCCAGGACCAGTGCCGCCGTGTAGACGTCGCTCAGGCGGGCCACCCGGCGGCCACAACCGGAGTGCAGCACCCTCAGGGCCCGGTCGGCGCTGGCGCGGGCGGCGGGGATCGTCGCCACGGAAGGGGCGGCTGGGCTCACCCCGACCAGGGCCGGCACCCGGTCGCCGACACGGTCCAGGAACTCCGTGGCGACCTTGACCGCCCTCTCCTCGGTCATCGCCGGCAAGAGGCCGTACGCCACGTCGCCCAGCAACGCGACCGCGCTTCCCGCGTGGACCGCGCTCAAGTGCATGGCCAGCGCGTCGGCCAGGCGCTGGCGGTCGGCGGCCAGGCCGGAACGGTCGGCGGCCGACTCCACCGCGGCCGGGGCCAGGGCCAGCACCACCAGCGGCTGGTCGGCCAGGCCCAGGCGGGCCAGTGACTCCCGGGCGCCGGGTCCGCCCTCCAGCGCGGTCCCGACCAGCTCGGTGCGCAGGCGGCGTTCGACGTCCGCGCCCGCCCGCAAGCGCAGCAGGTGCAGGGCAACCAACTTGGCGGCGTCGCTGAAGGCTCGCGAGCGGTCGGGGGTGAGCGGCTCGCGCACCGCCGCCCAGATCGAGCCGAGGAACTCGTCGCCGGCGCGGACGGCCACGGCGGCCCGCGGCACCGAGAAGTCGTCGGCGCCGCTGGGCGGCGGGGTCACGTACACCGGCTCGGAACTTCGGTGCAGGTCCCGGTGTACGCCGGCGACGGTGAGCAGGCGGGCGAAACGCTCCGGGACCTGGCGGCCCAGGATGGTCTCCACCCGTGACTCGTCGGCCTCCTCCTGGCGGCCCGAGAAGGCCAGCACCCGCGAGTCGGGGTCTTCGATCGTGACCGGCGCGTCGACCAGGGCGGCCACCGCGTTGGCCAGCGCGAACAGGTCGCCCGAGGGCAGGCCGCCGAGGGTCTCGGGGCCGCCCACGTCGCCCTGGCTGAGCATCGAGCGCAGCAGAGCCGCCAACTGCGCCCAGGACGCGCCTCTGGTCAGGGCCAGAAGGGCCACCCCGGACTCGTCGGCGGCGGCGCGGACCTCTTCCGTGGCCGCGACCGGAGCCCGTACGACCAAAGCAGCCGCCGCCTGACCGCCCAGCGCGCGCAGCAGCGCCGCGATCTCCTCCGGAGACCGCAGGCCCACCCCCAGCACCAGCGCGGGGGTGGGCAGATGCGGCTCGTCGAACGGGTCGTGGATGGCGATGCCGGCGATCGGCTCGGGCGAACTCACGTCCCCGTGCACCAGGTCGAGCAGCGTGGCGCCCAGGTCGTCGAGGACCCGGCCGAGGCTGGCCCGCGGTTGCTGGCTCATGCCGGCCAGCCTAGGGGCGCGGGACGGCATCCAGCAGCTCTCGCGTGTACTCGTGGCTCGGCTCCTCCAGCAGGGAGACCGGTCCGCACTCGACGATCCGGCCCTCGCGCATGACGGCGACGATGTCGCTGACATAGCGGACCACGGCCAGGTTGTGCGAGATGAACAGCATCGTGAGGCCCATCCGGCGTTGCAGGTCGCGGACCATGTTGAGGACGGCGCCCTGGAGGGAGACGTCGAGGGCCGAGGTGATCTCGTCGGCCACGATCACCTCGGGGCGGGCGGCCAGCGCTCGGGCCAGCGCCACCCGCTGCCGCTGACCGCCGGAGAGCACGCCGGGGCGCACCCCGGCCCGGTCCGGCGGGAGGCCGACCAGGTCGAGGAAATGGGCCACGTCCGTGCGTCCCCGGGCGACCTCGGCGATCGAGGCTCCGACGGTCATGCGCGGGTCGAGGGCCGAGTACGGGTCCTGGAAGACCATCTGCACCGGGCCGCCCCCGCGCGGGACGGGAAGGATCCGGCCGCTGGTGAGCGGGACGAGCCCGACGGCGGCCCGGGCCAGCGTGGACTTGCCCGAGCCGGACTCGCCGACCAGGCCGACGACCTGCCCGGCCGGCACCACCAGGTCGACGCCGTCGACCGCGACCGTGCCGTGCCGGCGGGAGCCGAACCGGACGGTCACGTCCTCGAAGGTCAGCTCGCGCATCGCGGGGTGGCCCGGGCGCCGAAGTGCAGGTACGGCTCGCCGGTGGGCAGCTCGTAGAAGGTGGCCGGAATCCAGTTGCCGGTCTCCGGATCGCGGCAGACGAACAGGTCCGGCCCGACGGCGACCATCGAGTAGTCGACCGGCTTCTCCTGGAGCACCTCGGCCATCGGCCCGGTCACGCTCACCCGCAGCACCCCGTCGGGCCGCACCTCCTGGCGGATGCTGGCCCGCTCGTAGACGCCCACGTACGGGGTGATGTCGACCTCGACGGGTGTGGCCGGCGGCCCGAGCGGATGCGGCACCGGCACCTCGGCCAGTGAAGCGAAGATCTCCCGGAACAGCTCCTCGTACAGCTTGGCCCCGTTGCCGCCGTTGGTCAGCAGGGTGACCGCCAGCCCCTGGGAGGGCAGCACGCGCAGGAACGCGGCCTGCCCGATGGTGTTGCCGTCGTGCCCGATCAGGCGGTGGCCGCCCCAGTTCAGGCGTTCCCATCCGAGGCCCCACGAGTCGCCCAGCAGGTGCGTGTCCGGCAGGTCGACCTGATGCTCGGCCATCTCGGGGTGCATTCCCGACAGCGCGAACCGCAGCACGTCGCCCACTGTGGACACGATCGCGCCGGCCGGGCCGGCCGAGCGCGGGATGCCCCAGACCGGCGCCACGGCCTGCTCGCCGTCGTTGGTGACGTGCCCGACGGCGGCGCGGTGCATCAGCGCCTCCTCGGGCAGGGTCACGGTGTGCTCGAGCCCGAGCGGCCCGATGATCCGCTCGCGCAGGGCGGCGTCCCAGGTGGTGCCGGTGAGCTTCTCGATCACGCGGCCGGCCAGGGAGAAGCCCGAGTTGCAGTACGACCAGGTGGCCTCCAGCGGATGGTTCTGGGCCGCCTCGGCCAGCCCGGCCGCGTACTTCTCCAGGCAGTCGTCGCCGCGGCCGGTGTCGGTGAAGACGTCGCCGTCGATGCCGCTGGTGTGGGTGAGCAGGTGGCGCATGGTCACCTTGGCGGTGACGCCGGGGTCGCTCAGGCGCAGCTCGGGCATCACCTCGACCAGCGGGGCGTCGAGCTGGAGTTTGCCTTCGGCGACCAGCTGCATGACCAGGGTGGCGGTCCAGACCTTGGTGATGGAGCCGATCTGGAACAGCGAGTCGGTGGTCACCTCGACACCGGTGCGAAGGTTCAGAACCCCGTACGCGGCCTCGGTCTGCTGCCCTTGGTGGGAGATGCCGAGGGTCGCGCCCGGCACGTGGTGGCGCGAGGCGAGCTCGGCCAGACGATCGGTCCACTGTGTCACGATGATGCTCCTTCCAGATGGGCTTCGGCGTGCCAGCAGGCGACGCGGCGGCCGTCGTCGTACGCGGTCAGGGTGGGATCCTCCGAGCGGCACCGGTCGGTGGCGAGCGGGCAGCGCGGGGCGTAGGCGCAGCCGGAGGGCAGCGCGCGGGGATCCGGCGGGCGTCCGGGGATCACCGCGAGCGGCCGGTCGCGGTCGGTGGTCATGTCGGGAACGGCCGAGACCAGAGCTTGGGTGTACGGATGGAGAGCGCCCCCGGCCAGCGAGGAGGTGGGCAGGTCCTCGACCACCCGGCCGGCGTACATGACGAGCACCCGGTCGCAGACCTGGCCCACCACGGTGACGTCGTGGCTGATGAACAGCAGGGCGGCCCCCTCGGCGGCCCGGACGTCGGCCAGCAGCTGGAGCACCCGCCGCTGCACGGTCACGTCGAGGGCGGTGGTCGGCTCGTCGGCGATGATGAGCCGCGGGCTCGCCATCACACCCATGCCGATCATCGCCCGTTGCCGCATGCCGCCGGAGAACTCGTGCGGGAGCTGGCGGGCGCGGCGGGCCGCGTCCGGGATCCGTACGGCCGCAAGCCGGTCGACGGCCCGGCGCCAGGCCGCCGCCCGGGTCGCGCCCTGGTGCTCGCGGACGACCTCGGCCAGTTGGCGGCCCACCTTGTGGGTGGGGTTGAGCGAGGTCATCGGGTCCTGGAAGACCATGGCCAGCGAGGTGCCGAGCAGCGTGCGGTGGTCGCCGTGGCGCAGGTCCCGGCCGAGGAAGTCGAGCCGGTCGGCCTGGACGCGACCCGGCGACTCGATCAGCTGGGCGATGGCGAGGGCGGTCAGGCTCTTGCCCGAGCCCGATTCGCCCACGATGCCGACCGCTTCGCCGGCGCCCACGGTGAGGCTCACACCCCGGACCGGGGTCACGTCGCCGTAGCTCACCCGAAGGTTGGCCACGCGAAGCAATGCCTCCTCGGCCGGCAAATCGGGTGCCGCCGCTATCGGCGTGCGCGATTTGTCCACATTTATCGAGACAATCGACCGAGCCACCGCCTCACCGGTCAGGTTGAACGCCATCGCGGCGAGGATGACGGCGGCACCAGCGGCCAGCGCCCCCGCCGGATGAATGTAGATCTGGGCCAGCCCCTCACCGAGCAGCCGCCCCCAGTCGTAGCCGGGCGCCTGCACCCCCAGCCCGAGGAACGACAGGCTCGCGAAGGCCAGCAGCGAACTCCCGGCCGCCATCGTCGCCGACACGACCAGCGGCTCGGCGATGTTCGGCAGCACGTGCCGCAGCAGGATGCGGACGCGGCCCACACCGGCCACCCGCGCCGCCGCGATGAAGTCACGCCCCGAGAGGGTCGCGGCCAGCGTCTGCGTGAGCCGGGCGAACGCCGGTGCGGTCGCGAAGCCGATCGCCAGCACCGCCCCCTTCGCGCCCACTCCGAAGATCACCGCGAAGAACAGCGCCAGCAGCAGCGTCGGGAAGGCCACCGCGATGTTGATGACCGCGCCGATCACCCGTCCGGCCCGCCGCCCGAGCGGCGTCGGCGCCGTGCCGAGCAGCAGGCCCGTGCCCACCCCGATCCCGGTCGCCAGCAGCGCCAGCCCGACCGACAGCCGCGTCGCCACCAGCACGCGGGCCAGGATGTCGCGCCCCAGCAGATCGGTTCCCGCCCAGTGCGCCGCCGACGGACCTTGCAGGATCTCGTTCGGCTGTACGGCGTCAGCCCGCTCCTGCCACAGCAGAGGCGCCACCACGGCCAGCCCCAGAACCAGGACCACGAGCACCGCGGCGCTCGCGCCGAGCGGCTTCCTCAGAAACGCCATCAGCTCTCCCGGATCGCCGAGCGCGGGTCGAGCACGGCCAGCGCCACGTCCACCACCAGGTTGATCAGGAGCACGCCGATCCCGTACACCAGGACCACGCCCTGCACGGTCGGATAGTCCTTGGCCAGGATCGACTGGACGATCGTGCCGCCCAGCCCGGGCCAGGCGAAGATGTTCTCGATCAGCACGGTGCCGGCCACCAGCGCCCCGAGCAGCAGGCCGCCGACGGTCAGGGTGGCCGTCAGGGCGTTCGGCAGCGCGTGCCGCAGATAGATCGCCGCCGGCCGCAGGCGCTTGGCCCGGGCCGTACGGATGTAATCGGCCTGAAGCACCGCGAGCAGTTCCACCCGGATGATCCGGGCCAGCATGAAGGCGGGGCCGATGGCCAGGGCCAGGACCGGCAGGATGTACGACGTGGGGCCCGACCGCCCGGCGACCGGCGTCCATCCGAGCTGGACGCTGAAGACGAAGACCAGTCCGACCGCCATCAGGAACTCGGGAATGGTCGCCACCACCACGCCGGTCGACGTCAGCAACCAGTCGCGGTTCTTGTTGCCGCGGGCCAGCACGGCCATGAGCAGGCCGAGCGGCACCGAGATGAGCACGGCCACCGCGAACGCCAGCAACGCCATCTCGACGGTCGATCCGAGCCGCGACGAGATCACCTCGTCCACCGGCAGGCCCGAGGTCATCGACACGCCGAGGTCGCCGGTCACCAGGTGACCGAGGTAGTCCACGTACTGCCGCCACAGCGGATCGTCGAGCCCCAGCGCCTCGCGCCGCTGCTCGATCAGCGCGAGCGGGGCGGTGGGGCCGAGCGACGCGCGGACCGGGTCGCCCGGCAGCACGTGGATCATCAGGAAGGCCGCGGTCACCAGCACCCAGACCGACAGCAGCAGCCGTCCCGCCCGGCGGGCGCCGAACCGCGTCCAGGTGGCGTCCACGGTTCAGCCCAGCATGCGGATCGACGCCGGATCGATGTCGGCCTCGGTCAGCGCGAGGTCGGCGCCGCGGGCCACGACCGGCAGGTTGGCGTTGGCGAACGGCACCAGATCCAGGTTCTTGATGACGGCCTTCTCGGCCGCGTCCCACTGTGGACAGCCGCTGTCCCCGGTGAGCTTCTGGGCGGCGGCCACGGCATCGGTGTACGCCTTGTTGTCGAAGGACCCGAAGTTGGCGCCGGCCGGCGGCGTCGGCCCGGACAGGAACGGCACCAGCTGGCTGGGCAGGGTCACGCCGATCGGGAACATCGCCACGTCCCAGGCGAGCTGACCGGCCGCGATCTGGGCGACCTGGGTGGTGGTGACCGACTTCAGCTCGACCTGGACGCCCGCGGCCTGCCACTGCTGCTGCAGGAGCTCGGCGGCGGCCTGAGCACCGGCCGCGCCGGTGGCGCCCCAGACCACTGTGAGCTTGGGGGCTTTCCCGGACAGGACCGCCTTGCCCGCGGCGGCGTCGAAGCCCGGCAGGTTGCCGGTCACGTTGTCGCCTTCGCACGGGGTGTTGGCCGGCGCCACCAGGCCGGTCGGGGTGCCGCCGCGGCCGCTGGTGAAGACCTGCTGCATCTGCTTCAGGTCGAGCGACTGGATCAGCGCTGTGCGGACGGCCGGGTCGGCGGTGGGCAGGCCCTTCTTCTGGTTGAACCAGATCTCGCCGGTCGGCGCGAGCACGTCGCGCTTGAGGAAGCCGTCGCCCTGGAGCCGCTGGCTGTCCGGGCCGGTGAAGCGGGCCGCGTTGATCTCACCCGACAGCAACAGGTTGGCCGTGGTGGTCTCGTTGGTGATGACCCGGATGACGACCTTCTCCGGAAGGCCGACCGGGCCGGTCACGTCCTTGCGCCGGGTCAGCGTGTAGTGGTCGTCGGGAACGGCTTCGGTGACCGTGTAGAGGCCGGCGCCGTCGGACGACTGCTTGAGCTTCGTACGGTCGGCCATGCCCTTGGCGCAGACGATCGGCAGGGCGCCGAGGTTGCGCTCCAGGAACGCGTCAGGGGTCGGCGAGGTCACGCTGACCGTGCCGGCCGTGTCGTCCGCGGTGGCCTTGGCACCCGCCGGGACGTACAGGCCGATCCGGGTCGAGGAATTCTTGGGGTCACCCACGAACGTGATGTTCGCGGCGACCGTGGCCGCCGTCAGCGGCGTCCCGTCGGCGCAGGTCACACCCTTGCGCAGGGTGAAGGCGGCGGTCGTGCTGGTCGATTCCCACTTCTCGGCCAGCCCGGGCCGGATCTTGCCGTCCGGCTCGAAGCCGAGCAGCGAGTCGTAGAGGAACCGGTCGACCTGCCCGGTGACCGACAGAGAGGTGAAATGCGGATCGAGGTTGCCGGGGTCACCCGCCACCGCCATCGTGAACGTCTTGCCGTCGACCGGCCGGCCCCCGCCAGGCCCGCCGCCGCCGTCGTCACCGCAGGCGGCCAGGAGCACCACAGCTCCCGCCGCGGCCGCGCATCGCAAAGCCTTCATAGTGCCTCCACGTGCTGCGTGTGCCGAAAGACTGCCGATCACCCGGCCCGCTTGTCTTTGGCCCGGCCGACAACATGAAGACGATCGATTTGTCGCGCCCGACCACAGGCGCTTTTCTCAGGTCGCCCGCCGGTGAGCCGATGAGGCAGCACGTGATGAGACAGCGTGACGTGGCGGCCGAGCAGGTGGCCGAGCTGCTGCGAACCGCTCGGCGGTCGCTGGGGCTCGACTTCGCCTTCCTGAGCCGTCTGGACGGCATCACGCAGCACCTCGAGGTGGTCGAGTCGGACCAGCCCGAGGTGTTCCACGACGGCATCATGTTCGCGCAGCCCACCTCGTTCTGCCAGGCGATCCTCGACCGGCGCCTGCCTACGGTCATCCCGGACGCCGCGAAGTTCGCCGAGGCGATGACGCTGCCGGCCGCGCATGTGCCCGGCATCCGCAACTTCGTGTCGGTCCCGGTGGTGCTCAGCGACGGCAGCCTGTACGGCACGTTCTGCGCCGGCGGGTTCACCGCCGACGACCGGCTCTCCGACCGCGACGGGGCGCTGATGGCGGTCCTGGCCCAGGCTGCGGCGGTCGTCATCGAACCCGACGTGCACAAGCGCCGCCGGGCCGTCGAGCTCGAACGGCGCTACCGTCCGCTGATCGACGCCGGCGGCCCGGTCGTCCTGGTGCAGCCGATCGTCGACCTCGCGACCGGCCGCCGGGTGGGCGCGGAGGCGCTGAGCCGCTTCCCGCGCCAGTGGAACCAGCCGCCCGACGAGTGCTTCGCCGACGCCGAGCTGATCGGCGAGCGGGACCGGCTCGAGATCCTGGCCCTGCGCTCGGCCGCGGCCCACCTGACCCGGGTCTCCGGCTACGTCGCGATGAACATCTCCCCCGGCACGCTGATGACCCGCGAGGGCCGGGAGGCCCTGAGCGCGATGCCGCTGAGCCGCGTGGTGCTGGAGCTCTCCGAGCACGATCCCGTCGAGGACTACGACGCGCTGCACGCCGTGCTGGCGCCGTTGCGGGCCCGCGGGATGCGCCTGTCCATCGACGACGTCGGCTCCGGCTACTCGTCGCTGCGCCACATCGTGGCGACCCGCCCCGACGTCATCAAGCTCGACCGCAGCATCGTCACCGGCCTGCACCGCGACACCGTGCTGCCCGTGGTGGTCCGGTCGCTGGTCGACCTCGGGACCGCGGTCGGCGCCGTCGTCGTCGCCGAGGGCGTGGAGACCGCCGACGACGCCACCACGCTGGCCGGCCTCGGCGTGCACCTGGGCCAGGGCTGGCACTTCGACCGGGCCGTCACCCCATCGGAGCTCCAGGACTCGTACGTCGTGAACAGTGACCAATCCGCGGAAGCCATGGCTCCGAATCGCCTTCTGGAAGATTCGATCCGCGGAGAGGCGACACCATGGCAGAGCGCGGCATCGGCCGCCGCCCGGAGCACCTGACACCGGTGCCCGGCCCGGAACCGCAGCCGGACGCCGGCACCCTGCTCCGGGCAGTGGCCCGCGGTGACGAGAAGGCCTTCGACCGGCTGTACGAGCTGGTGGCGGCCCGCGTCTACGGGCTGATCCGGCGGGTGCTGCGCGACCCGGCCCAGGCCGAGGAGGTCGCGCAGGAGGTGCTGGTCGAGGTGTGGCGGTCGGCGGCCCGATACGACCCCGGCCAGGGATCGGCGACCGCGTGGATCTTCACCATCGCCCACCGGCGGGCCGTCGACCGGATCCGGTCGGAACAGGCGTCGGCCGACCGCACCCTCAAGGTCGGCGCGGCCTCGATCGACACGCCGTTCGACGAGGTCGTGGACGAGGTGGCCGTGCGGCTGGAACGCCGGCAGGTGCGCCACTGCCTGGACGGCCTGACCGAGCTGCAACGGCAGGTGGTCACCCTGGCCTACTACCACGGGCACACCTATCCGCAGGTGGCCGAGCTGCTGGGGGCGCCGCTGGCGACGGTGAAGACCCGGATGCGGGACGGGCTGATCCGCCTGCGGGACTGCCTCTCGGCGGGGGTGGCGGCATGAGCACCGACGCACACACCCTGGTCGGGCCGTAC
Source organism: Actinoplanes sp. CA-131856 (assembly GCF_050956135.1). Taxonomy (GTDB): domain Bacteria; phylum Actinomycetota; class Actinomycetes; order Mycobacteriales; family Micromonosporaceae; genus Actinoplanes. The sequence continues at coordinate 3,088,905 of NZ_CP191849.1, read as the reverse complement.
GTCCTGGACGCGGTCGACGACATCGAACGGGCCACCTTCGAGCGGCACCTGCGCGAGTGCGAGGCGTGCCGGGCCGAGGTGGGAGAGCTGCGCGAGGCGGGCGCCCGGCTGGCCGACGGCGCCTGGTCGGTTCCGCCGCCCCGGCTGCGGGAATCGGTGCGGGCCGAGATCCGGCGGACCCGTCAGCTCGGGCCGCCGGCCCGGGTGCGGACCACGCGCCGCCTGTGGCCGGTGGTCGCGGCGGCGGCCGCGGTGCTCGTGGCCGGCGGAACCGTCTTCCAGGTGCAGGAGCATCGGCTCGACGACGAGCGCGCGGCCGCCGTGGCGGCCCGGGCCGGCGAGGCCCGGGTACGGGCCATCCTCACCTCCCCCGACCTGGTGGTCCGCGAGGAGCCGCTGAGCAGCGGCGGCCGGGTCACCGTGGCCACCTCGCGCCTGAACGACGCGGGCGTCATCATGCTGGCGGCGTCGGCGGCCCCGTCCGGGGAGCGGGTCTACCAGCTCTGGACGATCCGCTCGGGCGGGGCGGCGTCGGCCGGGGCGCTCGGGGTGGGCCAGTCGGCCACCGTGCGCATCGTCGAGGGCCTGTCCGGCTCGTCCGCGGTGGGCGTGACGGTCGAGCCCGCGCCGGGGTCGAGGACGCCGACGACCACACCGGAGGCGCTCGTGAAAATACTTTGATCTCCGACCAAGCCGCCGCAGGCCTCGTACCGAATCAAAGGTGTACGAACCCGATTCGGAGGAGTAAAACCCATGCGTGCACCGAAGCTCGTAGCCCTCACCGCGGCGACCCTGTTCACGATCTCGCTCGCGGCCTGCGGCAACGACTCCAACGACTCCAACGACTCCACCGATTCCGCCGCCCCGGCGGCACCGGCCTCCCCGGCGGCACCGGCCTCCCCGGCGGCACCGGCCTCCTCGCCGAGCATGTCCGATTCAATGGTCAACTTCGGCGAGGGCTGCGCCGCGGTGCCCGCCGACCCGGCGAACAAGGGCAGCTTCCAGGCGATGGCGCAGGTGCCGGTCGCGACCGCGGCCTCCGGCAACCCGCTGCTGTCGACGCTGGTCTCGGCGGTCAAGCAGGCCGGGCTGGTCGACTCGCTCAACTCGGCCGACGGGATCACGGTCTTCGCGCCCACCAACGACGCCTTCGGCAAGATCCCGCCGGCCGATCTGAAGAAGGTGCTGGCCGACAAGAAGACGCTGACCGACATCCTGACCTATCACGTGGTGCCCGGAAAGCTGACGCCGGCCGACCTGGCCGGCGACCACAAGACGCTGGAGGGCAAGGACCTGATGGTGGCGGGCTCGGGCACCGACTTCACGGTGAACGGCGCGGCCTCGGTAATCTGCGGCAACGTGCAGACCGCCAACGCCAACGTCTACATCGTCGACTCCGTCCTGATGCCGAAGAGCTGATGCGCGGCCTCCTGCGCGGCGCTGCGGCCGGGGTGCTCGCCGCGGGTCTCGGTGTCGCGGTCGCGGAGCTTTTCGCGGCCGCGGCCCGGCCCGGGGCCGGGCCGCTCGTGGTGGTGGGCGGCGCGGTCATCGACGCGACTCCGACGGCGGTGAAGGAGTTCGCCGTACGGGAGCTCGGCACCCACGACAAGCCGGTGCTGCTGGCGTCGGTCGGAGTGGTCCTGGCGCTGTTCGCCGCTCTGATCGGCGCCCTCGGGCAGCGCCGCCGCGTCCTGGTGGCGGCCGGCGCGGCGGTGCTCGGGGTGGCCGGCGCGGCCGCGGCTCTGTCGCGGCCCGCCGGCACGCTCCCCGACGCCGGCCCGTCGGTGCTGGCGGCCACCATCGCCGGCGCCACTCTGTGGTGGCTCCTGAACCAGGCGGCTCCCCCCTCCCCCGGGCGTCGGGCGTTTCTTCGGGGAGCGGCGCTCGTGGCCGGCGCGGCGGTGCTTGCGGAGGGCGGCGCGCTGCTCGTCCGGCGTACGGCCGGAAGGGTCCGCACCGACCTCCGCCTTCCGGCGCCGGCTTCGGCGGCCCAACCGTCGGATCCCGGCCTGGCCACCCCGACCCGCGACTTCTATCGGGTCGACACGGCGCTCACCGTGCCCCGGATCGATCCGGACACCTGGTCACTGCGGGTGCACGGCATGGTCGGCCGCGAGCTGCGGCTCACCCTCGACGATCTGCTGCGCCGCCCGCTCATCGAGCGGGACATCACCCTCAACTGCGTCTCGAACGAGGTCGGTGGCCCCTACATCGGCACGGCGCGCTGGCTCGGCGTACCCCTGGGCCCTCTGCTCCGGGAAGCCGGCCTGCTCGACAGCGCCGACCAGATCGTGGCCCGCTCGGCCGAGGGCATGACCATCGGCACGCCGGTCGCCACGGCTCTGGACGGCCGCGACACCATGCTGGCGGTCGCCATGAACGGCGCGCCCCTTCCGCCCGAGCACGGCTTCCCGGTGCGCATGCTGACCCCCGGGTTGTACGGCTACGCCGGCGCCTGCAAGTGGGTGAGCGAACTGGAACTGACCACCTTCGCCGCGTTCGACGCCTACTGGGTCGAGCGCGGCTGGGCCCGGGCCGGAACGGTCCGTACCGCCTCCCGCATCGACAAGCCGCGCCCGTTCGCCCGCCTCGCCCCGGGCCCGGTCACCGTCGCCGGTGTGGCCTGGGCCCAGCGCCGCGGCATCACGAAGGTCGAGATCAGCGTCGACGGCGGCCCCTGGCGGGAGGCCGAGCTGCTCCCGGTGCCCTCCGCCGACACCTGGGTGCAGTGGCGTTACCGCTGGAACGCCGCGGCCGGGCCGCACTCGCTGGCGGTCCGCGCCGTCGACGGTGACGGCGCCGTGCAGACCCGGGAACGGGCCACGCCCTTCCCCAGCGGGGCCACCGGATGGCACACCGTCACTGTCACCGTCACGCCCGCTTGACGGCCACCGTCACGCGGTGGGTGGTCGCGAAGACCGTACCGGCCCAGCCCTGTGCCTCTTGGAAGGCCAGGCTCGTGGTCTCCGCGGCGGCGCGGTCGGCGACCAGGGTGAAGGCGCCGCGGGCGAGCTCGCGGCGGTAGAAGGAGAGCACCGCCTCCGGGTCCGGCGCGCTCAGCACGAACGAGGCGCCGGACTCGGGGTCGGACAGGCTGGTCACCCGGCTGCCGGGCGGCAGCGGGAAGGCGGCCGGCACGTTGCGGGGCGCGGCCGCCCTGATCTCGTGGACCACACTGCGGACGCCGGGGGAAGCGGGAACCGGGGCGATCGCGGCCGGCTCGTCCCGGCGCGCCTCGGCCGGGGTGACGCTGCCGCAGGCACCCAGACCGGGGATGGCGAGCAGCGTGGCCAGGACGGTGACGATCCGCTTCGCGAGCATAGGCCCGATTATCACTCATCCGGTCCAGGTACCGACCGGGTACGTCTCATTGGCCAGCCAGCCCGGCAGCAGGTTCAGGGCGAACCGGTCACCCAGATCCTCGCTGGTCCCGCCGGGCAGCGAGCTCACCGACCGCCAGCCGGGCGCCTCGGCCTGGGCCACGAACCGGCGGGCCGGCACGAGGCTGAGGACGAACTTCTCTGGCGTGTCGGCGCGCAGCGGATGACCGGCCACGTCCGGCACGTTGCCGGCGCCGTCGATCGGGATGCCGGGCCCGGACGACGGGACCGAGTACGGCGCGCCGAGCGGCGACGCCAGCGTGAGCCGGTGCAGCTTGCCCCACCGGTAGTCGCGCTGGTCGGCCGAGTTGCCGAAGGCCGCCTTGAAGTTGTCGCTCGCGGCCAGCGTCAGCGCGTCGCCGAGGCTCTTGAGCATCAGGTGGTCCCGGCGCGCGGTGGGATCGGTGATGCCGGGCACGGCGAAGAAGTCGATGCCCGACTCGCCCACCCCGCCCCGCTCGACGAGCCGCTTGAGCGCCTGCACGGCGTGGAAGTCACTGGTCGTCGGCAGCCCTGCGAGGTGCCGGTCGAAGACCTCGGTGATGAACCGGCCCCGCCACAGCACGTAGATCGTGGCGGCCACGCTGTCCTCGATCTCCCGCGCGCTGGGCGCCCCGTCGTAATCCGTGGGAACACCGGTCGGGAAGGTGTGGTTCCACCGGCCCAGCCGGCCCACGGCCTCGGCGAGCCGTGCGTCCTTGCGCTTCGAACGGCCGAACGCGGCCTTCACCAACGGCACGAAATACTGCGCGTCCAGCGCGGTCGTGTCGGCCTGCATGGCGACGACGTCTCCGGCCGTGACGCCGCCCTCGCGAACCGCGGCCCGCACCATGTCGGTGATGCGGCCGCCGCGGAAACCGTTGTGGAAGAAGCTGAGGTACGAAATGCCGCCACCCGGTCGCAGCTGGTTGAACATGTCGTTGTCGAACGTGTTGGTCGTCGGATCGTTGTTGGCCGACACGATGAACCCGGCCGGCGGATCGACCACCTTGGGCATTTCGGCGAACGGCACGATTTCGTACGGCAGGGCCTGATGCGGTTGCCGATGACGGACCGGCAGCCATTCGTTGCCGCCCGTGCCGTCCCGCAGCAGATAGGGCGGATTACCCCGCACCTTCCCGGCCTGAAGGTCCTCACGGATGGGCACCTCGGCGTTGGTGAAGTAGGCGATGGTGCCCTTGCGGTCGGCGTAGACGAAATGCTGCCCGCCCACGTCGAAATATTGGATCGCCTCGCGGAAGTCACCGACGTCACGCGCCAGGTTGAACAGCCGGAACGTCTCCAGTTCGGCGGTCGGCGCGAACCCGGTGTACTGCACCGAGATGCCCGTGCCGGCCGTCCGGTCGTACGTCAGAAGGGGTCCGTTGTTGCGCCGCGGCACGATGAGCGTCCGAGCCGGCACGGCGCCGCCCGGAGGCACCACGTCGAGCGTGTCCGGTGCCGTCCGAGGGTTGACCCGGAATGTCTCCGGAATGGCCGTGACGGCCTCCCGCCGGCCTTGGAAAACCGTCGAAAGCCCGCTGGGCGAGGAGGCGTCGGCTTCGACCTTTTCGACGTACGTGTCGGTGACGTCCATGAAATGCTGGGTCGCACCGTAGGCGATGTCCCGGTTCTGCCCCAGAATGACGAACGGTGTACCCGGCAGGCTGTCGCCCTGCACGTCGAAGCCACCACCCCGCAGATCGATCGGGTGGAAGACGGACGGCGCGTCGATGCTGAGATGCGGATCGCTGGCCAGAATGGGCCGCCCGTTGGCGGTGTGCCGTCCACCGATGACCCACGAGTTGGAACCGCGATCCCCCGACCGGTTGAGCGCCGCCGCGATGAGCGGGGCCCGCTCGGCCTCTTTCAGATAGCCGGCCGCCATTGTCGCCACAGACGCGGGAAGGTCCACACCGTCGACCTGCGGCGACCTACCCGGCCGAGTCGCGGAATCGACCACCGGCGAGGCGGTCGAGAAGGGCGCGAACGGCATCAGATCCCCGAAGACAGCCTTCTGTCCGTCCTTGCCGGCCGCGTCGAATGCCCGTACGGCAGTGGTCCGGTCGATGTCCAGATCAAAAGAGAGGCTGAACGCGAGCGCTTTGATGACGACAAGACTGTCCACCTCGGTCCAGGGCGCCACCTTGGTGACCTTCACGGCCTGATATTGGCCGGGAAGCTTCCCGCGCGCGAGCCAATCGTTGACACCGTCCGCGTACGCCTTCAGGGCAGCCCGGGTCTCTTTCGACAGCAGCCCGAGCCCGCCCGCAGCCGACCGGCGAAGCCCCAGAGTCCGCATCTGAACATCACTGGCCAGCGCCCCACCACCGATCAGTTCGGCCAGAGTCCCCGAGGCGCGCCGCCGCGAGACGTCCATCTGGAACATTCGGTCCTCGGCGTGCACCATCCCTTGCAGATAGAACAGTTCCCGCTGACTACCGGCTCGCACATGGGACACCCCGTAGGCGTCCTTCTCCACAGTTCCCCCGCGCGGCGGGATTCCACTGATCAGCCCTCCGGCAAGCGCCGCCAGGGCAAAATACGGCCTGAGCATGAACGACTCCCCCTTGCATCGCCGACATCAGACCTCGTTCGGGGATGACCATCCATTCAGACGAATACAGTGACGCGCGTCACAGGCGCGACTCGAAGGGATGACCCGCAACCATGACCGACACCAACCGGGAAGCCCTGCGCACCACATTCGGCCAAGACGCCGAACTCTACGACCGATGCCGTCCGGCCTATCCGGCCCAGCTGTTCACCGACCTCGCCACCCTCGCGGACCTCGGTCCACGCGTCCGGGTGCTGGAGATCGGATGCGGAACCGGCCAAGCGACCCTGCCCCTGGCACAACGGGGATACGACATCGTCGCGATGGACCTCAGCCCCGACATGGCCGCCGTCGCCCGGCGCAATCTCGCGCGGTTCCCGAATGTCACAGTCGTCGCGGCGGCCTTCGAGGACTGGCCGGCCGCCGACGGAACCTTCGACGCGATCCTCTCGGCGACCGCGTTCCACTGGCTCGACCCGGAGTTGCGCATGACCAGAGCCGCCGACCTGCTGCGGCCCGGCGGATCCCTCGGCATCGTCTCGACACACCACATCGCCGGCGGGACGAACGCCTTCTTCGCCGACGTCCAGCGATGCTACGAACGCTTCGACCCCGCGACACCGCCCGGCATGCGCCTGACAACCGATGACGAAACCCCCGAGGAGGCGGCCGAGTTCGATCGATCGGCACGATTCGGGCCCGTCGAAATCCGGCGCTACGAGTGGCAACAGACCTACACGGCCCCCGAATATCTGAACCTGCTCATGACGTACTCCGGCCATCGAGCCATGGCGCCGCAGGCACGCGGCGACCTGTTCGCGTGCATCTCCCACCTGATCGACGACGTCTACAGCGGAGCAGTCACCAAGCAGTACCGGAACCGGCTAGCCATCGCCCGCAGGACATCGTGATCGGAATCCCTTCCCCGACAGTCTTTTCGCCATGACGTGCTCGCGACGCACACCGTCCGGCATGAGGTCGCCCTGCTCGTCCGTCTCGCGGAAGCCGTTCCGCTCGTAGAGCGCCCAGGCATTGTTGTTTCCGTCCGCCACCGCCAGCCGCAGTTCCGCCGCACCGGCGTGCCGGGCCCATTGCTCCACCCGCTGGATCAAAAGGTCACCCAGTCCGCGACCGCGGCCGTGCGGGGCGACGTACATCGAAATCAGCTCGACGGTCCCAGCCTGATCGGTCAGCACGCCGCTGGCCATTCCGGCCGCTTTTCCGTCGACCGACGCCACCAAATTGTAGGAGCCAGGGACAGCGAGCCGTGCACGCCAGCGTTCCTCCCGGTCACCGTCGCCTTGCCAGTCCGCCAGCCGCGACCCGAAGGCGTACGGCGCCTCGGTCAGCGCGCAGAGCCGGAGCTCCCGCCACAGCGCCCAGTCGTCATCAGTAAGGACACGAACCTCAATCATCCGCGAAGTTTGCCCCGCACCCCGAGAACGGACAAATCAATATGAGACCCACCGGTCGCGCGGCTCTTGACGCACGCCTCCTTGCTGGTCGCCGCGTTCTTCGACTCCGGCTCACTGCCGATCGCCGGTATCGTCGCCGGACTCTGCGCCATCGTGCTCGCCGTGGCCCTGGCCTGTCGCCGTTGCTGAAGCACCACTGAGACTTCTTGGGTTCTAGGGATTGATGCTTGACGAGCATGGCCGCTTCCTTCCCCCGGGTCGCGCCAATCGTGCCGTCTGTCGTTGAGATGAGGTCCTCGACGCCAGGCGCCCGGCAGTCATAAGCGCTCGCTGCGGCGTGTCATCCCGCCGACCTGCTCGGCGAACGTCTTCGATCCGCGGGCAACATCGCCGGCAGCCGCCGGTAGCGCGAGCAAACCCGCCGGGACCAGACCGAGCACGGTGGGCATCGAGATCCGGATCGGCCTAATGGCAGAGTCCAAGGATCTTGATGCCCACACCGCAGGAAGCGACCACACAAGCCGCGACGGCGAGGAGCGCCCGGGCGACGACCAGAATCGCCCTCCGGCCGTTCCAGGTCACCGGGAGCAACTGTTCCACGATGATCACCCACAGCCAGAGCAGTAGCAGCGCCGGGTAGTACAGGTCCCACATCTCGTTGGGGAAAGCACTGGCGTTACCGGAAGCGTTGTAGTTCCGGCAGTCGCGCACGTCGGTGATCGGCTGCAGCGCCACCGTCAGCACCACCAGCAGAGCGCCGCCGACCAGCAGCGCCCAGAAGCCGGCCAACGGTGACCGGGGCTTCGACAGACCGGCGCGCTCACCCTCGAAGAAGAAGATCCTGGCCTCCCTTGATCGCGCCGGAACAGTAGCCGATCAAAGCACGTCCCCTGATCCCCGCGCGCGGCTGCCGCCGAAGGCTCAAGACGCTGGGCCAAGTCGCTGCTCGGCAAGGACTAATCCGTCAGGTGAGCGCCGATCTCGGTTTCACTGACTCGGGTGGGCTCCAGGACCCGGTGGAGGAACTCTCGCGTGCGGGGCTCTCGTGGCTTGTTGAACACCTCGGCCGGTGGGCCCTGTTCGACGATCACGCCGGCGTCCATGAAGACGACCCGGGACGCGACCTCTCGGGCGAACGCCATCTCGTGTGTCACCACCAGCATGGTCATGCCGTCGGCGGCCAAGCCTCGCATGACGGCCAGGACCTCGCCCACCAGTTCGGGGTCCAGGGCGCTTGTCGGCTCGTCGAACAGCATCAGCTTCGGGTCCATGGCCAGGGCCCGCGCTATCGCCACCCGCTGCTGCTGGCCGCCGGAGAGCTGGGCCGGATACGACGCCGCCTTGTCGGTCAGGCCCACCCGGTCGAGGTTCGCCGTGGCTACACGGTTGGCTTCCGTGCGGCCTCTCTTGAGGACCCGGCGCTGGGCGATGGTCACGTTCTCGCGGACCGTCAGGTGGCCGAACAGGTTGAACTGCTGGAAGACCATGCCGATGCCGCGACGTACCTCGTCGATGTCGGTGTCGGGGTCGGTGACCTCGACGCCGGCCACGCGGATGGAGCCCGACGTGGGCTCCTCCAACAGGTTCACGCAGCGCAGCAGTGTGGACTTGCCCGAGCCGGACGGGCCGATCACGCAGACGACCTCGCCCGGTTCGACCTTCAGGTCGATGCCGCGGAGGACCTCCAGCTTGCCGAACGACTTGTGCAGCTCAGTGATCTCGATGGTGGACATCGTCGGTCACCTCTCCCTCGCGGCCCGGCGCTCCAGCACGCGGACGACCTGTGACAGCGGCAGGGTGATCACCAGGTACAGCAGGCCGGCCACGACCAGCGGGGTCGGGTTGACCTTGGTGTTGAGGGTGTCGCCCGCGAACTTGGTCAGTTCGATCGTGGCCGGGGTGACGCCCAGGACGTACACCAGAGAAGTGTCCTTGGTCAGCAGGATGATCTCGTTGGTCAGCGGTGGTATGACGATGCGGAAGGCCTGCGGCAACACGATGGAGATCATCGCGCGGGTGTGCGACATTCCCAGGGTCCGTGCCGCCTCGAGCTGACCTTTGGGTACGGCTTGAATGCCGGCCCGGATGGTCTCGGCCATGTACGCGGCGGCGGTCAGGCCGAGGCCGACGGTGACCGAGCCGTACACCCCGCCCGGAATCTCCCGGTCGGGGAAGGCCAGCGGCACGCCGTAGCCGACCATGAAGAGGACGAGCAGGGCGGGCAAACCACGGAACAATTCGATGTACGCCGTCGCGGCCCACCGGTACGGCAGGATCGACGAGAGGCGCATCAGGGCGAGCACGAGCCCCACTGACAAGCCGAAGACGAACGCCAGCAGCGTGTAAAGAATGGTGTTCCGGAGGGCGACGGTGATCGCCTCGGGGAACATGCTGCGGGCGACGTCGCCGCGGAAGAACGCGTCGGCCAGGCGGTCCCAGTCGGCCGCGGCCACCACGATCAGGATGGCCGCGGCGAAGACGACGTAGCCGGCGACGCGGACGAGCCGCTGTCGCCGGCGGCGGCTGAGTTTCATCAACTGGCCGGCTTCTCGCCGATCCATTCCTTATAGATCTTGTCGTACGACCCTTCGCTGCGAGCAGCCGCAAGCGCCTCGTTCACGGTCTTCAGCAGCTCGGCGTTGCCCTTCTTGACGGCGAAGCCGTACTGCTCGCCGGTGTCGAACCCGGCCGCGACGACGACCTTGCCCGGGTTGGCCTTGATGTACTCGTTCCAGACCGGCAGGTCGTTGACGGCGGCCGCGACCTGGTTGGTGGCCAGCGCCTGCTGCAGGGCCGCGAGGTCCTTGTAGGAGACCACCTCGATCTTGAGGCTCTTCTCCTTGACCTGGGCGTTGATGTACTCCTCACCGGTGGTGCCGCCCTGCACACCGAGCCGCTTGCCGACCAGTTCCTCGAGCGTCTTGACCTCTTTACCGGTCTGCACGGCCAGGGCCTGGGTGGCGTCGAAGTACGGATCGGAGAAGTCGATCACCTTCTTGCGCTCGTCGGTGATCGTCATACCGGCCGCGGCCACGTCGCACTTGCCCGAGTTCAGGTCGGCACCGGACTTGATGCCCTCGAACGGCGTGTCCACGATCTCCTGCTTCACGGAGAGCTTCGTGGCGACCAGATCGATCAGCGCGACGTCGAAGCCGACCACCTTGCCGGTGTCGTCCTTCGACTGGAACGGCGCGTAGGGAAGGTGCGTGCACGTGGTCAGCACGCCGGATTTCACCAGCGCCACGCCGCTCTCGGTGGTGCCACCGGTGTCCTTCTTGGCGCAGCCGGTAGCTGCGATCATCGTGGCGGCCACCAGCGCGACCGCCGCACGGGCATGTCCCAGCTTCTTCATGGGAGTCAGAGTAATTCATCTCGATCAATAACGAGGATCACCGATCGAACTCGGCTTGACAACGATGTCGCGCCGGACAAGCTCGCTGCCGCGGCGACGGCCACCGAGCCGCCCCCCACGCGCGGCGCCGGCCCGGCCGATCGAAGGACGGCACCGGCGAGGCCGCCAAGACCATGGCCGCCCGGCGTTGCGGGTGCGCCGGGCATCGGGACGGCCAACCGCACCAGATCAGATGATCCGTCCCGGATCGGGCGGAAAGAGATCGTGCCCGTCCCAGGGGTCGACCGGCTCGCCGTAGTGGGATTCCCCGTCCTCACCCTCACCAGCTCGCCGCACGGGCGAGGGCTCGACCCGGGCGGGGTCGGCACGTGGCGGCCCGGGCTCGACGCGGGTGCGTTCGACACGCGGGGCCGCCGACTCGACACGGGTGCGTTCGACACGCGGGGGTGACGGCTGGACGCGGGTGCGATCGACGCGCGCGGCAGCGGGGGCCGCATGAGCGGGATCCACCGGCGCGGGCTCATGGTGCGGGTGATCGACACGCGCGGCAGCGGGGGCCGCACGAGCGGGATCCGCCGGCGCGGGCTCATCGTGCGAGTGATCGACACGCGCGGCAGCGGGGGCCGCACGAGCGGGATCCGCCGAGGGAGACGCGAACTCGACCCGCGTGCGGTCGACACGCGCGGGCTCGGTGCCGGCGTGGAACGGGGCCGGTGATGGAGATGCGGGCTCGGCCCGGGTGGGGTCGAGGGGGAGCCGGGCGCGTTCCTCGACCAGGCGGGTGCGGGCCGCCTGGAAGAACGGGCCGGTCAGGCCGGCCAGCGGGTCGCCCTGCCACAGTGACAACGCTCGGGTCGTGTCGCCGGTGGTCGCCGCGGCCCGGAACGCGTGGGCGTCCACCGCGCCCTCGTCGGGGTGCAAGGCGTAGCCGGCTTCGGTCAGGACAATCAGGGACGGGCCCAAGGCTCGGCGCAAGTTTCCGATGAAGCGATATACCGCTTCCGTCGCGTTCGGGGGTGGGTCGCCGCTCCACAACGCCGTCACGATCTCGGGCAGGGGCGCGGGGCGGCCCTCGCGCAGGAGCAGCATGGCCAGCAGCGCCTGCTGCTTGACCGGTCCGAGATCCACCGGAGCGGCGTCCCGGTAGGCGCGGACCGGGCCGAGGATCTCGAACCGTACGCCCATGGTCCTGACTTTATCGGTCTGCTGGTGGGGCGCCGAGGGCGGCGGCCGCATCCTCCCCGTACGTGCGCTGCCCGCGCAGGACGATCAGGCTTCCGACGATCAAGGGCAACAGCACCACGGTGTACGCCCACCGCAGCGACCCGGTCGCGTCGGAGGCGATGCCGATCAGCCACGGCCCGAGCGCGCCGCCCAGCGTGACCAGCAGTTGCAGCACCGCGAAGCCCAGGCCCCGGCGGTGGGCCGCCACCACGTCGGCGTTGGCCGCGGTCAGGTTCGCGATGGCCCCGGCGAAACCCGCGTTGGCCAGCGTGAAGCAGATGGCCTGCGGCACCAGGACCGGCACGCTGACCGCGCCGGCCAGGAACACCGTGCCCGCCAGCAGCGACCAGCCGCCGATCGCCACCCGCCGCTCGTGGTGACGGTCGCCGAGCCAGCTGCCGGCCAGGATGCCGGCGACGATGCCGACCAGGCCGGCCCCTCCCCCGACGGCCGCGGCCGACGCCTCGGGCAGGTCGAACTCGCGGGCGTAGAACGACGGCATCCAGAAGAACAGGCCGCCGAGGCCGAAGAACAGGATGCTCAGGCCGGTGATCACCGAGCGCAGGGTGCGGATGCGCAGCAGGATGGTCAGCTGTTCCCGCATCGGCAGCGCCGGTGGCGGCGCCTCGGGCGAGGCGGTGGCCGTGTCGCCGTACCACAAGGAAAGCTCGTCGCCGACGCCCCGGACCGGCTCGCGGACCGTGAGCACCAGAAGCGCGATGATCACGCCGGGGACGGCGATCAGGAAAAAGCCGGTGCGCCAGCCGACCGTCTGCGCGAGGGCGCCGCCGGCGATGACACCGATCGGGAGCCCGGCGAAATACGCCATCCGCTCGTAGCCGTACGCCCGCGCCCGTCCCGGACCGGGGTAGAGGTCGCCGAGCAGGCTGGACGACGGCGGGTTGTAAAGCTGACCGGCCGCGCCGAGCAGCACCCGCACGGCGAACAGCGTCGCGTACGAGCCGGCGAGCCCCGTCCCGACGGTGAGCAGCGCCCAGATCGCGACGATGGCGGCGATGGTCCACGTGCGCTTGCCGGTGTCGGCGAGTTTGCCGGCCGGCAGCAGCAGGATGATCGCGGCGAGCGCTCCGGCGGTGGCGATGGCGCCGCCCGCGCTGTCGCTGAAGCCGAACTCCTCCTGGATCGCGGGCAGGGCGCCGGCCAGCAGGTTGTATTCGATCCGGTCGATGGCGGCGACGAGCGCCACGCAGATCGCCGGCCACCATCCGAAGGGAGCGCCGCTGCCGCGCCGGACGGTGACCGGTGGCCGGCCGGCGTGGACGGTGACCTGTCTGATCTCCTCGGACTCGCCAGTGACCGCCATCCCGGCACCCTATCGTTAGGAAACGCCGTTTCGCTAGGGGACACAAAGCTCCGGCACGCCGATCGCCATGACGGCGGTGTCGTCCTCGAGCCCGTCGCCGAAATCGTCGAGCAGGCCGATGAACGCCTCGACCACCTTGACGGCGTCGGCCGGGGCCAGACCGTCGGCGAACCGGGTCACGGCGCCCACCCCGAAGCGATCACCGGCCCGCCGCGCCTCCGTGATGCCGTCGGTGTAGAGCACGATGGTGTCGCCGAGCCCTAAGGTCAGCGTGGTGTTGGTGTACGCCGAGTCGGGGAACACGCCGACCAGCCGCCCCCGGGTGGGGTGGCTGTGCGCCGTCCCGTCGGCGCGCAGCACCACCGGCTCGGGGTGGCCGCCGCTGGCGATCACCAGGTCGCAGCCGTCCCGGCCCGGCCGCGGGGTGAGGATGCCGAAGACGACGGTGCAGTACCGGGCGTCCTCCCGATATTCCTGGTAGAGGACCTGGTTGAGGTTGTGCAGGACGGCGGCCGGGTCCGGGTCGTAGACCGCGGCGGCCCGCAGCGTGTACCGGGCCAGGGCCGTCACCGCGGCCGCGCCGATGCCCTTGCCGCTCACGTCGCCCAGGAAGAACCCCCACCGGCCGTCACTCAGCGGGAACAGATCGTAGAAGTCGCCGCCGACCTCGTCGGTCGAGGCCATCCGGTAATGGGCCGCCGTCCGCAGTCCGGGAGGGGTCGGCAGCACCGCCGGGAGCAGGCTGCGCTGAAGGTCGGCGACCAGGTGGCGCAGGCGGTCGCTCTCGCGTTCGGCCGTCCGGCGGGCGTGCAGCAGCTCCTGCTCGTAGGCGTTCCGCTCCCGGCCGTCGAACACGATCGTACGGACGCTGCCGTCCTTGACCAGCGCGCTGACCAGCACCGGGAACCGGCGGCCGTCCTTGGCCAGCAGATCGAGCGCGATGCCGCTGATCTCACCCTGCATGAGCAGCAGCGGCGCGAAGTGGGTCTCGTAGTAGATCCGGGCGCCGACGGTGAGCAGGTCACCGAAGCGCCGGCCGCCGAGCACCTCGTCCCGCGTATATCCGAGCCAGCCGAGCAGTGTCGCGTTGACCTTGATGATCGTGCCGTCCGGCCGGGTCGAGAGGTTGCCGCAGGGCGCGTTCTCGTACAGGTCGGCGTTGTCTTCGAGCAAAGCGGGGAACCTTCGACTTGAGGGGGCTGTTCCACGTTATCGGGCCGCTCAGGCCCTTTTGATCCGGGCGCGCGGAACATACGTTCGGTAGATGGCTCCCGGCGAGGGGTTCCGGCTTGCGGAGGCGGTGGCCGACGTCTACGGCGACCTGCGGCTCGAGGCTGTGCTGCGGCGGCTGTTGCGGCACAGCGCGCGGCTCACCGGCTCGGCCGCGGGCAGCATCTCGCTGATCGACGCCGGCTCGGGGCATTACACAAAGGCGGCCGAGTACGGGGCGTTCTGCCGGCTGGGCGACACGTTCCCGCTGGACGAGGGGGCGACCGGGCGCGCGTTCGCCCGCCGGCGGCCGGTGGTGATCGCCGAGTACGGGCAGTTGCGCTCGGGTCATCTGGTCTCGGCCGACCGGGTGCGGCGCGGGTCGGCGGCGGCCGTGCCGATCTGGTGGCGCGACGACGTGATCGCGGTGAGCGTGACCTTCGCACCCGCCTTCACCACGCGGGAGGTGGACGATCTGGAGATGCTCACCCAGGCGGCGGCCGCGGCCATCGTCCGTACGGCCCGCTGGGAAAGCCCCGGTCTTCCCCTGCCCGCGCCGGTGCCCTTCACCACCCGCGAGCTGGGGGTTCTCGAGCTGATGCGGCAGGGCCTGACCTACCGCGAGATCGCGTCCCGGCTCGGCCTCTCCCCCAAGACGGTCGAGAAGCACGTGGGTGCGGTCATTCGCAAGACCGGGACCCGCAACCGTACGGCCGCGGTGGTCACCGCCTTGGAGAGCGGCTGGGTGGGGGATTCACCCCATACCGCGACCGGGTGATCGGTGGCTTGACTGGGCTCATGCCCGTCGTGCCGATGAAAGAGATCCTCGATCGCGCGCTGGCCGGCCGTTACGGGGTCGGCGCCTTCAACATCGTCAACGATCTGAGCATCGAGGCGGTGCTCGCGGCGGCCGTCGAGGAGCGCGCGCCGGTCATCCTGCAAACCTCGGTCAAGACCGTTCTGATGTACGGCCGGAGGCAGCTCCACGACATTTTCCACGCACTCGCCCGCGACGTCGACGTGCCGGTCACCCTGCACCTGGACCACTGCCCCGACCGTACAGTCATCTCGGATTGCCTGGCCGGAGGCTGGAACTCGGTGCTGTTCGACGCGCACGAGCTCGACGTGGCGGAGAACCTGCGGCAGACCACGGAGGTGGTCGCCGAGGCGAGGCGGACGGGCGCGCACGTCGAGGGCGAGATCGAGGGAATCCAGGGCGTCGAGGACGACATCGGCTCGGACGAGGCGTCCCGCATCCAGTCGCTGGAGGTGGCGGTCGACTTCATCAAGAACACGGGCGTCGACTGTTTCGCCCCGGCGATCGGAAACGCGCACGGCCAGTACAAGAAGGCGCCGACGCTGGACGCGCAGCGGGTGAGCGACCTGGTGGCGGCGACGGGGGTGCCGATGGCCCTGCACGGCGGCACGGGACTGTCCGACGAGCAATTCACGGACCTGATCGCCCGGGGCTGCGCGAAGGTGAACATCTCGACGGCGCTGAAGGAGAGCTACATGCAGTCGTCGCTGGCCCACCTGCGCGTGGCCGAGGAGTCCGGCAAATGGGATCCGCCGGCGCTGTTCCGCCATCAGCGGGCCGCGGTGATGGAAATGGCGAGGCACCACATCCGGCTCTTCGGAGGGGCGGGCCGGGCATGGTGACGGCGTTGGTCTTCGACTGCGACGGGGTCCTGGCCGACACGGAACGCTACGGCCATCTGCCGGCGTTCAACGCCACGTTCGAGAAGTTCGGCCTGCCCGCTCAGTGGAGCGAGAAGGAGTACGGAGAGAAGCTGAGAATAGGCGGCGGCAAGGAAAGAATGGCCAGCCTGTTCGACGACCCGGCATTCGCCGCGGCGGTGGGCGACGCCGACCGTACGGAGAAGCTGGCGACCTGGCACAAGGCGAAGACGGCGGCCTTCAAGCGGTTGGTGGCGGAGGGCCGCATTCCGCCCCGCCCCGGCGTGGCCCGCATCATCCGCGAGGCCCTGGCCAGGGGCTGGACGGTAGCGGTGGCATCGACGTCGGCCGAGGAGTCGGTGCGGGCGGTCCTGGAGAACGCGATAGGCGCCCTGATCAGCGAGGTCCCGGTCTTCGCGGGCGACATAGTGCCGGCGAAGAAGCCGGATCCGGCGATCTACAACTTGACGGTGAAGAGCCTGGGCCTGTCCCCAGCCGACACATTGGTCGTCGAGGACTCCCGAAACGGTTTGCTGGCCGCAACCGCCGCGGGCCTCAAGTGTCTGGTGACAGTGAACGGTTACACCAGGGACGAGGACTTCTCGGAGGCCATGCTGGTGGTGTCGGAGCTGGGCGACCCGGGCCGCCCGCCGATCGAGGTGCTGGCCAACCGGGCGAAGGCCCACCCGGCCGCTTTCCTGACCCTCGACGACTTGGAAGCCTGCCTTCCCGGAGGACCCGAATGAGCATCACCGAAACAGAGCGGGTAGTCCGGACAATAGCCGAGACCGCCATAGAGAACGAAAAATACTTCGGCGACCTGGACTCGGTAGTAGGCGACGGCGACTTCGGCTATTCCTTGGCCCGAGGCTTCGAAAAGCTCCTGGAATCATGGGACGACTTGGACCGTTCATCGTCCGGCGCCTTCCTCAAGCGCACGGGAATGACCATCGCGTCACGCATAGGCGGCACGTCAGGCCCGATATGGGGCACAGCTTTCATCCGAGCAGGCGCCGCAGCAGCCACAAACGCGCCCGGCACAGCCACCACAACCGGGTCGGCGACCACAGCCAGCCCCACATCCCTCAATCCCACACAGGACAAGCCGTTCACAGCCGGCGAAGCCAACACAACGCCCCAAGCCAACGCGCCAGGCGCAGGCGGCGCGGGTAGCGCGGGCGGCGCGGCAGGCGCGGGCGGCGCGGCAGGCCGCTCGGATGTGAGTGGGCCGGTCGTGGTGGCGATGCTGCGGGCGGCCATCGAGGGGATCAAGGCGCGCGGCCAATCCGACGTAGGCGACAAGACATTGCTGGACGCCTTGGTCCCGTTGACGGACAGCCTCGCCCGTTCGGTGAGCGAGGGCGCCCCGGCCGAGGAGGCGCTCCGGGCTGCCGCGGCCGCGGCCCGGGAGGCGGCCGACGCCACGAGCGGCATGGTCGCGAAGCGGGGACGCGCTGCGTACACCGGCGAACGCAGCAGGGGCTCGGTCGACGCCGGCGCCATGGCGGTGGCGGTCATCGCCGAACGAATCAGCGAGACCTGGAAGCAAGGAGCGGCGTCGTGAAGAAGTTCGTGAACGATCCGAAGAGCTACGTCCCGGAGATGCTGGAGGGCGTGGCCCTGGCCAACCCCGGCACCCTCAGATACATCCCCGCCTACAACCTGATCATGCGCTCCGACGCCCCGTCGGAGTCGAAGGTATCGATCGTCCAGGGCTCCGGCTCCGGCCACGAACCGGCCCACGTCATGGCAGTAGGCAAGGGAATGCTCGACGCAGCCTGCCCCGGCGACGTGTTCGCCGCCCCACCGATGGACTACGTCTACGAGACGGCCAAACTGCTGGCTTCTCCCAAGGGCGTCCTCCTCCTGGTCAACAACTACACCGGCGACCGCATGGCCTTCGACATGGGCAAGGAAATGGCCGAGGCCGACGGCGTACGCTGCGAAATCCTCACGATCAACGACGACGTGGCCGTCCAGGACTCCCTCTACACGGTCGGCCGCCGAGGCGTCGCCGGCAACTTCTTCGTCATCAAGGCCGTAGGCGCCGCCGCCGAACAAGGCGCCTCCATAGATGACCTGCTCCGCATAGGCCGCAAGGTCAACGACCTCACCCGAACCATGGGCGTGGCCTTGACCGCCTGCACCCCACCCGCCAAGGGCTCCCCCTTGTTCGAGCTGGGCGCCGACGAGATCGAGTTCGGCGTAGGCATCCACGGCGAACCAGGCCGCGAACGCCGCAAGCTGACCTCAGCCGACCAGATAGTCGACGACATGCTGGACGCCGTAGTCCCCGACCTCCCCTACGAATCCGGCGACCGCGTAGCCCTAATGATCAACGGCCTGGGCGGCACCCCGATAAGCGAGCTGTACATCCTTTACCGCCGAGCCCACCAGCGCTTGGCCGACCAGGGCATAACCATCGGCCGAAGCTACGTCAACGAATACTGCACCTCCTTGGACATGGCCGGAGCCTCCCTGACCTTGGTACGCCTCGACGACGAAATCGAGCCTCTGCTGACCGCCCCCGCCGAGGCCGCCGTCCGAGTCTTCTAACCACCCGGCTCCGTCACCCGAGTCACGGCCCTCGGGTGCGGTTGTGGTCTACGTGCCGGAGGTGGAATCGCTGCGAAGATAGGCCAGGACGGCGAGAACGCGGCGGTTGGTGTCGTCGGTGGGCGGTAGGTCGAGTTTGGCGAGGATGTTCCCGACATGCTTGCCGACAGCCGGATCGGACAGGACCAGCGTGCGGGCGATGGCGGCATTCGACTGCCCCTCGGCGATCAGGGCGAGCACCTCCCGTTCCCGCGGCGAGAGCTGAACGATCGGATCGCGATGGCGGCGCAGCAACTGCCGCACCACCTGCGGGTCGACGACAGTTCCCCCACCGACCACCTGCCGCACGGCAGCCACGAATTCCTCGACGTCGACAACCCGGTCCTTGAGGAGATATCCCACGCCGCGCCCACCGTGCGAGTCGAGCAGGTCGGCCGCGTAACCCTGCTGCACGAACTGACTCAAGGCCACCACCGCCAATCCAGGATGCTCACGTCGCAGCTCGACCGCCGCCCGAAGCCCCTCGTCGGTGAAGGACGGCGGCATCCGGATGTCGGTCAGCACCAGATCGGGCCGATGCTCGCGAACAGCGGCACGCAGTGCGTCCGCGTCGCCGACGGCAGCCACCACATCGAAACCGAACCGGCCCATCAGCCCGGTCAGCCCTTCACGCAGGAGCACACCGTCCTCGGCGAGGACTACTCGAATCGGTCGATCGGTCGACAAGGGATCTCCACCCGAATCAGGGTCGGCCCGCCCAGCGGGCTCGACAGCAACATGCGCCCGTCCGCGACCGCCACTCGGTCGGCCAGGCCGGTCAGCCCGGTGCCGCGTGCCGGATCGGCCCCGCCCTGGCCGTCGTCGAGAACCTCGACGATCAGGACACCGTCCTCCGCGACCGCCGTCACGGTGGCCGTCGTGGCCCGGCTGTGCTTGAACACATTGGTGAGCGCCTCCGCAGCCACGAAGTAGGCCACCGACTCGACGCCGGGTGGCGGCCGGGCGGGCACGTCGGCACGGACCCGCACCGGGATGGGCGCCTGATCGGCCAACTCCCGCAATGCGCCGGGCAGCCCGAGCTCGGTCAGGGTCTGGGGCCTGATGCCGTGTATGAGCTCGCGCAGCTCAGCCATGAGCAACTTCGCCTGCTCGTGCGCACCCGCGACGGCCTGACCGGCGGGCGAGTCGTCGGGCAGGTCGACGCGAGCAAGCCCGAGTTGCAGGGTCAGGCTGACCAGCCGTTGCTGAGCCCCGTCGTGCAGATCGCGCTCGATGCGGCGGCGCTCGGCCTCGAACGCGTCGACGAGCCGGACCCGGGACCGCGCCACGGCGGTCAGCTCGGCTCGCAGATCGGTGTCGGCGGGAGCGGACAGCAGCAGCCTCGCCGCGGCGGCGTGCGCGCCGGCGGTGGCCGCCAGCAGGTAGGGCACGGCGGGCAGCAGCGCGACCCCGAACAGGGCCCACGGAAGAGCCTCGCTGACCGTCGTCACCGTGCCGAGGCCGAGCGAGACCGCGCTGTGTCCGTCGACCAGGAAGGGGCCGGCCACCGCTACCGCGATCACGACCAGAAGGATCAGCACCGTGCCGTACCAGATCGGCACGGCGCCGACCAGCAGGACCGCGTAGCAGAGGGCGCGCCAGGTGGCGGCCTCGGTGTAGCGGGCCCGCAGCCATCCGAGAGGCTGTGAGGCCGGCACGGGACGGTGGCCCGACCGAGTTGGCCGGGTGTCGATCAAGCCCAGGCGGCGGCGCTCGACAGCGGCCGTGGGCACCGCCACCAGCGGGCCGAGCCCGGCAATCAGCAGGCTGCCACCCAGTAGTAGGAAGGCCAGCTCGACGAGCGGAGGATCGTGCCAGGTGACGACCCGCCGCAGCAGGATGGCCCACGGCAGGCCGAGCAGCACCATCGGAACGGCGACCACGGCCACCACCGGGCCGGTGGTCAACAGGTAGGCAAAGGCTCGCCACGGCCACGCGGACACCAGGAATCGGCGGCGGGTGACCGCTTCCAGCGCGGTGTGCGGCGTCGACATTTGGCCCACGGTAGTTCTCGGCCGGCCGACGCGCGGTATGGCTAGGCATACTCTTTTACGGTGCCTGGCCGTAGTGCCCGGCATGCCCGCCCGATGATCGGGTGAGCACATGCGACTCACGCCTCTGATCCCACTGCTCCTGCTGGCGTTCCTCGCCGGGTGCACCGACCTGAGTGCCGTCGACGAGACGAGTGAAGACCGGCACGAGTTCGCGCTGTCCGGCGGGCGGCTGGTCATCGACAACGACGGCGGCGACCTGCGGCTGGTCGCCGGCACGGGCGACGCCGTCGTGGTGCAGCGGTCACTGACCGGCAAGGCGACCGTCGAGGGCAATGCCTCCTGGTCGCTCAGCGAGGGCATTCTCCGGCTGCGCGTCACGTGCAGCGGCTTCGTGCCTGACTGCGGCGGCCGTCATGTCGTGGCGGTGCCGTCCGGGGTCGCCGTCACGGTGACCAGCGACTCGCCCGTCCGCGCCGTGGGTCTCGGCGCCGCGCTCACCGCGACAGTGTCCGACTCGTGGCTGCGGGTCGAGAGCCCGGCCGGCCCACTCAGGCTCGACGCGGGACTGAACGCCGACGTCACCGACGCCCGTTCGCGCGACGTGGAGGTCTCGTCGCGCGACGGCGGGGTTCATTTGCGTTTTGCCAGCCCGCCACGCCGGGTGAAGGCCCGCGCCGGCGGCTCCGTCGACGTTGTGCTGCCGGCCGGCCCGGAGACCTATCGGGTCAGCGCCGCACCCGGCCGTCCGGCCTTACGCAGCGATCCAGCCAGCAAGCGCGCCGTTGACGCGGCTGCGGGCGAGGGCCGCAAGGCTCAGGTACGGAAGGCGTCCTGATGTTCGAGCTGATCGATGTCACCAAGGTGTACCGGGGCGGCAAGCGTGCCGTCGATGGCGTGTCCATGAGCCTGGGCCCCGGCGTGGTCGGGTTGCTGGGGCCGAACGGCGCCGGGAAGTCCTCCCTCATGCGGGTGGCCGCCACGGTCACGAGGCCGACCACCGGCCAGGTTCTGTTCGAGGGCACGGATGTCGTCGCCCGTCCCGACGTGCTCCGTCGCCGCCTCGGCTATCTCCCTCAAGACTTCGGTGTCTATCCCCACCTGACCGCCCGAGAGTTCCTGTCCTACCTTGCGGCAGTCAAAGGACTCCCGCCACGGCCGGCTCGAGCCCGCATCGACGAGCTGCTGACGCTGATGAACCTCACCGAGGCGGTCAAGCGCCCGCTCGGCGGCTACTCCGGCGGCATGCTGCGCCGGGTGGGCATCGCGCAGACGCTGCTGGCCGATCCCCGAGTGCTGATCATCGACGAGCCCACCGCCGGCCTCGACCCGGAGGAGCGGGTGAGGTTCCGCAACCTGCTCGCCGAGCTGGCCGCCGACCGGCTCGTGCTGCTGTCCACCCACATCGTCTCCGATATCGAGTCGATGGCCGGTGACATCGCCATCGTGGCGGGCGGCCGTGTTCTGCGGCGAGGGAGTCCCGAGGAGCTGCTGCGAGCCGTGGACGGCCAGGTGTGGGAGTTGGTTGTCCCGCCGTCAGTACTCGGCGCGGTGCAGGCGCGGCACACGGTCAGCCGAATGGTGCGCACGGCAGAGGGTGTGCGACTCCGGCTGCTCTCCCCCGACCCGCCCGCGCTCGACGCCGTGGCGATCCGGCCCGACCTCGAAGACGCCTACCTGGCAGTGGTCGGCGACCGTCGGCAGGTGGCCCGATGAGACCGGGGATGTGGGCTGCGCTGGCCGTCGCCGACTTCCGCGAGCGGGTGCGCCGCCCGGCTTATGCCGTCGTCCTTCTCTCGGCCGTCGGGCTTGGTTATCTTGCGGTGCCGGCCATCGGCGACCACTGGACGATCGTCAACGCGGGCGCCTACCGCGGCATCTACGACAGCGCCTACGTCGGCACGGTCACGGCGCTCGCGGGCGCGCTGTGGATCTCCACCGGAGGCTTCTTCGTCATACGTACGGCCATCGCACGCGACCGGCAGACCGGGGTGGGCGAGCTGTTGGCCGCCACGCCGATGCGCACCGGTGACTATTTGGCCGGCAAGTTCCTCAGCAATCTCCTGGTTCTCGCCTCGATGTCTGCGGCGCTGGCCGTGGCGGCGGTGGCTATGCAGCTGGCTCGTGGCGAGTCCCGCTCCGTCGACGTTATCGCGCTGCTGACACCGTTCGCGCTCTTCACCCTTCCCGTGCTCGCGGTGTCCGCGGCCGCGGCCGTCGTCTTCGAGACCACGCCCGTGCTGCGTGGCGGCCTTGGCAACATCATCTGGCTCTTCGTCTCTCTGATCGCCCTGATCGCCGGGCAGTCGGCGAACGCTCTTTTGGGCGGTCTGGGCGTCAGCGCCTTCGCCGAGTCCTTGCGCGACGACCTGGCGGCTCAAGGCTTCAAGGTCACCGACTTGGCGCTCGGCTTGATGTACATGGACGTTCCGCCACAGCCTGTCCCCTGGTCCGGTGTCGATTTCTCGTCGGCCTTCGCCGCCCAGCGCCTGTTGCTGATGGCATTGGCCGCTGCCGTAGCGCTACTGCCGACGTTCTGGTTCGACCGCTTTGACGGACAGGGAAGTGCTCGACGAGGCGCCGTTCTCAGCGAGCCGGCAACGGCGGTCGAGATCGCCGAAACAGCGCCGGCGCCCACACTTCGAACCATGCGGCTGGCGCGTCCGCGCGAGGCGGACGGCCGTCGGCCATGGCCCGGATGGGGTTTCGGCCGGGTGGTGATTGGTGAGATGCGCATTCTCGCCGGCGGTGTCTCGCGATGGTGGTGGCTCGGGGCGGCGGCGCTCGTGGTCGCGGGTCTTGCCGTGCCTTCCGGTGCTTCGGGGCTGCTCGCGGCGGCGTGGATCTGGCCGGTGTTGATCTGGTCGCGTCTCGGCTGTCAAGCCCGAGAGCAGGGCGCCGAGGCGTTGCTCGGAGCCTGCCCAGGGCCGGTAGTGCGCGTCCTGGCGCAGTGGCTCAGCGGCGTCGCGTTGACGGCTGTGGTGGGGCTCGGACCGGGCCTGGTCATGGCGGTGGACGGCCGCCTGGCCGAGTGGCTCGCTGGAGCGGTCTTCGTTCCGGCACTGGCGCTGGCTTTGGGTGTCATCGCCGGGACGCAGCGCTTCTTCCAGGCCGTCTACCCGCTGCTCTGGTACTTGGTGATCAACGATGTCGCGGGCCTCGACTACATGGGGATCCTGGCCGGTGGGCCTTCACCGGTCGCGGTTGTCACCGGGGCGACGCTCCTGCTGGTCTCGGCGCTTACCGCCGTGAGCGTACGGCAACGCTTCCGCTGAACGGCACAAGGCAACAATTGACAGGAGGTCTGTGATCGTTAACATCATCGATACGCCACCGCCATGTAGATCTTACATACGTCTATGCGTTGGCCTTGATCTTCCAGTTCAGCTACACGCCCCTACATCGGATCCTTGAAAGTGAACGTTCACTTCTGCCCCCTCTGAGAAAGGCGAATCCCCCGTGAGCCTGACCCGCAGAGACTTCACCCGGCTGGCGGCCATGAGTGCGCTGACCGCCGCCACCAGCGGCGCCGCGGTGCTCGGTGCGCCGACGGCGGCGCTGGCCGCCAACACGGCGTACGTGTTCGCGTACTTCACCGAGACACCCAACATGAGCGGCGCCAACTACGGACTGCACCTGGCGGTCAGCACCGACGGGCTGAACTGGCGGCCGCTGAACCAGAACAACCCGGTGGTGACCCCGACCGCAGGGACGCTCGGGCTGCGCGACCCGTTCATCCTGCGTAAGCAGGACGGCACGTTCGTCGTGTTGGCCACCGACCTCAACGGCACCGACTTCGGCCAGAACAACCAGTATCTGCACGTCTGGGATTCGGCCGACCTTCGCAGCTTCACCGAATATCGCCGGGTCCGGATGCACGGGCTGGCTACGCACACGTGGGCGCCGACGGCGTTCTGGGTGGCTTCCCGCAACCAGTATGCGATCGTCTACTCGGCGAACAACGGCACCGACGTCTTCATGGTCAATTACACGTCGGACTTCCGGACCGTCAGCGCCAACGAGGTCTACTTCAGCCCCGGATTCCCGGTGCTCGACGGCGACGTCGTGGTCGACGGCTCGACGTTCTACCTGTACTACAAGAACCTCTCGAACGGCCTGATCTACGGCGCCCGGTCGTCCACCGGCGCGGCCAACAGCTACACCACCTACACGAGCGGGCTGCGGCAGGGCAGCCAGATGGAGGCGCCGCTGCTGATCAAGAACAACAGCGGCAGCGACTGGCGGCTGTGGGGCGACTCGTTCAGCCCGGTCAACAACGACTTCTACGCGTGGACGACCTCCAACGTCGGAGCGAACTCGTGGACGGCGTTGAACCAGCGCGACTTCACGCCACCGCTCAACGCCAAACACGGCTCCATCGTGGGAATCACTGGCGCCGAGTACGACGGACTGGTCGCTCGCTGGGGATTGCCCAGCTGGGTCAGGCTGAAGTCGTACAACTTCCCTGACCGGTACGTCCGGCACGCCGACAACATCGGGCGGATCGACGCCTATCCGTTCGACCCCCATCAGGATCAGCTGTGGCGGATGGTCGCCGGGCTGGCCGACAGCGCCGGCGTGTCCTTCGAGTCGGTCAACTATCCGGGCCGCTACCTGCGGCACAGCAACTACGCGGTACGGCTCGACGCCAACGACGGCACGGCGACGTTCCGCGCGGATGCCACGTTCACCCGGGTCGCGGGCCTCGGCAACTCGGGATGGTCGTCGTTCCGGTCCTACAACTTCCCGGACCGCTACCTGCGCCACGCCAACTACCTGCTCCGCATCGACCCGCTCAGCTCAAGTTCGAGCGCGACCGACAGGGAGGACGCCACCTTCCGGGTCTCCTGAGCCACCGCGGCGGCTTGGGCGGCGGCGTCCACGGGCGACTATCGAGGAGGGATC
Source organism: Actinoplanes sp. CA-131856 (assembly GCF_050956135.1). Lineage (GTDB taxonomy): Bacteria > Actinomycetota > Actinomycetes > Mycobacteriales > Micromonosporaceae > Actinoplanes. Next base: position 3,063,297 of record NZ_CP191849.1, on the reverse strand, counting down.
AGAAGCCGGGGAAAATGGTGCGCAGGTTGTCGAGGGTTACGTTGCCTGTGACCTTGACGTCGGCGGGGGTGTGTCGCGGGGTGAGGCGGCCGGCGAGCAGGCGCAGCGCTGCCTCGAGCGGGCCCGCGAAGGTTGCCGTGGTGTTGCCTGCGTCCGTGGTGAAGTGGGCGCCTTCGTTGAGGACGATGCGGTACGGGGTTTCGCCGATCGCTACTACGGCGGGCTCCCGTACCTCGTCGGTCTTGGCGATGAAACCCAGGAAGAAGCTCAAGCCGCCGGCCAGGTGCTCGGCCAGCAGTTCGGCTGGGACGGGGGCGAGGGCTGCTGCGGGGTCGGCGGCTACGCGGACGTCCCAGCCGTGGTGGACCACCTCGCTCAGGCGCATGCCGGCGAACGACGCCAGCGGGATGGGCTGCGGGAGGAAGCCGGGGTTGATCGCGAGCTGGTCGTGCTGTTCGGGGGTCAGTGCCTCGAAGGCGGCCACGAGCTTGGCGTTCGACTCGATCGAGCCGGTGGCCTGCGCCTCCGGGGTCAAGGCGTTCCAGCGGTCCCACACGCTCTCGTTGAAGCCGGGGCCGGGGACCTCGCCCTCGCCGGTGCCGCCGCGCAGGACGGCCAGGTTGATCTCGGCGCCGCTGCCCAGGTGCGACAGCACCTGCGCGACGGTCCAGTCCGAGGCGCCCGACGGGCCCTCGATTTGCGCGGGCGAGAAAGCGGAGACGGCCGCCTCGAGGTCGTCGTGCTCGGAACGGAGGGCCGCGATGGTGCGGGCAGCAAACGATGTCATGCCCGAAGCCTAGATCGGCCACGGACTCCAGCGCCGCGCTCGAGGCCGGCCCGGTCGCGTCCCGGCGCGAGCCCGCTGCCACAGAGCGAACTGCGACGAGCCGAGGACCGAACCGGCCACGCTCGCCAGCGCGAGCCCTATGCGCCGGGTGAGGACTGGGAGGGTCACGCAAGGATCTGCCGCTGGCGCATACCGCTGCGCTGAATGTGGGACCGGGAGGGTTACGCCGGTGAGCGTGGATCTGCCGCGGGTGTCTGGGAAAGGGTGCGGCCGTTCAAGGTGATGGCCATGGTGCCGTCCGCCTTCAGGCGCAGGACTGCTCCTGGGTTGCCGGCTGTTCCGCTGCTCCACGCGGTGCCGTTGGTGGCGTCGTAAAGGACCAAGTGGCCGTCGTTCTGCATGACCAGTTTGGTGCCGGTGGTCGTGGCGGTGTGCCAGACGGTTCGGCCCTGGTCGCGGAGCACCAGATCGCCGCTGGTGGTCACGGTGAGCGTCAAGCGGTTGGTGGACCAACTCTGGCCTGTGGTGAGGACGCTGGTGCTTGCGATGGTCCGCTCGGTCCAGGCTGGGGCCGTGGTCCGCCGCGCGGGTGACGGGGAAGAAGGCGGCGGGAAAGACGCGGCGGAGGACGGAAGCGCGGAAGAAGGCGGCGCGGAAGACGGCGGCACAGAAGAAGGCGGCGCGAAAGAGGCGGGGCGGGGGCCACGGAGACCGGGATTGCCGGGTCGGCGGGGCGGTTGATGGCGGGCGGTGTGGGGCCGGCGTTGGCTGGTCGGCGGTCCTCGTCGTGGCCCAGCTGGAAACCCGCGTAGATCGCGGCGGCGAAGCTCAGCATGATGGCGGCCACCAGCAGGATCACCGGCCAGGCGGTGTCGGGGGCTCTGCGAACCATGAGATCCTCTCGCGTCTTGGCCGTCCGGAGCCTACGGTGCCTCGTGGCACCGGCACTCGGCCGTTCGGATGATGCCGTTCGTGTGACCCCGTTGCGCGGCCGCTCCGCATCGGGCAGCGTGGCCGCATGGACGTCGCCGAGAGGGCGGCACGACCATCGGACGAAACACCATGAGATCCGGCGCAGCCGCAGGGCACCAAGGCTGTTTTCACGAAGCTGCCTTCTACGACTCCGATCAGGCCTTCCTGGACGTCGTCGTCCCGTTCCTCACCGGCGGGCTCGAAGCCGGGGAGCCTGTCGTCGCCGCATTCACCCGCCACCACCAGGCGCTGGTCACCGACGTTCTCGGCACCGGCGACGGGATCAAATACATCGACGCCGGCCTGCAATACGCCCGGCCGGCCTCGGCCATCGACCGCTATCGGCGGATGCTTCGGGAGTACGGCGCCACCGGCCCCGCCCAGGTACGCCTCACCGGTGAGGTGCCACACCCGGGCACCGGAGCGCCGTGGGACTGGTGGGCACGCTACGAGGCGGCCATCAACCGGGCCTTCGAAAACTTCCCCGTCTGGGGCCTGTGCCCGTACGACACCCGCATCCTCCCGGCCGACGTGATGGCCGACGTGCGGAGCACGCACCCTTTCATCGCCGACGGTGCCGCGCACGCCGCCAATCCCGGGTTCGTCGTCCCTGAAACGTTTCTGGCCGGGCCCCGGCCCGGCTGGCGTGATCCGCTCGAGGACGGTGCTCCGCTGGCGACGTTCCACGATCCGTTTCCCGCTCAGGTGCGCACCGCGATCACCCGGGCCGGCCGGTCCACGTCGCTGGGGGAGAACGACATCCGCGGGCTTGTGCTCGGCGCGTCGGAGGCCGTGTCCAACGCGATCCTGCACGGAACACCGCCGGTGACCGTGCGACTGTGGAGCTCGCCCGAGCGGATCGTCGTCGCCGTCACCGACACTGGTGAGGGACCCCGCGAACCCTTCGTCGGCCTCTTCCCCACCTCCGCCGCGGCCGCCCGCGGTGGCCTCGGCCTGTGGTTGGCCTTCCAGTCCTGCGGCCTCGTCACCCTCGGCCACGGCCCCGACGGTTTCACCATCCGCCTCATCGGCGGGCGGCCCGAAACATGAGCCAGCGGCGGGCGGGCCGGGCGTGACTCGTCGAAGGTCGACGGCTTCGCCGGGCTGTGGGTCAGCGTCGACATGAGCTGGGCCGCCTCGGCCGACCCCGGCGCCCTGGCCGAATTCGAGGCCGCCTCCTCGCGCTTGTTCAGCGGGGGCGAGCTGACCGCCGTCTGCCAGTACGACACACGCGTCTTCGCCCGTCCGCATGTCGCCGCCGCCTGCCGGGCCCATCCGGCCAACCTCGCGATCAGCTCACCGCTGCGGCACCGGTCGTTCGACGGCGACCGGGTGCTGGTCCTGTCCGGCGAGACCGACGTGGGCAACGCGACCGCCTTCGCCGCCCTGCTCGGCCGCCTCCGCCCCGGCGCCACCCTCGACATCACGGCCATGACCTTCCTGGACGTCCGCGCCCTGGCCGCCGTCGCCCGCACCGCCGCCGATGTGGACGGGCTGACATTGCGCGCCACCGCGACCCAGGAGGCCACGCTGAACCTGATTCGCGGCGCCATTGCGGATGGGAGCGCTCCCATGTAACGATGCTCATCACTGGATGAAGTGGGGTGCCCGGTGTTCGCATCGAAGTGGAAAATCGCCGCAGTTTTGGCAGCGGCCACCGTCGCCGCCGGTCTGAGCGCCGCACCAAATGCCGAGGCCACCGTCGCCGGGCTGAGCGCCGCACCAAATGCCGAGGCCACCGTCGCCGGGCTGAGCGCCGCACCAAATGCCGAGGCCACCGGCACCGGCTACCTGCACACCAGCGGCAACAAGATCGTGGACAGCACGGGCGCCACGGTCCGGCTGACCGGCATCAACTGGTTCGGCATGGAGACCGACAACAAGACCTTCCACGGTCTGTGGTCGAGCAACCCGTGGCGCTCCCAGATCGACACCATGGCCCGCCTCGGCTACAACACTTTGCGGGTGCCGTTCTCCGACGACGCCCTCAAAGCCGGCGCCACCGCCACCGGCGTCAACGACTACGTCAACCCCGACCTGGTCGGCCTCTCCCCACTCCAGATCCTCGACAAGGTCGTCGACTACGCCGGCGGCAAGGGCATGCGGATCATCCTGGACCGGCACCGGCCGACCGCCGCCGGGCAGACCGCCCTCTGGTACACCTCGGCCGTTCCCGAGTCGACGTGGATCGCCAACTGGCAGGCGCTGGCCCGCCGGTACGCCGGCAACACCACCGTCATCGGCGCCGACCTGCACAACGAGCCGCACGCCGAGGGCACCAACCCGGCCGCCACCGGCGCCTGCTGGGGTTGTGGCGATCCGGCCCGCGACTGGCGACTCGCTGCGGAACGCGCGGGCAACGCCATTCTTGCCGTACAACCGAATTGGCTCATCTTTGTCGAGGGTGTGAGTTGCCCGAGCGGTGGCCTTTCGAACGTCTGGGACAACGACCCCAGCAATGACGAGGACTGCGGCTGGTGGGGTGGCAATCTCTCCAAGGCCGGGCAATTCCCGGTACGCCTCGACGTCGCCAACCGCCTGGTCTACTCGCCGCACGAATACGCGACATCCGTTTTCCACCAGAAATGGTTCGACGATCCGAGCTACCCGGCCAACATGCCGGCGATCTGGGACAAGTACTGGGGCTATCTGTACAAGCAGAACATCGCCCCCATCATGATCGGCGAGTTCGGCAGCACCTTGCAGAGCGACATCGACAAGGTGTGGTTGCAGCGGCTTCTCGCCTACACCGGCACCGGCGCCGACGGCATGTCGTTCACCTACTGGTCGTGGAACCCGAACTCGGGTGACACCGGCGGCATCGCCAACGACGACTGGACCACCGTCAACACGGCCAAGCAGGCGAACATCCAGCCGTATCTCATCGCCCCGGTCGGCAGCGGCGGGCCGACGACACCGCCGCCGGCCGCCGGGGCCTGCACGGTCACCTACAAGCAGGACAACGCCTGGCCGTCCGGCTTCCAGGGTTCCCTGACGATCAAGAACACCGGCGGCTCGGCCGTCAACCCGTGGGCGGTGACCTGGACCTGGCCGTCCGGCGTGACCCTGGGCAGCGGCTGGAACGCCACCGTCACCCAGTCCGGCACCACCGTGACGGCGTCCGCCCCCGGCAGCAGCCCGTCACTGGCACCCGGGGCCTCCGTGACCATCGGTTTCGTCGCCAACGGAGCCGCCACGTCGCCGAGCGCGGTGAAACTGGGCAGCGCCGCCTGCGCCTGAGGTCCTACTATCGGGCGGATGAGCCCCCGGAGTCTCACCCAGGCCGAGGCGGAGCAGCGGGCCGCGCTGATCGCCGTGGACCGCTACGACATCGCGTTCGACTTCACCGAGCTGCCCACCGGGCCGGCCGTGACCTGCGTGTCGACAGTGACCTTCACCTGCCGCGAGCCCGGCGCGTCCACCTTCGCCGACTGTGTGGCGCCGGTCGTCTCGGCCACCCTCAACGGCTCGCCGCTTCCCGAGGCGGAGGGTGGCCGGATCACGTTGTCCGATCTGGCCCAGCACAACACGCTGCGCGTCGAGACCCGGCAGACCGACACGTCCGACGGGCCGGGCCTGCACAAGTCGGTCGATCCGGCCGACGGCGAGGTCTACGTCTGGACCTCGTACGCGCCGGACGAGGCCCGCTATCTGTTCGCCTGCTTCGACCAGCCCGATCTCAAGGCGCCGCACGCCTTCACGGTGACCGCTCCCGATCAGTGGACGGTGACCTCCAACTCGGGCGACCCCGAGATCGAGGAGCTTGCGGGTGTACGCCGGTGGGCCTTCCCCGACACTCCGACACTGGCCACCTACAACACGGTCGTCAACGCCGGGCCCCTGCACGAGATCCGGCGTGTGGCCGGCGGCCACGATCTCGGCCTGTTCTGCCGTCGCTCGCTGGCGCCCATGCTCGACCGCGACGCCGACCAGATCTTCACCGTCACCGAGCAGGGCCTGGCCTTCTTCGCCGACGTCTTCGGCATGCCGTTCCCCCAGCGCAAGTACGACCAGGTGTTCATGCCCGACTTCGGTGGCGCCATGGAGAACTGGGGCTGCGTCACCTGGGAGGACACGTTCCTGCGGCGCTCCGAGCCGACCCCGGCCGAGCAGGAGCTGCTGGCCGTCGTGCTGCTGCACGAGCTGTCGCACATGTGGTTCGGCAACATCGTGACCATGCGCTGGTGGGACGACCTGTGGCTGAACGAGGCGTTCGCCGAGTTCGCCTGCTACTGGGCGGCCGAGCGGGCCACCCGCCACACCGACGCCCGGGTGGGCATGCTGGCCAGCGACAAACTCGTCGCCTATCTGGCCGACCAGGGCCCGATGTCCCACCCGATCCGCCAGCCGATGCGTGACGTGGCCGAGGCGGCGTCCATCTTCGACGCGATCACCTATCCCAAGGGCGCCGCGGTTCTTCACCAGCTGATGACGTACGTCGGTGAAGAGCAGTTCGTCGCCGGAATGAAGAAGTACTTCGCCCGGCACGCGTGGGGCAGCACGACGTTGCAGGACCTGACCGACGCGCTGGCCGAGACGTCCGGCCGCGACCTCGACGCGTGGCGGGCGGGCTGGCTCGAGACGGCCGGCACCGACCGTTTCACCTTCGACGGCCGGACGCTGACCGGGAGCGGCCCCGCCGGTCCCCCGCGACCCCAGGTGCTGGCCGTCGGGGCGTACGACCGGGGTCCGAAGGGTTTGACCCGAAAGGCTGTGGTCCGGGTCGACGTGCTGGGCACGAGCACGCCGGTGGAGCTGCCGGCGGGCGCCGATCTTTACCTGGTCAACGACGACGACCTGACGTTCGCCACCACCCGGCCCTCGGAGGCCGACCGGCCGGCCCTGATCGACGAGGCCGGAGCGCTGCCGACTCCGGTGTCGCGGGGCGTGGCGGTGGCGACCGTCTGGGACATGCTGACCAACGGCGAGGCGACACCGGCCGAGACGGTCCGCTGCGTGGCCTCGGTCTTGGCCGTCGAGACGGCCGACACGGTCATCGAGCCGTACCTGCGCCTGGCCGGCGACGCGGCCGAACTGTGGGCCGGCGACACCGACCGTCCCGCGTTGATGGCCGAGTTCTTCGCCCTCTGCGCCCGGCTGGCCGAGCAGCCGGCCCGCCGCCAGGTGGCGCTGCGCGGCCTGGCCCGCTCGGCCCCCGACCTCGACGCCGTGGCGATGCTGCAGTCGGGCGCCGACCCCGACCTCCAGTGGCGCCTGCTGACCCGCAAGGCCGAGCTGGGCGGCGACACGAGGGCCGAGGTCGAGGAACTGCTGAAGAACGACCCCGACCCGGACGCCTCCCACCGGGCCCTGGCCGTGCGGGCGGCCCGCCCCGACGAGGCCGAGAAGTCCGCGATGTGGCAGATGCTGGCGGTCGACCGAGCCGTACCGATCAGCGCCATGCGCATAGTGACGACGGCTTTCTGGCGCCCCGGCCAGGACGAGCTCCTGTCCCCCTACGGCGACAGCTACCTGTCCTTGCTGCCGACCTTCGCCCGGGGCGGCATGATCCCGTCGATGGTCTACGCGGGACGGCTGCTCCCCCGGTTCGGCACCAGCGCCGGCTTCCTCACCCGGGCCGAGCAGGCCGCCGCCGAGGTGGCCCCGGTGGTCCGCCAGACGGTCCTGGAATACGCCGACGAGGTGCGCCGCATGCTCCGGGCACGCGGCGGTCACTGAAGGGTCTGCCGCCGAGCTTGGTACTGCTGACCGTTCTTCATCGAGCCGTCCTCTGGTGAATCACGCGGTGCCGGCCGGCGCTGGAGTCAGCAGCAGCCCTGCTCGGCCGAATCGGGGCAGGCGGCCGGGTCGACCGTCAGGACCAGCCCGAGCAGGTCGCTCAGGGCGTGGGCCAGGCGGGGGTCGGCCAGCTCGTAGCGGGTGCGCCGGCCCTCGGGGACGGCCACCACGAGGCCGCAGCCGCGCAGGCACGACAGGTGGTTGGACAGGTTTTGCCGGGTGGTGCCGATCAGGTCGGCCAGCTCGGCCGGATAGCCCGGGCCGTCGCGGAGCGCCAGCAGCAGCCGGGCCCGCGTCGAGTCCGACAGGGCGTGCCCGAAACGCGCCAGCACCTGCCCGTGCGTCATCGTCTCCACGCCCTGGAAGGTACACCGCCCGGCCGGCGGGCCGCCCGGACGCCGTTGAGGATGACGACCACCTCGGCCAGCTCGTGCACGAGCACGACCTGGGCCAGGCCGAGCACGCCGAACAGGGCGAGCGGGAAGAGCACGACGATGATGGCCAGGGCCAGGCCGATGTTGCCCGTCATGATGCGCCGCCCCCGCCGCGCATGGGCCAGCGCCTCGGGGATCAGCCGCAGGTCGGTGCCGGTGAAGGCGACACCGGCCGACTCGACAGCGGCGGCCGACCCGGTCGCGCCCATGGCGATGCCGACGCTGGCCGCGGCCAGGGCCGGAGCATCGTTGATGCCGTCACCGATCATCGCGGTGGGAGCGTGAGCGTCGGCCGCCTCGACGGCGGCGGCTTTGTCCGGCGGGAGCTGCTCGGCCCGTACGTCGGTGATGCCGGCCTGCCGGGCCAGCGCGTGTGCCGTACGGGTGTTGTCGCCGGTCAGCATCATGACCTCGATGCCCTGAGCGCGCAGCGCGGCCACCGCCTCGGCCGCTTCCGGTCGCAGCTCGTCCCGCACGCCGATCGCGCCCGCGACCACACCTCCGATCTCGACCAGGATGACGCTCATGCCCTGATCGGCCATCGTGTCGACCGTCCCGGCCAGCGGCCCGGCGTCGATCCAGCGCGGACTGCCGGCCCGCACCGGCCGCCCCAGCCAGACACCGGTGACGCCCAGCCCCGCGAGCTCCTCGACATCGGCGACCGGAGCGGCCCCGCCCACAGAACGCCCCGGAACAGACCCGCCATGAGCAGGCAACGCCGCGACAGGCCCAGCCGACGCGCAGGCACCTGCGGCATCGCGGGCAGGCCTCGCGGGGGTGGAAGCGGCCCGAGCAGGCACAACCGGCGCCGGAGCGGCGAGGGCCCGAGCAGAAGCGGCGCGGGCAGGTGTCGAGGAGGCGGCGGCGATGATGGCTGCGGCCAAGGGGTGGGTGCTGGCTGATTCCAGGCCGGCGGCGACAGTGAGGATCTCGTCGCGGGTGAAGCCGGGGGCCGGCTCGACCGACACCACCTCGGGGTGGTTGCGGGTCAGGGTGCCGGTCTTGTCGAGGGCGACCGTGCGGATCGTGCCCAGGCGTTCGAAGGCGTCGCCCGACTTGATGACCACGCCGAGGCGGCTGGCCGCGCCGATGGCCGAGATGACCGTGACCGGCACGGCGATGGCCATCGCGCACGGCGACGCCGCCACCAGCACCACCAGCGCCCGCTCGATCCAGGTGCCCGGGTCACCGGCCAGGAAGCCGTAGGCCGCCACGAGCGCCGCCGCGACCAGGACCACCGGCACCAGCGGGCGGGCGATCCGGTCGGCCAGGCGGGCCCGCTCGCCCTTGCGGGCGTGCGCCTCCTCGACCAGCCGGACGATGGTGGTCAGCGAGTTGTCACGCCCGTCGGCCGTCGCCTCCAGATGAAGCCGGCCCGCTCCGTTGACCGCGCCCGCCGGCACCGGATCGCCTGGACCGACCTCTACCGGGATCGACTCGCCGGTCACCGCCGATGTGTCCACGCTGGACCGTCCGCGGGTGACGACACCGTCGGTGGCGATGCGCTCCCCGGCCCCGACGACCAGGATGTCGTGCGCCCGCACCTCGGCCGCGGGCACTGTCACGTCGCCGGTCAGCCGCGACAGCCGCGCCGTCTCGGGCATCAGTGACAGCAGCGCGCGCAGACCGTGGCGGGCCTTGTCCATCGCCCGGTCCTCGAGCGCCTCGGCGATGGAGAACAGGAAGGCCAGCGCGGCCGCCTCGCCGACGTGACCGAGCAGCACCGCCCCGACGGCCGCGATCGTCATCAGCAAACCGACCCCGGTGCGCCCGCGACGCAGCCGCCGCAGCGCGCCCGGCACGAACGTCCACGCCCCCGCGGCCAGCCCGCCGGCGAACACCACGATCGCCGCGACGTCGAGCCCGGACCACTCCAGCCCGTAGCCGACCGCGAGCAGCACGCCGGAGACCGCCGGCAGCCGTAGCGCGGGATCGCGCCACCAGACCGGCATCTCCTCCTGCTCGCCGTGGGCGTGCCCGCCCGGGGCGGCACAACAATCGTCGACGGTCTCCTCGGGCTCGTCCGGCCCACAGCACTCGCGACTCACGGCATCCCTCCCTCGGGCGAGCTCGACCGGAACGACTATACAGCAGACGCTGAACTATTGGGCGGGATAAGGACTTACGGCGGCCGATGGCGCCGGGGAATCGTCTGATCGGCGGGTCTTGGGATTCGGGTGGGCCGGGCCGGAAGGCTGACCGGGCCGACTAGTTTCGCACTTCGCCCATGGCGGACGGGGCTGTCGCCCAGCCGACAGAAAAGCGCGTAGACGTATTCCCATGCTTTGCGTCTGCGCTGGGAGGCGATTCGCGTGCGGGCATTGAGGACGCTGCTGGTTACCACTCTCGTCGTGGCGGGGCTGTCCGTGGCCGGGGCCGAGCCGGCCGCCGCGGACGCGTGTGCGCCGCTGGTCAATCCGGTCGCTTGTGAGAACACCAAGCCGGGGACGCCGAAGAGCACCTGGGACATCTCGGGGTACGGCAGTTCGGCGCTGCAAGGCTTCCCGACGCAGATCAGCGTCAACGTGGGCGAGACCGTTCAGTTCAAGATCGACTCGTCGGCCTCGTCCTATCGGGTCGACATCTACCGGATGGGGTACTACGGCGGGAACGGCGCGCGCCTCATCACCTCGGTCAATCCGGTCGGGGTGCAGAGCCAGCCCGGGTGCATGAGCCAGGCCGCCACGGGGCTGGTCGACTGTGGCAACTGGGCGGTCTCGGCCTCCTGGCCCGTGCCCACCACCGCCGTCTCCGGCATCTACTTCGCCCGGCTCGTGCGCACCGACGGGACCTCGGGGGCCAGCCACATCCACTTCGTGGTGCGCGACGACGCGAGCCATTCCGGGATCGTCTTCCAGACCTCGGACTCGACCTGGCAGGCGTACAACCAATATGGGGGTAACAGCCTCTATGTCGGCTCGCCGGTGGGGCGTGCCTACAAGGTGAGTTACAACCGGCCCATCACGACCCGTGGCACCGGAGCCGAGGACTACGTCTACAACGCCGAATATCCGATGGTGCGATGGCTGGAGGCCAACGGGTACGACGTCAGCTACATCGCCGGCGTCGACGCCGACCGCAACGGCGCGCTGCTGCGCAACCACCGGGCCTTCCTGTCGGTCGGGCACGACGAGTACTGGTCGGGGCAGCAGCGGGCCAACGTCGAGGCGGCCCGCGACGCCGGGGTCAATCTCGCGTTCCTCAGCGGCAACGAGGTGTTCTGGAAGACGCGCTGGGAGAACTCGTACCGGACGATGGTCACCTACAAGGAGACCCACGCGAACGGGAAGATCGACCCCGATCCGGCCTGGACCGGCACGTGGCGTGATCCCCGGTTCAGCCCGCCGGCCGACGGCAACCGGCCCGAGAACGCGCTGACCGGCACGGTCTTCAAGGTGAACGCGGGCACGGTGAACCTTCAGGTGCCGGCCGCGGACGGCAAGATGCGCCTGTGGCGGGGTACGACTGTGGCCACGCAGGCGGCCGGCGCCACGGCCACGCTGGGCACCGGGACCGTCGGCTACGAGTGGGACGAGGACGCCGACAACGGCTTCCGGCCGCGCGGGCTGATCAAGCTGTCCACGACCACGGCGTCCGGCCTCGATGTGTTGCAGGACTACGGTTCGACGTACGCCACGGGCAGCGCCACCCACAACCTGACGCTCTACCGCGCGCCCAGCGGCGCTCTGGTCTTCGGCGCCGGCACCGTGCAGTGGTCGTGGGGCCTCGACAGCAACCACGACCGCGGCTCCGGTGCCGCGAGCACGCCCATGCGGCAGGCCACCGTGAACCTGCTGGCCGACATGGGCGTACAGCCGGGCACCCTGCAGTCGGGACTGACCGCGGCCACCGCCTCGACCGACACCACCGGGCCGGCAGCGGTCGTCACCGCGCCGGCCGCCGGGGCGACCGTTCCCGTCGGTTCACCGACCGTCATCTCGGGCACCGCGACCGACACCGGCGGCGGGGTGGTCGGCGGCGTCGAGGTCTCCACCGACAACGGCACGACCTGGCACCCGGCGAGTGGGCGCGCCACCTGGACGTACACGTGGCGGCCGGGCACCACCGGGGCGGCCACCATCCGGGTGCGGGCCACCGACGACAGCGGCAACGTCGGCGCCGACGCGACCCGTGCCGTCACCGTCGGCTCGCGGACCTGCCCGTGCAGCATCTGGAACGCCAACGTCACCCCGGCCACGCCGGCCGACCCGGACAGCACCGGCACCGAGATCGGCACCCGGTTCCGCACCGACGTGGCCGGCCAGGTGACCGCGATCCGGTTCTACAAGAGCAGCGCCAACACCGGCACGCACGTCGGGCGCCTGTGGTCGAACACGGGCACCCAGCTGGCGTCGGTCACCTTCACCGGCGAGTCGGCGTCCGGTTGGCAGCAGGCCAACCTGTCGACCCCGGTGACGCTGAGCCCGAACACGACGTACGTGGTCTCCTACTACGCGCCCAACGGCCGCTACGCGGCCGACACCGACTACTTCGCGAACCAGGCGTACGACAACGCGCCGCTGCACGCCCTGCGCGACGGCACGGACGGCGTGAACGGCGTCTACCGCTTCGGCACCGGCTTCCCGACGCTGGCCTGGCGCAGCGCGAACTACTACGTGGACGTGGCCTTCACCCCGGGCACCGCCGCACCCGACACCACCCCGCCGACGGTGACCGCGCAGAGCCCGGCGGCCGGCGCGACCGGCGTGGCCACCTCGGCCACCGTCCGGGCGACCTTCAGCGAGCCGGTCACCGGTGCGGTCATGGCGCTCACCGGGGTCTCGGGAACCACCACCTACGACGCGGCGACGAACACCGCGATCTTCACGCCAGGCGCCGCTCTCGCGGCAAATACGACATATACGATAAACGCCAGCGGCGCGAAGGATGCGGCGGGCAACACGATGGCCCCGGTGAGCTGGTCGTTCACCACCACCGCGGCCCCCACGACCACCACGTACTCGGTCTGGCCGGCCACGGCGGTACCCGGCACCCCGGCCGATCCGGAGACGGCCGCGGTCGAGCTCGGCATGCGCTTCCGCTCCGACGTGGCCGGCCAGGTCACCGGGGTCCGCTTCTACAAGGGCAGCGGCAACAGCGGCACCCACCTGGGCCGCCTGTGGTCGAACACCGGCACCCAACTGGCCACCGTCACCTTCACCGGTGAGTCGGCGACCGGCTGGCAGACCGCCACCTTCTCGTCGCCGGTGACCATCGCCCCGAACACCACGTACGTCGTCTCCTACTACGCGCCGGTGGGCCGCTACGCCGCCGACACCGGCTTCTTCGCGAACAACGGCGCCGACAACGGCCCGCTGCACGCCCTGGCCAACGGCGTCGACGGCGCCAACGGCGTCTACCGGTACGGCACCGGCGGAGGCTTCCCCACGAATACCTGGCAGTCGGCCAACTACTGGGTCGACGTCCTTTTCAAAGAGGGGTAGACGTTGAGAAAACTGGTGATGGTCCTGGCCCTCGTGGCCGCCCTGCTCGCCGTGCCGCAGGCGGCCCAGGCCGCCACGTGCCCCTGCTCGATCTGGCCCACCACGGCCGTCCCGGCCAACCCCTCGGAGGCCGACACGGCCGCGGTCGAGGTCGGCGTGAAGTTCCGCTCGGACGCCGACGGCTTCGTGACCGGCGTGCGCTTCTACAAGGGCAGCGCCAACACCGGCACCCACATCGGGCATCTGTGGAGCGCGACCGGCACCAACCTGGGCACCGTCACCTTCACCGGCGAGTCCGCGTCCGGCTGGCAGACCGCCGCCTTCGCCACCCCGGTCGCGATCAGCGCCAACACCACCTACGTCGCGTCGTACTACGCCCCGAACGGCCGCTACGCCAGCGACGACGGCGCGTTCGCGACGGCCGGCGTCGACAACTCCCCGCTGCGGGCGCTGCGCGACGGCGAGGACGGCGCCAACGGCGTCTACCGGTACGGCACCGGCGGCGGCTTCCCGACCAACACCTATCAGTCGGCCAACTACTGGGTCGACGTCGTCTTCGAGACCAGCGCGGCCGACACGACCCCGCCCACGGTCACCGCCACCAGCCCCGCCTCGGGCGACAGCGGCGTGGCCACCACGGCGACGATCAGCGCCACCCTCAACGAGCCGCTCCAGGCCGGCACGGTGGCCCTCGCGCTGCGGACCGGCACGACGACGATCAACGGCACGACGACGTACGACTCCACGACCCGCACGGTCAGCCTCGTGCCGGCGAGCGCCCTGACCGCGTCCACGTCCTACACGGCCACGGTCAGCGGAGCCCGGGACGTCGCCGGCAACACGATGTCACCCACGAGCTGGTCGTTCACCACCGGCAGCGCGGGCTCGGCCTGCCCGTGCTCGATCTGGCCGTCGACCGCGACCCCGGCCGTCGCCGCGGCCGCGGACAACAGCGCGGTCGAGCTGGGCGTGCGTTTCCGGGCCAACGCGGCCGGCTTCATCACCGGCCTGAAGTTCTACAAGGGCGCCGGGAACACCGGCACGCACACCGGCTCGCTCTGGAGCACCGCCGGCACCCGCCTGTCGACGGTCACCTTCACCGGCGAGACGGCCACCGGCTGGCAGACGGCCACGCTGCCCAACCCGGTCGCGGTCACCGCCAACACGACCTACGTGGCGTCGTACCACACCGACACGGGCTTCTACTCGACCACGGCGAACGGCCTCGCCTCGGCCGTCACCCGGGGCCCGCTGAGCACGATCGCCGGGAACAACGGCGTCTACCGGTACGGCACCAGCGCCTACCCGACCGCGAGTTATCAGAACACCAACTACTGGGTCGACGTCGTCTACAACACCGCGGCCACCGACACCGTGGCGCCCGGACTGGCCGCCCGCTCCCCCGCGGCCGGCGCCTCGGGCGTCGCCGCCACCACGGCGGTCAGCGCCACCTTCAACGAGCCGGTCTCGGCCGTGGCCATGACCCTGACCGGGCCGGCGGGCGCGGTCGCCGGCACCACCGCCTACGACGCCGGCAGCACCACGGCCACGTTCACCCCGTCGGCCACGCTGGCCTACTCGACCACGTACACGGTCGCGGTGAGCGGCGCCCGCGACGCCGCGGGCAACGTCATGACCCCGGTGACCTGGACCTTCACCACCGGGACGGCCCCACCGCCACCACCCGACCAGGGTCCCGGCGGCCCGATCCTGCTCGTCCGCCCGCCCAGCGGCTTCACGCCGTTCCTGGCCGAGGTGCTGCGCACCGAGGGCCTCAACCAGTTCACCACGGCCGACCTGTCCACGGTCACCGCGACCACGCTGAGCCAGTACGACGTGGTGCTGCTCGGATCGACCGCGCTCACCGCGGCCCAGGTCGCCATGTTCACCACCTGGGTCGACGGTGGCGGCAACCTGATCGCCATGCGCCCCGACAAGCAGCTGGCCGGGCTGCTCGGCCTCACCTCGACCACGGGCACGCTGGCCGAGGGCTATCTGAAGGCCACCAGCCCCGGCATCACCGACCAGACCATCCAGTTCCACGGTACGGCCGACCGCTATGCGCTCAACGGCGCCCAGGCGGTGGCCACCCTGTACTCGAACGCGACCACGGCCACCACCAACCCGGCCGTCTCGCTGACCAGCGTCGGCGCCAACGGCGGGCAGGCCGCGGCCTTCACCTACGACCTGCCGCAGTCGCTCGTCTACACCCGCCAGGGCAACCCGGCCTGGGACGGGCAGGAGCGTGACGGCTCCTCGCCGCGCCGATCCGACGACCTGTTCTTCGGCGGCAGCTCCACCGACTGGGTCAACCTGTCCAAGGCGGCCATCCCGCAGGCCGACGAGCAGCAGCGGCTGCTGGCCAACCTGATCGGCACGATGAACCTCGACCGCAAGCCGCTGCCCAAGTTCTGGTACTTCCCGCGCGGCGTCAAGGCGGTCGTGGTGGCCACCGGCGACGACCACGGCGTCGGCGGCACGGCCGGCCGCTTCGAGCAGTACACCGCCAACAGCCCGGCCAACTGCGTGGTCGACGACTGGCAGTGCGCGCGCTTCACGTCGTACGTCTATCCCGCCTCGCCCCTGACCGGCGGCCAGGCGAGCACGTACCAGTCGCGGGGCTTCGAGGTGGGCCTGCACGTCAGCACCAACTGCGGCGACTACACCGCGAGCACGCTGAGCGGCTTCTACACCAACCAGCTGAGCTCGTGGCGCGGCCGCTACTCGGGCGTGAGCGGGCCGGTCACCAACCGCACGCACTGCATCGTCTGGTCGGACTGGTCGACGCAGGCCACGATCGAGGCGGCCAACGGCATCCGGCTCGACACCAACTACTACTACTGGCCCGGCTCGTGGGTGGCCGACCGGCCCGGCTTCATGACCGGATCCGGCATGCCGATGCGCTTCTCCCCCAAGACGGGCGGGCTCATCGACGTCTACCAGGCGGCCACCCAGATGACCGACGAGTCCGGGCAGAGCTATCCGTTCACCGTGGACACGCTGCTGGACCGGGCGCTCGGGGCCGAGGGCTACTACGGGGCGTTCACGGCCAACATGCACACCGACAACGCCACCACGTACGACAGCGATCAGGTGCTCGCCTCGGCCCGCGAACGGGGCGTGCCGCTCATCACGGCCAAGCAGCTGCTCACCTGGCTCGACGGGCGCAACGCGTCGTCGTACTCGCAGATCTCCTGGTCCGGGAACGAGCTCTCGTTCACGGTCAACGTCGGGACGGGCGCCAACGGCCTGACCGGCATGGTGCCGACGCTCGGACCGGACGGGCGATCGCTGACCACCCTGACCAGGGCCGGCGCCCCGGTTCCCGTCACCAGGACCACGATCAAGGGAATCGAGTACGGGATGTACGCCGCGTCCCCGGGCGCCTACGTGGCCACCTACGGATCCACCGCCGCGAAGATCGAGCCGGCGCCTCAGCGGCAGGTGACCACGGTGCCGGACAGGACCGCGCCAGCGATCTCGAACATCGCGGTTCAGCCCCGGCCGGACGGCACGGCGACGGTGTCGTGGACCACGAGCGAGCCGGCCGAGACGACGCTCGAGGTGGACGGCCAGGACTGGCCGGCCGGCCGCGAGCACACCGCGACGGTGACCGGCTTGAAACCGTTGACCACCTATCAGTACCGCATCCGCAGCGCCGACCGGGCCGGGAACTTGACGGTGTCACCGACGGCCACCTTCGTCTCCAGCGCGGCCGGCGTGGCCGACTGGACCGAGGCCGGGCTGCGGACCGGGAAGGCCGGCGACACCACGGTCACCGCCGAGGGCGTACGGCTGAAGGGAAATGCCCGGAAGGGCTCGATGGTGTCGCGGGTGCTCGACGCGAGGCAGATGGTGACCTGGGACCGGCTGTCGTACCAGGCGTCGGTGCCGGACGGCGCTTCGGTACGGCTGTACGTGCGTACGGGAAGCACCTCGAGCCCTGGAGGCAGTGGCTGGACCGGCTGGAAGGCGGTCGGCGAGGGAGACCGGGTCGTGGGCGGATCGCGTTACGCGCAATATCGGGTGGAGCTGACCCGGCAGGGCGCCTCACCGGTGCTGCACGGCGTCGGCATCACGAGCGACGCGAAGCCGGTGGTGGACCCGACCGAGACCGGAAGGTAGGAAGCAGGGCCGGGGTGCGCCGCATGTAGTCGGCGTACCCCGGGCGCCGCTGCAGGGAGCGGCGGTCCATCAGAGGCACGCTGACGACGACGAACAGCAGAACCATGGCGACGGGGCCGGCCGCCGTCCACCACGGCGTCGGCGCGGACAGCCACATGGCGAACCAGAACAGGATCTCGCCGAGATAGTTGGGATGACGCGACCAGCGCCACAGACCGCGGTCGAGCACCTTGCCCCGGTTGGCCGGATCGGCGGTGAAGCGGCGCACCTGCCGGTCGGCGACGGCCTCGATCACGACGGCGGTCAGGCCGACCACGACGGCCACCGTGTCCAGGGCGCTCCACGGCTCGCGCAGGGCGACCCAGACCGGCAGCATCCCGGCGAAGACGACGAGCGTGGGCACCAACTGGATGCCGACCAGGCTGACCACCCAGAATGGCAGCCATGGCGGGCGTTGCTCACGCATCTGGACGTAACGCCAGTCCTCGTGGCCGAGGCCGCGCCAGGAGAAGGCCCAGTTGGCGGTGAGGCGGATCGCCCACACCAGGATGACCACGTGCAGCGGGGTCGGCGGCCAGGCCCAGGCGATGGCAATCACGGGCGGGGCGACACTCCAGTACGGGTCGTAGAGGCTGGCGTTGTTCACGACCAGGCTCGCGAGGAACACGACGACGGTGGCCGCGAGATCGGCCAGCAGCGTCGCCGTCAGCGTCGCCGGACGCCCACCGACGGCCCACGCGGCACCACCGGCCAGCGCGTACACCAGCACCACGACACCTCGATCGAATGCCATGACGGCATTGTGCCGCCCGGGCGTACTGTTGCCGCCATGCCCGACCTCAAGATCGAACTTGCCTACCGCAACCTGCTGGAAGTCTTCGGACAGCGTGACCCGGAGAAAAGGGCCAAGGCCATTCGGGAGACGTACGCCGAGGACGTGACCTTCGCCGACCCGGACGGGGTCGTCACCGGGTGGGACAACCTCGACCGCAAGGCGCAGGACCTGCTCGACAAGGCGCCCGGCTTCGTCTTCGCGCCCGTCGGCGAGGTCCGCGTCGTGCAGGACCTGACGATGCTCGCCTGGCAGTTCGGCCCCGAGGGAGCGGCGCCGGTCGTGAGCGGCGTCGACATCTGCATCGTGGCCGATGGCCGGATCAGGAAGCTCTATACTTCGCTTGACTGAATATACCGGCGACCGTACTGTCTGACGGGTGCAGGAACCCACCTTTCTCATCCTGACCGCGCTGGCGGCCCAGCCGCTGCATGGCTACGGGATCATCCAGTCGGTCGCCGAGCTGTCCGAGGGCGACGTCAATCTGCGACCCGGCACGCTTTACGGCGCCCTCGACCGGCTCGACCAGCAGGGCCTGATCGCCGTCGACCGCGAGGAGGCGGTGAACGGCCGGCTGCGCCGCTACTACCGCCTCAGCGACGACGGGGCCGCCGCCCTGACCGAGCAGGCCGACCGGCTGCGCCGCCGCTCCGCCGCGGTCGACCGCCAGCTGGCGCTGCGGCCCCACCCGGCCGGCGGTGCCGCGTGACGTACAAAGCACTGCTGGCGGCGTACCCGGCCCGGCTGCGCCGCAAGCACGGCCCCGAGCTGATCGAGACCATGCTCGAGATGGCCGCCCCCGGCGCCACCCCGGCCCGCGCCGACCAGCGCCGGCTGGTGCTCGACGGGCTGCGCGAGCGCTTCCGGCCGCCGGTCCGGCGCCCGCTGGCCCTGATCGCCGTCATCGCGACCCTGCTGGTCGGCGGCGCCCTGGGCGCGGCGGCCGGTTCGTGGCTGGGCACGTTCGGCTACGCCACTTTGCCCGAGCCGGCGGCGCTGGGCTTCCCGGCGGGCGGCGCCGCCGACCACTACCTGTGGGGCGAGGAGCAGAGCTCGCTCCCGGCCGCAGAAGGCGCGGAAGCGACCCGCCAGAAGCTGTCCGCCGACGGGTGGACCACCGGCCCGCTCGTGACCGGCGACGGCTCCGACGGCATCCTGGCCAACGTCCACTTCGGCGCCGAGGCCGAGGGCGTTCATCTCGACGTCTACGCGTACCCCTCGCTCGGCACCATCACCGTCGCGGGCTGGCCGTCACGCCCCGCTTCCTACCTGCCACTGACGATCGCCGGAACCGTGCTGGGCCTGCTGTCCGGCTGGCTGATCGGCGTGGCGCTGGCGCACCGGGTCCGGGCCGCGCGCCGCCCGCTGCGCAGCACGGTGCTGATGACGGCGGGCCTGCTCCTCGTCATTCCGTCGGCCGCCGGTTTCGTCGCCTCGCTGGTGCGCTACCTGACGGTGGCCGAGCCGCTGGGCACGGGCGAACTGGTGCACGGCCACGGCTTCGCCTTCGGCCCCACGATCGACCTGCTGCGCGCCTACGACTTGGGCGAGGGCTCGATCCTCACCCCGAGCGACCTGCAGCAGCTGCCTTTGTGGGGCTTCGCCCTGATCACCGTGGCCGCGTTGTTGGCCCGCCCGCGAAGAGACCCCGAGCCCCGAGGAGTGACAACGGCCTGACATCCCTCTCGACATCCCATTCGCGCCAGTCCAGCTGACTCCAGAACCATTGGCACGCCCCTGGCCGAGAGGCCGGCCCCGATCGGCGATCCTGTACCCGCCGCCCGATCGGGGCATCAGCTTTCCTCGCCGCCGGCGGGGCGCCATGGCATCGCGTCGGCTCTCCTCGCCGTCAACGGGGCACCATGGCATCGCGTCAGCTTTCCTCGCCGCCGACGAGGCGCCATGGCATCGCGTCGGCTTTCCTTGCCCCCGCTGAGTGCCGTGGCATCGCGCCCCACCGGCCACGCGCAGGTCGTGGCGTTCGGCTGATGCCATCACGCGCTGAAGTCGGCCCGTAGTCGGAAATTTCCGGAATGCCCGAGCGTCCGAGCCACCCCGACGGTTGAGCGGGGTGACTCGAACGTGCCACGCCCCTTCGACCAGGCAGACGGCCGGGCCTGCGGGCGGGCGGCGTGCGGGCGGGCGGGCGTGCGGGCGTGCGGGCGTGCGGGCGTGCGGGCGTGCGGGCGTGCGGGCGGCGCATCGTCTGCCTGCGATGGCATCGGCCCGTCGGGGGCGTCCACGTCCCGGCCGTCGACGCTGCGGCGACACGGACCAACGTGGCCTTACCGCGCCGCCGGGATTCTGCTGCCGCCTCGTTGTCGGTGGTGTTCGGGATGGACGACTTTGCTCTAAGCCGGGCCGCCGGTGGATGACGGCTGATCGACGCGGTCGCCCGCCGCCGCGCCGTGCGGGCCGAGTGGCGCGTCGGCGTTAGGGGCGGGTAGGACGAAGCTGAGGGGCGGGCGGGACGGAGCTGAGGGCGGGTCATCCACGGCGGGTGATGTGCTGGTGCGGGTGCCGACATTGCATGGGAGGGGTTGAAGCCCTTCTGCCGATCTCGTGGGGGCGCGCGTGCGCATGCGTCCGGCTCGTCTCAATGCGGCGATCGCCTGTCTGTTCGTTGTGGGGTCGTCCTGCTTCGTTCTCGGGTCGGTGCCCGCATATGCCGGGGCGGTCGGTGATGACGCGGACGCATGGACGTACTTCATCGGGTCGTTGTTCTTCACCTCGGCTGCTTTTCTGCAATTGGTGCAGGCGCAGGTCTACGGGCCCCGGCCGCGCGATCGGAACTGGCTGGCCGCCGTCACCCAGTTTCCGGGGACGCTCTTCTTCAATGTCAGCACGCTTGTCGCCCTTGTCCACAATCTGTCGGTTCAGCAGGAGGATCGGCACGTCTGGCGGCCCGACATGTTCGGGTCCACCCTTTTTCTCGTCGCCGGCGTGTTCGGGGTTCTCGCCGCCGGTGGCGGGTGGCGGGGCCGGTGGATCGCCTGGCTCAACATGGTGGGCTCGATCTTCTTCATGGCCTCGGCCCTGGCCGGCTACATCCTTCCGAGCTCCGGTCAGGTGCTCGCCCTTCGGGCCGATCTCGCCGGGACGCTACTCGGCGCCCTCTGTTTCCTGGTCGGGGCCGTTCTGCTGGTGCCCGTCCGCCCCTATCTGAGGAGAGCACATGACCGGCACGAGCGACGCCGCCCTCTACGGCAACCGGTTCGCCACGCACGAGGTGCCGACGCGGACGTTCCCGGCCGACGGGATGACGGCCCAGGACGCCTTTCGGCTCGTCTCCGAAGACCTGGCCCTCGAAGGTGATCCGGCCCGGAACCTGGCCACCTTCGTCACCACCTGGATGGAGCCCGAAGCGCAGCGGATCATCGCCGGCAACCTGCACCGGAACTTCATCGACCACGCGGAGTATCCGCGCACCGCCGAGATCGAGCAGCGGTGCATCCGGATGCTGGCCGATCTCTTCCACGCGCCGGGCGAGACCACCGGCGCGCGGACGCAGGGGTCGTCCGAGGCGATCATGCTGGGTGGGCTGTCGCTGAAGTGGAACTGGCGGAAACGGCGGGGCGGCTCCCCCACCGCTACGCCCAACCTTGTCTTCGGCGGGGACGTGCATGTGGTGTGGGAGAAGTTCTGCCGCTACTTCGACGTCGAGCCGCGGATCGTGCCGTTGCGGCCCGGCAAGTACACGATCGGGCCCGACGATGTGGAGCCTTTCGTCGACGAGAACACCATCGGGGTCGCGGCCGTGCTGGGCACCACCTTCACCGGGCACAAGGACGACATCGAGGGCATCAACGAGCTCCTGCTGCGGATCAAGAGTGAGCGCGGTCTGGACGTGCCGCTGCATGTGGACGGGGCCAGCGGCGGCTTCGTGTGGCCCTTCCTCTACCCGGACACCGCGTGGGACTTCCGGCTCGAGCAGGTGCGGTCGATCAACGTGTCGGGGCACAAGTTCGGGCTGGTCTATCCGGGCATCGGGTGGCTGATCTTCCGGGAGAGCGCCGACCTGGCCGGCGAGCTGGTCTTCACGGAGAACTACCTCGGCAAGACGGACTCGACCTTCACGCTGAACTTCTCGACCGGCTCGGCCATGGTGCTGGCCCAGTACTACAACCTCGTGCGCTACGGACGGGCCGGCTATGCCTACATCATGAAGAACATGCAGGTCAACGCCCGGGTGCTGGGCGAGAAGCTGGCCAAGATGGGTCTGTTCGAGCTGATCGGGCCGGACGAGGAGCAGCTGCCGCTGGTGGCGTTCCGGCTGGCCGCCGACAACGGGTACGACGAGTTCGACCTGGCCTGGCAGCTGGCGGCCGAGCGGGGCTGGATGGTGCCGGCCTACACGCTGCCGCCGGACGCGCAGAACGTGACGATCATGCGCGCCCTGGTCAAGGAGACGATGAGCCGCGAGCACGTCGACACGCTGGCCCGCGACATCGAGGAAGCGTGCGCGACGCTGGCTACGAAGGGCGGCGCGCACGAGACCGAACGGAACCGGATGATCACCGGGCCCGGTCACTGATCAGCCGATGGAGCGGGGCCCCGTACGGTCGTCGGTGAGGCCGTCGACCATGGCCCGCAGGGTGTCCACGATGTCCTGGTCGGTCATCGTGGACCAGTTGGCCAGCATGTCGTCCAGGGCGGCCCGCAGCGTCTCGGACCGGCTCGGCGGTGGCGGGGCCGGCTCGGCCAGCTGGATCGACTCGAGGGCGGTGCGCACGCCCATGACGACGAACTCGGCCGCCTGATGACGGCCCTGCGAGACCAGGTTGAGCACGGCGTGCGGCACGTCGATGGCGTCGGCCATGAGCTGGGCCACGGCCGGGGTGAGAACGGTGTCGGACGAGGCGATCAGGGCCGGCTCGGCGCGCTTGGCCGGTGGCAGCGCATCGTCCGCGTCCGTCACCGGGTCGACAGTGGGTCCGGCGACGGTGGGGGCGACGAGGGCGGGCGCGGCGGTCTTGGTCGGGGGCAGCCCGACCTGTGTCTGCGCGCGCATGCCGATCACCGGGGTGGTCCGCTTGGTGGGGGCCGGCGGGCCCGACTTGCGGCCGGTCGGCGTCCACTTCACCGCGCTCACCGGTGTGGTCCTGGGCAGGGTGGGCGTCGGCGTGACCGCCTTGGGGCGGCGTGGAGTGGTGGGGTTCGGCATGACTGCTCCCGTCTTGTCAGAGGGCTTGGTACGTCAGCACCAGGCCGACGTTGTGGAGGGCGGCGGGGTCGCCGTCGAGGGTGAAGGTCCAAAGAGCGCCGTCGCGGACGCTCAGGCCGGGTGGGGCCAGCAGGGTCCCGGAGGTCAAGGGCTCACCGTCGAGCAGGAGGCGGGCCAGGACGCCGTCGGTCAGGTCGTACGCGGTCAGGACGCCGGTGATGCGCCGGCCGGCCATGCCGGGGAACATGTCGGTGGCGAACGGCAGCTCCAGCGGGCCGCCGGCCGTGAACGACTCCCATTCGGCCGGGAAGTCGCGGGCCACGTCGAACAGCCGGGCCGCCGGGCGCGGCTTGAGCATCGCCTTCACCGTCTCGGCGAAGGCCGCGCCGCCCGTCTCGGCGGTGTAGCGGAGGGTCAGGAGCACGTCGTACGGCGCCGCGCCGGCCGCCGATCGCGACAGCCGCCACGCCGACACCGCGCCCGTGCCCTCGAACGGCAGGTAACGCTCGTCGTCGTAGCGCAGCTCGAACAGCCCGTTGTTCGGCTGCCCGGCGTCCACCTCGGACAGCGCGATCTCCTGGCCGCCCCGCCAGTCCCCGCGCACCGTGGACGGCGCGACTCCTTGAGGATCGAGCAGATGACGTACGGCCGAAGGATCTGTTGACAGGACCGTCTGGTGCGAGAGCTGGGTGAGCGTGGCGTTGAGCGCGAGCACCTGCCCCTCGGCGTCCAGGAAGGTCACCGCGATCGTGCGCAGCTGACGGCGGTAGTGGCCCGGGAAGTCGCGGTCGAACAGGTTCTCGGTGAACGCGAACTCCCCCGCCCCGCCGTCGCGCAGGCTCAGCAGGGCCACCGGGTCGAGCTCGCTCAGCCACACCTGCCGGGTGATCTCCAGGCCGCGGCCGCCGTCGTCGAGGTGGGCGCGGCCGAGACGGTCGAGGTCGACGCTGAGGGCGGCCCCGGCCAGCAGGCCGTTGCGCCGGCTGTCCCAGTACGCGGGCGCGATGAACCGTTCCTCCGAGCCGTGCTCGAACTGGAAGGCCCGCTCGGCGGCCGAGGCCGTGTCGTAGGTGAGCTGGTACGCCTGGAAGTACAGGCCCGACATGCGCCCGGCCATCCACGTGTACAGCTCGGTGTTGGCGAACTTGGCCCGCAGGAACGCGGCCACCTCGTCCAGGCCGGCGATCTCCCGCTCGGCGATCTCGGCCTCGCGCCGGGCCACCGCCACCTCCTCGCTCGCGGCGGCGATCTGGTGGTCGAGCTGGAGCACGTCGCTGCGGGCGGTCGCCACCTGCAACGTCCAGTCCTGGGTGAGCCGCTCGTGCTGGGCCTGCCGGCCGAGCGCCTCGCCCATCATGCTGAACGCCTCGCCGAGCGACTCGCTGGTCTCGGCGAACTTGTCCAAAGACGAGCCGGCCTGCTCGCCGCCGGTCTCCGAGCCGAGGATGAACGGGCCGAGCGAGAACTGCGGGACGACGTGCGCGAGCGCGGAGGCGCCCTTGAGCACGCCCGCCGACAGGTGCAGGTTCCCGGCGTGCCGCATGGCCTCGAGCTCGGCCGTCTCCAGCACGGTGAGGCCGGCCGCGAGCAGGGTCTCGTAGTGGGTGATCCGGTCGGCCGCGGCCGTCCGGTTCACGGTGAGCTGGGCCAGGTTCTGCTCGGCGGCGCGCACCCGGGCCAGCCGGATGTCGCGGCCCATGGCCCGGATCGCCTGCTCCTGGCGGCTCTGGAGAAGCGACAACTCTTCGGCGCTGCCGCGTTCGAGGACGCCGAGCAGTTCGCCGCCGAACTGGGTGAGCCGGTCGGCCAGTTCCCGGGCCTGGCGGTGGACCGCGGCGAAGCGCAGGTGGGGCACGGCCGCGGCCGCGTTCGCGGCCAGCGAAGCCGGGGCCGCGCCGTCGGCCACGCCGGCCACCAGGGACGCCGCGTCCACCGGCGGCGCGAACAGCGGCAGCGACCGGGCGACGCCGAGGATGTCCTGCGAGGCCCGGATCTTGGCGAGCCGGTCCTCGACCCGGTCCCAGTAGGCGGCGAACATCCGGTTCTCGCCGATGGTGAAGTACGGGTCGGTGAGCCCGGCGTGCACCTCGCCCGCCCCGGCCAGCAGGGTGCCGCCGCCGGTGAGGAAGCCGAGCACGTCCTGCTCGGTCAGGCCGGCCGCCGTGCGGGCCGGCAGCAGCCGGGTGGCCAGGCGCTCCGGGCGCTCGCCGAGCAGGTCGTGGGCGAGCACGTAGAGCATCCGGGCCTCGTCCACCGTCTCCGGCGTGAACTGCCGGAACAGCATGTCACCCCAATCGAGGAGATTGTCGATGTACGCCATCACGACCGCCCGCCGATAGGCGACCGGCCGCAGCCCGGCCACGGCGTGCGGATCGAACGGGTCCTCCTGGTACGCCCGGAGCAGGCTCTCCCGGTCGCCCACGGCGTCGAACAGTGTGGCGGCCTCGACCGCGAGCAGGGTCGCCTCGCGGAACCGCTCGATCGCCTCGCGGCGGGCCGGCGTGACCGTCTTGACGGCGAGCATGGCCCGTACGGCGTCGGCGATATCCTTGTGTTTCGCCGGGTCGGTGATGGTGACCAGGGCGGCCTGCTCGGCCGGGGTCAGCGGGCCGCGGCTCTGCTCCACGGCCGGGGCCAGATCGCGCAGGGCGGTCAGCACCGGATCGAGGGCGGTCTGGGTCCTGGTGGTCGACGATCCGGCCCGGCGGACGCGGGTGAGCAGCTCGGCCAGGCCGTCGGCCAGCTCGCCCGGGTCGATCGCGAGGAACGGCAGGAACCGCCAGCAGGAGCGCGGGTCGGTGGGGTCGAAGACGTACTCGTACCAGCGGCGGGCGTCGGAGAAGCGCTGGGCCTGGTTGAGCGCCTGGGCGATCAGCACCGGGGCGTGGAAGAAGATCTCCCAGTAGTAGAGGCCGTTGGCGCTGCGGAAGTCGAGGTGCGAGCCGCTGGGCAGGCGGTCGTCGTCGACCAGCTCGTCGGAGACCCGGATGGCGGTGACGTCGGCCGGGTCGACGCTGAGCGGCACCTCGTCGGTCTCCTGGGTGCTCAGGTCGAGCAGGGCGTCCACCCCGCCGGAGAGCAGCTTGCGGTTGAGCTCCGAGGCGGTGCCGGTGGTGAGCCGGACGATCTCGAAGGGCAGGCGGGACAGCTCGTACGGGCGGGGGACGTCCAGGGTGACGTCGTGTTTGAGATAGGCGTTGGGGCCGAGGAAGAAGATGCCGGGCAGGGCCGCGGTGAACGGCGTCAGCTCGGCCCACGCCCCGGCCACCGGCACCGCGCCGGGCAGCCGGTTCGGCTCGGTGGTGGCGACGATCCGGCAGTAGTCGGCGCCGCTGAAGAGGTAGACGTCGGTGCCGCGGGGCAGCACGGTGTCGATGACGCGGGGCAGCTTCGCCGGATAGCCGTCGTCGACCAGCGGGGGCACCGTGTCGCCGTCGAGCGTGTACCGGACGTACTCGTCGCCGCGGGTCAGATAGAGCTTGCCCCCGCCCACCCAGGCCGCGTCGACGGCCTGGGCCGCGACGATGGCGCTGGGCACGTGGATGGGCCGCGTCACGTCCCGGCGGCGCGCGACGCGCTGCACGTACTCGTTGCGCTCGTTGTCGAAGAAGTACGTGGTCCGGTCGCGCCGGGCGACGACGTCGAAGCGCACGTCGCTGGCGAAGCCGTCGCCGTTCGGCTCGCCGAACGGGGCGCCGCGCTCCCGCTGGGCGGGATGCGGGAACCGCAGGGAGCGCCCGCCGCCGATGAAGAAGGTCGCGTCGTCGGTCACCAGCACCGTCCGGAGCGCGAAGGGCTCGGAGTCGTGCCGCCACAGCTCGGCCAGGGGCCGGCTGGTGGCCGGCGCCTCGGAGGTGACCCAGGTGCCGCCGGAGACGAAGTACTCGACGCCGTCCGGGGTGGCGAAGGCGACGTCGATGCGGCCCAGGTACGGGATCTGGTCCGGGTTGCCGTCGATGTCGCGCGGATAGCCGGGTTCGGGGCGCTCGAACGGGGTGCCGGTGAACGCGACGTACTGGCGGCCGCTGAAGACGAAGGTGCGGTCGCCGCGGAACAGGACGGCGTCGACCGGGCCGGCCGCGGGCAGCACCTGGCGGGCCGTTCCCCAGCGGGGCGCGATGTCGCCCGTCTCGGCGCCGGAGCGCCACCGGTGGCCGGCGTTGTCGAAGAACAGCCGGGTGCCACCGGGCAGCGCGACCGCGGCGTCGACCGCCGTCCAGTCGGGGCCGGGGGCGGGCAGGCCGTCCTCGTTGCCGGTCAGGGGCAGCTCCGGCGCGTCCTCCGGTGTCACGGTCACGGGCCGGCACAGGAAGCTTCCGCCCTTGTGGTCGACGCTGAACCAGGGCCACACGTCGGTGCCGGCGGGCGCGTCGAGGCGGACCACGGCGGCCGGGTCCACGGGGTCGAGGAAGATCTGCGCGACCCGGCCCGCCGTGACGGCGTCCAGGTCGTCCTCGGCGTCCGCGGGCAACTGGTCCGCGTACAACTCGGGGTTGAGGTCGTAGAGCAGCCGGGCCTCGACGGCCGCGCCCTCGGGCGGCGTCACGGTGTACGCGCAGGACGCGAGGACCGACATCCGCCCGGTGTCGGCCTTCATGCGGGGCAGGACCAGCAGCCGTACGCCGGAGATCGCCCCCTCGTGCAACGGGCTGTCGCCGAGCGTCTGCTCCGGCACCCACCCGCCGGTCAGGTCCTGGAACGAATAGCGGATCCGGACGCGCTGGGTGGCCTTGGCCTCGACAACGGTCTCGATGACGGTCCAGAAGACGAAGACCCGCCCGAACGCGTGCACCGGATGCACCCGGTCGGCGTCGATGCGCACCCCCACCGGCTGCCACGGCTCCCAGGTCGCGGCCAGGTTCATCCGGCTGCCGAACTCGGCCCGCCGGTGGTAGTAGCGGCGCGGGTCGGTCTTGGTGCGGCCGAACAGGATGAGCCGGCGCGGCCCGTCGGCGAGCTGGTCCTTCGTGTAGACGTAGCCGCCGGCGATGGTCAGCCGGGACACCTCGGTGTACTCGTCCAGATAGCGGCGATAGGCCCGGTCCACCGTCTCGGCCGTGATCTCCCCTTGCAGCAGGTCGCTCTCCAGGGCCTTGAAGGCGGGCGTACGGGTCGTGCGCAGCTCCGGGCGCAGGTAGTTCTCCGGATAGAGGAAGACGGCCCGGTTGGCCTCCCACAGCCGGTAGGCCCGCATCCACGACCACCAGCGCCGGACCCTCTCCCGGGTCTCGTCGTCACCCTCCGGCTGCTCCAGGTTGAGCAGATAGCGGTGCAGGTAGAGCTGGGCCGCGCCGATGCCCTCGCGGATGCGGGAGGTGACCTGCCCGCCGCCCGCCCGCACGTCGAGCAGGAACCGCGCGAACAGCTCGCCGGGGGTGCCGCCGCTGGCCGCGACCAGCGCGTCGCGGACGGCCTCGTTCAGCTCGTCGTGGATCCGCTCGGTCAGCTCGGCGGTCAGGAAGGCGCCGTCGCGCAGCTTCGAGGGGGCGACGCCGGTCCGGCCGGCCAGCGCGAAGATCACGGCCGCGCGGGCCAGGAACTCCAGCTCCAGGCGGTCGGTGTCGTCGGGGAAGCGGGAGACCCGGCGCCACCAGCGCAGCTCGGCCGCGTCCCAGCCGAGCACCTCGGCCACGTGCGCGTACGGGTCCTCCAGAGGCGGGGCGCCGGGCGCGAAGGCCGGTCCGAGCCCGAGCGCGCGGTAGGCGGCGATCAGCCGCAGGTCGCCGAGCCGGTAGTCGGCGGTGTCGGCGAAGCGGTCGGCCACCCGCCGCGGGAACGTGCGGTCCATGGCGGCGTAGCCGTCGCTGTAGCGCGCGTAGCGGTCGCCCCGGACCAGATAGGTGCGGCCGCGCAGGGTGAAGGCGCCGTCGACGTGGTCGCCGAAGCCCCAGTCGGCGGCGATCGGCCGGGGATAGCCGTCCTCGACGACGTCGAACACGCCGGCCGGGTAGCGGACGTACTGGGTGCCGCTGAAGGCGTACAGCTCGCCGGTCGGCGCCACGAAGGCGGCCTGGAGACCGGCCTCGCGGAAGTCGTCGCGGGGCACACCCCACGCGCCGGCCAGCGGGGCCACGGCGCCGTTGCGGGCGTACTGGTCGCCGGCGAACAGATAGGTGTCGCCGCCGGGAGCCTGGAAGGCGGCGTCGATGCCGTGCCGGAAGCCGGGCGGCAGGCCGGGCAGGGCGGCGCCCAGGGTCAGCGGGAAACCCTCGTCGACCCGCGTGTAGTCGTCACTGGTGTAGCGGATCGCCTGGTCCCCGCTGAACAGGTACGTGTGCTCGGCGGTGACCAGCGCCGCGTCGACGCGCCCGCGCTCGGTCACGGTGTTCCGGGCCCGCCCGAGACGGCGTACCTCGAAGGTCGTGGTCGTCTCGTGCGACAGCACGTGGCAGGTGTCGCCGGCGAACAGGTAGATGGTGCGGTCGTTGCTCACCACCGCGTCGACTCCGCCGGTCAGGGCCTCGACCGGCAGCGCCGCGAAGGCGTCCTCGTGGCTCAGGTTGCCGGCGATCGGCCGGGGATAGCCGGGGTCGGTCCAGCGGTAGTCGCTGGTGCTGTAGCGGGCGTACTGGTCGCCCGAGAACACATAGGTGACGCCATCGTCGGCGAACGCGGCGTCCACCTTGGTGAACGTGTGCGGGGTCAGTCCCCAGTGGTCGCGGACGGGGCGGCGCTCCGCGAACGCGCCGCCGGAGAAGCGGGTGAAGTCGAGGCCGAAGAAGAAGTACGTCGCCCCGTCGCGCCCGGTGAACGCGGTGCGCAGATCGCCGGCCGCGCCGATGCCGCGCCACAGGCGGGCCAGGGGCCGCGGCGCCGCCCACGTGCCGGTCGCCTCCTCGTAGGTCAGGCAGGTGTCGCCGACGAGCACCAGCAGGTGTTCGCCGTTGGCCAGCACGGCGTCCGGCATGGTGAAGCCGTCCGGCAGATAGGCGGGCGGGATGCCCCAGAAATCGGCACCGGCCTCCTGCGGGAAGTCCTCGTCCGGCTCGTCGAGCTCCTTGCCGGAGTAGACCAGGTAGCGGCCGGACGGCTCGAACAGATAGGTGACGCCGTCGTAGACGTAGGCGAGCGCGACCTCGGTCAGACCGGCGAAATGCTCGGAGATCAAGAACGGCCCCTGAGCGTACGCCCCGGCGTAGTCCAGCCCGTCGTAGACGACGAACTGGTCGCCGCTGAAGACGTACGTGCGCCCGTCGGCCGCCACGAACCCGGCGTCGGCCACGCTCTCGTGCCACAGGTTGTTCCGCGGGCGGCCCCACTCCTCGGCCACCGGATAGACCGCCCTGGCCGCGTTGTTCCAGCAGTCGGCGCCCTTGAAGACGTACATGGCGCCGTCCGTGCCGTGCAGGACGGCGTCGATGTCCTTGCGGTACTCGGCCGGTACGCCCCGCAGTCGCCGCGGTTCCCGCTCGACCGACTCGACGAGGGTGCCCTCGATCGAGGTGTAGCGCCGCCAGCCGTAGTGGCCGAGCGAGAACAGCGCCCCGTCGTCGATCACCGCGCACGCCGGCGGCTCGCCCACGGCGCTGTCGTAGCGCCGGTAGGCCGCCGTCGAGGCCGCGTGACACCGGTCGCCGCTGATCAGATAGACGGTCCCCCGGTCGGCGAAGGCGGCGTCGATCGTCTCCGGCACCTCGGCCAGGCCGGTCAGGCGTGGTTCCTTCGGGAGCTCGGCCAGCCGCCGCGGATAGCCGAGGTCGACCACCCTCGCGTCGCCGGTGTAGCGGACGAACTGATCGCCCGAGAACAGGTACGTGTGCTCGCCCGCGACCAGCGTCGCGTCGACCCGGCCGGTGCGCGCGATGTGGTTGACCACGGTGCCCCAGAAGCCGGCGGTCGGCGCCGGGTAGCGGTCGTCGAGCCGGGACGAGGAATAGCGCGCGTAGTCATTTTCAGAGAAGAAATAGGTACGGCCGTCCATTCCGGTGAACGCGGCGCTCAGGGTCTCGAAGGGCAGGTCGTCCCACTGCTCGGCCAGTGGTCGCGGTGGCGTCCACCAGCGGCGCCGGCCGTCGAAGGTGGTGACGGCGCCGCCGGCCACCAGGTGGACGCGGCCGTCGCCGGTGGTGAAGACGGCGGCGCCGCGCGACGGCAGCGGCGGGTTCCACCAGGCCTCGTCGAGCGGGCGCGGATAGCCGGCGTCGGGTTCGCTGTGTTCGCGGCGCTCGCTGAAGCGCACGTGGAAGCCGTCGGCGCCGGGATCGCAGCCCACTTCGAGGTGCTTCTCGGTGCGGGTGACGGTGAGCCGCACTCCCCCGGCCGTCGTCAGCTGCCAGGGTGCGCTCACTGTCGTACCCACCAAGCCGTGCTCTTCCAGAAGGCCGAGCAGCCGGCCGGGCACCCGTCCGGCCTCCAGCTCCGCCTCCGCGTCCGGGTCCCGCGCCGTACGGAACAGCAGGCCGCCCTCGCCGAACAGGTGGGTCGCGCCGTCCATCGTGAAGGCGGCGGTGACGCGGCGCAGCCCGAAGTCGGTCACGGCGCGCGGATAACCCGAGTCGACCGCTGTGTAGTCGGCGGCCGAATAGCGCACGTAGTGGTCGCCGCTGAACAGATAGGCACGCCCGTCGAGCCCGGTCAGCGCGGCGTCGACCCGGCCGCCCGGCAGCACCGGGGCCAGCACGCCCCAGCGTTCGGCGGTCGGGGCCACACTCGGGCCGTCCGGTTCCAGGGCGATGGTGCGGCCGTCCTTGAACAGGTGCACCACGCCCGCGCCGTCGGCGAAGGCCGCCTGGACGCCGCTGTCGAACCCGCCCGGCAGCTCGGAGGCGATCCGCCGCGGATAGCCGTCGTCGGCGCCCAGGTCGTCGTTCTCCACACAGTTGCTCTGCCGGATCACCTGGTCTCCGGAGAGGAGATAGAGGAACGATCCTTTGACGTACGCGGCGTCGAAGCGCTCCGGCCACGGCACGCGGCCCCAGAACTCGGCGATCGGCCGCGGCTCCCCGCCGACGGCCAGGAAACTGTCGCCGGCGAACAGATAGGTGACGCCGTCGTGGCCGCGGAACGCCGCGTCCAGCGTGCCCCGGAACCGGGCCGGCAGCGGGGTGCCGTGCACATCGCCCTCCCACCACTCACCGACGAGGCGGGGATAGCCGGGATCGACCTGCGAATAGTCCGGTCCGGAGTAGCGGACGTAATGCTCTCCGCAGAACAGATGGACGCGCCCGGCCTCGTCGACGAAGGCGGCGTCGATGCGGGCCGCCGGCTCGGCGAAGACGTTGCGGACCTTGCCCCACTCCTGGGCACGCCGCGTCCACCGGGTGTGGCCGGGCTCCCGGACGAGGGTGGACGAGACGCCGTCGCGGTCGCGCCCGGCGATCCAGCTCGTGCCGCCCGGATCGGTGAAGGCGGCGTCCACGGAGACGAGGGACCCGAAGATCTCGGACACCGGGCGGGCGACGGCCGACGGGAGGGCCCAGTAGCGGTCGCCGCGGAAGAGCAGGGTGGGCTCGCCGTCCCGCTCGAGGATGGCGTCGATGCCGTCGGCGCCGGCCGGCAGCGCGACCGGCTCGGCGTACGACTCCCGCAGGTCCTGGTCGTGGAAGGCGACGGCCACGTCGGCCGGTCGCAGCCCGAGACGGGCGGCCAGCACGGCGAAGCCGCGGAAGCGGCGCATGGTGACCGGGTCACCCGGGTCGCCACCGATGCCCGTCCAGATCGCCTCGGCGGTGGCGGCCGAGATGCCGTACGCGTCCTGCAAAGCCGTGAAAAGCGTGTCCCGCCGCACCCGCTCCCAGGCCGCGAAGGTCGCGGTGATCTCGCCGACGGCGGCGGTCGTCTCGACGGCGGCCGCGTGCAGCATCAGGAAGACCTCGCGGCTGAAGTCGCCGAGCTCGGGCACCACGAAGTCGTTCACGTGGTGGGCGCGGCCGAACCAGTCGAGCAGCTCCTCCGGGACCATCAGCCGCTCGGTCAGATAGCCGGCGTCGACCAGGAGCTGGGCCGGCACGATCTCCGGGTCGACCCGGTAGGGGGCGCCGTCGGCGGCCACGGTGGCCAGCCGCAGGGCGATCTGCGTGTTCTCGGCGCCGGTGAACCGGCCGCCGTCCAGGGCGCGGCGGGCCGCCTCGGCGTCGGCCAGATCGCGGAAGTCGTCGACGGTCAGCGCGGACATCTCGGCCCGGGCCCGGGTCAGCTGGCCCTGGACGGCGTCGAGCAGCCGGGCCCGCAGCGGATGGAAACGGACGTCCACGGTGAACTCGGCCGGGGTGAGCCGCACCAGCCCGGCCGGGTCGCGATAGGCGTACTCGTCATCGAGGTGCCCGTTGAACTGCATGCTGCGCAGCAGGGTGTCCCAGTCGTCGGCGTCGTCGATGAGCGGGGCGAACTCGACCGGGTCGAGCGGGATCACGGCCCGGGTGAAGGCCTGCGACCGCTCCCGCAGGATGTCGTGCACGTGCCCGGCCAGGCCGGAGAGGTCGGCGTTGGCGTCCTCCAGGTCGGCCCGCAGCAGCCGGCCGTCGGTGTCGACGTACCCGTTGAAGATCAGATTGTCGTAGAGCTCGGCCCGGCCGGCGTCGTCGAGCCCGTCCAGGGCGCGCAGATCCGACGGGAAGCACATCGGCAGGTCGTCCTGCTCCCACAGATCGGCCAGCAGCCAGGACAGGCTGTGCTGCCAGGCCGTGAAGTCGCCGGCCAGCACGGGTTCCTCGCCGGTCAAGGGGATGCCGTCGGGATCGAGGTAGCCCCGCAGCACGAGGTTCGTGTAGATCTTCGTGGCGAGCCGGTCGTCCAGGCCCAGCCCGAGCAGGTCCTCGGCGGCCACCTGGGGCAGTTCGCCGAGAACCTCGTAGGCGCTGAGCTCGGGCAGCAGGTCGTGGATCACCTGCGCGGCCCGCGGCCCGAACCGCTCGGACTCGAAGATCCCGGCCTCGGGCCAGTCCTCGCCGGGCGCCGGGAACGCCTCCACGTCGTCGCGGTGGCGGCCGGCGCCGAGCACCATCAGCAGGTCGTCGGTGGTCATCCCGGTCTCACCGAGCCACCGGGCCAGGCTCACGACCTTTTCCACGTCGTCGCCACCGGCCTCGAACAGGTCGAACAGCTCGTCGACGCCGATGCCGAGCGCGTCGGTGAGCACACCGACCCGCGAGAGCAGAACCGGCGTCACCGTGCCGTCATGACGCTCGACAACGGTGGCCACCTCGGCCTCCGTCAGCTCCACGGTGGTCTCCAAGCCCGCCACCAGGGAAACGACGGTCTCCAGGGGCCGGTCGAGATCACGCCGCAGATCGAGCAGGCCGGCGATGGTCCTGATCGCGGCGGCGTCGATCCGGTTGGCGCAGCAGGAGCGGAGCACGAGGTCGAGCTCGGTCAGGGACAGGCCGGTCCCCCGGGCCAGCCGCACGAAACGGTGCGCCCGCTCGAACCACGCGGCCGTGCGCGGCGTCCCGCCGATCACGCTCAGCAGAGTCTCGGTCTCGGCCTGGGTCACCCCGAGCGCGGCGCGTTCCTCCAGTTCCGGGTACGGATCGCCGTCCCCCGGCGGCACACCCAGGCACTCACGCAGCCGCGCGCCGTCGGCCAGCTCGGTCGTGATGAGCGCGGTCTGCTCGCCGGTGAGCCCGAGCGCCGCCCGGGCCGCGACGTCCGGATCGGGCTCGTCGGCGAAGGCACGGTAGACCTCGGCCCGATCGGTGCCGAGCCGCCGCAGGGCGATGCCGTCCCGCGCGTGCCCCACCGAGAACGGCAGCGACAGCGGATGCACCATCTCGGCCGGCGATCGCTTCCCGGGGCGCGCGGCCAGATCGGCCGCCAGCACCTCGTTGACGATGTCCAGATAGGGCACCTCGGTGCTGGTGTGCTCGGCGTCCAGCGGCACGCCGCGCAGATCGGGCCGCCGCTGGGCGAGCCCTTCCCCGCCGAGCCGCAGGAGATCGGCCAGATAGGCCGCCGGCGAGCAGACCGACTGGGCGTCGTCGCCGCCCCGGAAATCGAGATCACCGAACAGCTGCTGATAGCTGGGCAGAGAACTCATGCGCGCGCTCCCCCTGTGACAACCAGGCGGGCTTTCACGCCAATATCGTTCCGGCGCCCCGCGCTCCGGTCGAGGAATGGCCAGGAATCAGCCGCAGTTTAACCGTCCATTGTGATCCATCGATTCCACCGATCAATCGACCCACCCCGGCCCGTCCGCCCCGATCCCCGCCATTCCCGAGACCACACGAAATAGCCCCCAGGCGCGGATATATGGCCCCACGACGCGGCGGCGGATCGCGCGGGCGGTGCGGGACAGGGCATAGTGTCCTGCGGCGTCATCGGCCGGTGTCGCTTGCCGTGGAGAAGGTGGTTGGAAGTGACGACGCGTTCCCCTGCCCGATGGGCCCGGGCCGCCGCAGTGGTGGCGCTGATCGGAGGGACGCTCGCCGTGTCCGCGACGCCGGCGGCGGCCGCGCCGGCGCCCGTCAGCATTCTCAGCGTGTCGGCCGACAACGTGAAGCCCGGCGACAAGGTCCGGGTCAAGTTCCGTGTCACCAACACCGGCGGCGGCGCCGGGACGGCCATCGTGGTGGTCGGTGGCGGCCTGCCCTGCGCCACCGGCTGCCGGGTCGAGCCGACCCTCAGACCCGGCAAGAGCCAGGACTTCCAGGCCACCGTCGTCGCGCCCGCGGTGGGCGCGGGCGAGACCCTCGGTCTCAACATCTCGGTGGGTGTACGGCTCGGCGGGCAGAACAGCTACGACTTCAAGATGATCACCATCCACGGCTCGGGCGCGTCGCAGCCCAAGCCGTCGCCGAAGCCGGCGTCGAAGGTGGAGGGCGTCTCCGGCCGGGTGCGCGACTCCGGCGGCAAGGCGCTCGGCGGTGTGGCCGTGACCGTCAGGGACAGCGCCGGGCACGACTATCGCGCGACCACCGACGGGAACGGGCGGTTCTCCATCGTCGAGCCGATCGCCGCGGGGCGGCTCACGGTCGTCGCGGCCCTCGACGGCTACCGCACGGCCCGCACGACCCTGAAGGCCACCACCGGCACCGCTAGCGTTCGGCTGGCCCTGGCCGCCGTGCCCGCGCCCACCACGACCTCGCCGACGCCCACCGCGACGGCGACCGTGGACGAGGCCGGCGTTCCCGAGACGGACGCGACCGCCGCCTCGGCGGCACCCCTCGCCCTCACGACGGTCAGTGACGAGGGCAGCGGGCCGCTGCCGTTCGTCCTGGGCGGCCTGCTGATCGGCGCCGGGCTGACCGCGCTGGCCGTGGTGGTGATCCGCCGCCGGAAAAAGCCGGCCCCGGGCGGCATGGGTGACGCTCCGACCGCGCTGCTGCCCACGGTGCCGCCCGCCGGCCACTAGATCAGGTGGAGATGCCGGCGTAGTTGAGCCAGCGCTCGCGCGGGGACAGGCGCAGGCGGATCTTGCTGGGGTCGACGCAGCCGAGCAGCGGGAGGCGCTCACGGATGCGGAACTGCGCGGCCTCGGTGGCGTCCGTGAGCAGGCGCTGGACGGCGGCGTGGTCGCGGTGCTCCTCCGACAGCATCACGACCAGCTTGGCCCGGCCCCGCACGACGTCGCCCCGGCACAGGCGGGACTGTGCGTAGGCGATCTCGCACCGCCGGGTGTGCGGGCGCAGCGCCGCCTGCACCTCGGACAGCAGTGCCGGAGTGTCGACCGTGCGGTGCGGCAGCTGCCACCACAGCCAGATCGGGTACGGCACCCGGCCGGTGATGGTGGCGCCGGTCTGCTGGCTCGACGGCGGATACGTGCAGCGCATGGCCGGGCTGACCGCGACCTTCCAGTCGTCGATCAGGCTGTCGTCGGTCTCCCCGGCGGCGCCGGGCGGATGGCCGGTGACCGCGCTCAGGTGGGGCAGCGCCTCGAGCCAGCCGCCCGACCACTGCGGGAGCGGGCGGGGCACGCCGGCCGCGACCGGGAGCACCAGGTTGATGAACGTGGTCTTGCGCATGCTGGAGATGGAGGCGGCCAGCACGCCGATGCCGCGCGCCCGCAGGGCCGCCACCGCCGCCGCCGTCGTGCCCGTGCGGGACGGGCCGACCACGCTCGCGATGACCGCGCGGCGGGGTGTCAGGGCCGGGGCGTCCGGGAACAGGCGGTTGCGGGCCTGGCGATAGCGCTCCTTGTCGAAGCCGCGGATCGTGAACCACTCACCCCGTACCCGGTTGAGCCTTTGATCGCTGAGTTTGAGGCCGAATCCGTACTCCTCGGCCAGTGCCGCCAGCTCCGTCTCGAAGTCGAGGCGGGTGCCGGACAGGGCCGGGTCGACGCCGACCGAGAAGCGCAGGCAGGGACCGATCGCGTCGCGCAGGCGCTCGCTGGAGCCGTCGCCGCGCTCGGCCTTGCTGGTCTGCGGGACCGGGGCCACGGGGGTGTGCAGGTGGAGCACGGGGGCGTCGCGTTCGGCGGCCAGTCCGGTGAGTTTCTCGATGACGAGGGCCTGCATGAGGGCTTCGCGGTACGTCGGCGACCAGTGCGTCGTGCCCAGCGTGATGATGACCTCGACCTTGCGGGTGGACTGGTTGAGGAAGCCGGGGTTGGGCACGGCGTAACCGGAGTAGGCGTACGTGTCCCGCTGTCCCGTTCCTTCCTCGAGCCCGATCTGCACCCGGCCGCTGAACGCGGTCATGGCCGACGGCCACGTCGACGTGGACACCGACAGGCCGGCCGCCGAGAAGTGGCAGAAGTCGGTGGGCCAGCCGTTCGGGTCCTCCTTGTCGGGGTCGATCGGCGGCGCCGGCACCGAGCCGTTCGCGGCCCGGTGGGTGAGGGTGAACTGCACCGACGAGAAGTGGGTGCCGGCCGCCTCGGCCGCGATCCGGGCCAGCTCGGACGACTTGGTGGAGCTGGCGGGCTCGGTCATGTCACACCTCGCCGCGGGCGTCGAAGAAGTCGTCCGGTTCGACCGGGTGCCGGGTGGAGCGGCGGGCGTCGCGCAGCCACCGGGGCACCTTCGTCGAGCGGGGCACCGAGCTGCCCCGGTGGATCCGGCGGGCGTAGAACTCGCACAGGCAGCAGACCAGGATGCCGAGCAGGACGGCCAGCGCCAGCTGGAACATCCGGGTCATCTCCTCGTCGGACTGCACGGTGCCGACCACGATGGCCAGCGCCGTGGTCACCACCACCGAGGCCGCGGCCAGGGTCCGCTGGAACTTGTGGAGCTGGCCCAGCACCGATTTCGTGCTGGGCAGGTCGAGCCGGGCCAGCAGCAGGCCGGGCACCAGCAGCAGCACGGCGACGACGGCGTCGGCCTGCTCGGGCGCGAAGTGGTCGGACACCTCGGACGAGTGGAGCCACCGGACGCCGCCCGACAGCAGCGTGCCGATGCCCAGCACGACCAGGGCCAGCCCGGCCACCATCCGGGTGATGCTCTCGATCAGGGCCGGCGCCTCGTCGGCCAGGGCCATGTAGGCGAAGACCCGCACCGGCTCGGTCGACTGCGGGCTGAGCTCCACCGACGGGCGGCGCCAGTGCGCGTGCGCGCCGTGCTCGCGGGGGTCGTTGTCGGTGGTGACGTCCCGGCCCACCTGTGACGCGCGCAGACCGGCCGCGATGTTGAGCAGGGCCGGGCCGGCCAGCAGGCTCTTGGCCAGGTGCTGCATGCCGTCGGCCGCGTAGTGGGCGCAGAACGCGGCCAGCACCTCGAGCGAGCAGTCGCCGCGGGACAGTGCCTCGATGACCTGGGCCGAGCTCATCCGCACGGGCGGCGGCGCCGAGCCGGGACCGACCGGGATGGGCAGGCGGGCCAGGTACGCCTCGTAGCCGGCCAGGTCGACCAGGCGCCGGCGGCCCAGCTCGGCCAGCCGCGACGCGATCCCCTGCATCTCCAGTTCGAGCAGCTTGTGGTGGTCGCCGAGCCGGGCCGCACGCCGGGCCACCGACTCCAGGTCCTGGGCCAGCACCTCGACGAACTCCTCGTCGACGTCGCTGGACATCAGGAACCGGCGCACGCTGATCTCCTGACGGACCTCCAGGGTCAGGTGGTACGCCTTCACCGAGCGCGGGATCTCGGTCTCGTACTCGACGACGAACTCGCGGTTGACCGGCAGCACGTTCTTGGCCAGCGTCTGCAGCGGCGCCGGCCGGTGCTGGGCCGGCAGCAGCGGCGCGTCCCAGGTCAGGAAGCGGCGGGGGCGGTCCAGGCCGAGCTGAGCGACCAGGATGTACTGGCGTACGGCCAATTGCAGCAGCCGCGCGAAAGGCACCTGCTGATCCCCCGGGAAAAGAGCGTCGAGACCGACGAGCGCGAGGTCCCGTACGGAGTGGGAGCCGCCCCCACGCGCCACCGGCGCCGCCAGCTCGGCGTGGTCGAGCGGTGTGTGCAGCCGCTGCCCGGCCGGCGCCCCCACCATGATCAGCTCGGTGATCGCGGCCTCGATGAGCCACCGCGACCGCTGATGGGTGTGCCGCAGCTGATGGATCGGGCTGGCCGGGGCCGACACGTCCTCGTGCGCGTTGATCAGCATGAAGAGCAGCTTGACGAAGGCGGCCGCGGTGACCCGGTTGGCGTCGCGGTGCGACAGCCGCGGCACCACCTCGCCGTTCGACTCCCGGATGACCACCGGCGCCAGGTCGCGGCGGCTGTACCGGGACACCGGCACCCACAGCGACGGCCTCTCGCCCGGCATCACCTCGCCAGGCACCACGAGCGTGTCGCGCAGCCGCCCCGAGATGAGATCGAGGTCGACGTCGACGCTGATGGTCCGGCTCATGTGCCCCCGGTCCATCAGCGTCAGATGCTCCGAGAGCCGCGGCAGATGGTCGAGCCGGAACGACAGATCCATCAGGGCCAGCCCGAGCGCGGCCTCGCGGCTGGGAAAGGTCACGGGCGAGGTCGGCACCGGCAACGCCCGGATCATCGTGCGCAGATGATCGAGCGGTCCGTCGCCGGCCCGGTCGGCGATCGCGGAACGCCCCCGGAGATTGACAGTCATACCCCTCCCCCATAGTCATCTTGGCCGCATCCACCGATTCGACGGCTGATCTGTCGCCATGACGACTGGATTGAGGGCTACCGATCCACTCATCGAATGCTCATCGGCCGGCGGCAGCATCGAATCAGCCGCCGCGGCTCCGGTCGGCGGCCATTCCCGAGGAGGACCCATGGACCTGCAGCTCGAGGGCAAGACCGCGTTCATCAGCGGATCGAGCCAAGGTATCGGTTTCGCCACCGCCAGGGCGCTGGCCGGCGAAGGCGTGAACGTGATCCTCAACGGTCGCGACACGGCGAAGCTCGACAAGGCGGCCGAGGCGCTGCGGGACGAGGTCCCCGGCGTGTCCGTCAGCGGCCTGGCCGCCGATTTCGCGGTCGCCGAGGACGTCGACCGGTTGTGCGAGCGCCTCCCGGAGATCGACATCCTGGTCAACAACGTCGGGCTCTTCGAGCTCAAGCCCTTCGAGCTCATCTCCGACGACGACTGGCGGCTCTACTTCGAGGTGAACGTGCTGGGCGGCGTCCGGCTGGCCCGGCGCCTCATGCCGGCGATGCTGGAGCGGGGCTGGGGCCGGATCGTGTTCGT
Source organism: Actinoplanes sp. CA-131856 (assembly GCF_050956135.1). Taxonomy (GTDB): domain Bacteria; phylum Actinomycetota; class Actinomycetes; order Mycobacteriales; family Micromonosporaceae; genus Actinoplanes. Next base: position 3,022,334 of record NZ_CP191849.1, on the reverse strand, counting down.
CAGCAGCGAGTCCGGCGTCAACATCCCGGCCAACATGATCCACTACGGCACGTCCAAGACGGCGATGCTCTCGGTCGGCAACGGCCTGGCGAAGCTCACGAAGGGCACCGCGGTGACGGTCAACTCCGTGCTGGGCGGCCCGACGTACTCCGATGGTGTCGCGCGGACGGTGCGGACGCTGGCCGGTGCGCAGTCCCTCGGCGAGGAGCAGATGAAGGCGGCGATCATCGGCGCCAACAAGACGTCCCTGCTGGGCCGCTTCATCGAACCGAGCGAGATCGCGAACGCGGTGACGTTCCTCGCGAGCCCCGCCGCCTCCGCGATCAACGGTTCAGCCGTGCGCGTCGACGGAGGCGTCCTGACCACCCTGCTGTAAGCCGGCGGACCCGGTTGCCATCTGTCACACCCGTCCCGGCAGGGCCGGGCCCAGCAGCAGGCCGCCGTCGAGCACGAGTTCGGTTCCGGTGGCGAACGACGCCTGCGGCGAGGTCAGGTACAGCAGGGCGGCGCTGACGTCGGCCGGCTCGCCGAGGCGGGGCACCGCGAACGGCTCCGGGTCGTAGAAGTCGGCGATCGGCCGCTCGCCCGGCGCGGCCGGCTCGGTGATCAGCTTGGTGGCGACGACACCGGGGTGAACGGCGTTGACCCTGATGTTGTCGCGGCCCAGTTCGAGGGCGGCGCTCAGCGTCAGGCCGCGGATCGCCCATTTGCTCGCGACGTAGGAGGCATAGAGAGCACCACCGCCGTACCCCATCGTCGAGCCGACGTTCACGATCACGCCGCCGCCGGCCCGCCGCATCGCGGGGGTCACGGCCTTGATCCCGAGAAACTGCCCGGTCACGTTGACCGCGAAGGTGCGGTCCCAGAGGTCGCGGTCGGTGGCTTCGATCGTGACGGCGGGATTCTGGACGCCCGCGTTGTTCACCAGAATCGTCACGCGGCCGAAGGCCTGCTCGGCCGTGGCGACGGCCGCGGCCCACTCCTCCTCACGGGTGACGTCGAGGCTGACCGCGACGGCTCGTTCGCCCAGCTCGGCCGCGAGCGCGGCGGCCTGCCCCGAGCCACGGGCCGTGCTGCCGATGACGACGTTCGCCCCCTCGGCGTGGTACGCCCGGACGTGGCTTTCGCCCATCCCACCGGTGCCACCGGTGGTCAGGGCGGTCTGATTGGTGAAGCGTGACATGGAACCGATCCTTACCGGGTAGGGTGGTGAGCTGACCGACTCACCTCACCACCGGACGGTACGGGCTCCTGGCGTGGTGAGTCAAGTGACTCACCTCGCCATCGGGCATACTGGGGCCATGACCACCGAGCCCTCGGCGTACCACCGGCGCGTGGCCGAGGAGAAGCGCGCCGCCATCCTCAAGGCGGCGACCAGCCTGTTCCTGGCGGCCGGCTACGACGGCACCTCGCTGGCCAAGATCGCGGACGCGGCCGGGGTCTCCAAGGCGACCCTCTTCAAGCAGTTCCCCACCAAGGCGGCGCTCTTCGACGCGATCGTGACCGAGTCCTGGCAGCTGGAGGCGGCCGGCGACCCGGAGCCGCCGGCCGGGGACCTGCGAGCGGGCCTGACCGCCGTCGGGCGTCGATATGTCGAGCTGCTCACCCGTCCCGGGATGACCGCGCTGTTCCGCATCGTCATCGCGGAGCTGCCGCGCTTCCCCGAGCTCGGCGAGGCCCAGTTCTCCCGGGGGAAGATGCCGTACTTCGAGTCGGTCAGCCGCTATCTGGCCGCCGTGCACGACGCCGGCTTCGCGAAGGTCGACGATCCCGACCTGGCCGCGACCCAGTTCCTCGGGATGATCGCGAATTTCGTCTTCTGGCCCACACTCCTGCTCACCGACTGGTCGCCCGGGCGACCAGCGATCGAGCACGCCGTGGACGAGGCGGTGACCACCATGATCGCTCGTTATCAGGGTGACTGAAAGGCGTTCGCCTGCGGTACGCCGCCCGTCCGCACCACGATCACGGGATGTGCGCGGCCGTTCCGGTGCCGCCCGCTGTCGCTCCCATGCTGGCCACGCCGGGGCCGGTGCCGGCGGGCGAGGGCTGGGCGGCGGAGATCAAACACGACGGGATGCGGGCCGGGGTGACGGCCGGCGGCGACCGGTGGCGGGTGCACAGCCGCACCGGCCGCGACGTGACGGACCACTTCCCCGAGCTGGCCGTGCTGCCCGAGCTGCTCGGCGGCCGGCGGGCCGCGCTCGACGGCGAGCTGGTGGCCCTGGACGCGGCCGGGGTCTCCGACTTCGCCCGGCTCCAGCAGCGGATCGGCGTGCGGGATCCCGGCCCCCGGCTGCTGCGGGCGGCGCCGGTCACGCTGTACCTGTTCGACCTGCTGGTGCTCGGCGACCGGGAGCTGCTGGCCACGCCGTACAGCGAACGCCGCTCTTTGCTGGAGGAACTTGACATCCGGGGCCCGGCGGTGGAGACGCCGCCCTCCTTCCCGGGCGCCGCGGCCGAGGTCTACGCCGCCGCCCGAGAGCACGGGCTGGAGGGTGTGGTCTGCAAGCGGCTCGCCTCGCCGTACACGCCAGGCCTTCGCTCCAAGACCTGGATCAAGACGGTCATCCCGCACACCGCGGACGTGGTGGTCTGCGGATGGCTGCCCGGGCGCGGCCGGTTGCGCGACACCATCGGCGCGCTGATCGTGGGCGCCTACGACCGGGCCGGGCACCTGCAACTGGTCGGCCGGGTCGGCAGTGGACTCTCCGGCACCTCCCGGCAACAGCTCGAACAGCGGCTCACCCCGCTGCGCCGGTCCCGTCCGCCCGCGAGCCACGCCGAGATCGCGGCGATGGCCGAGGCCACGTGGGTCGAGCCCGAGGTGGTGGCCCGCATCGCGTACCGCTCGTGGACGGGCGGGACCCAGCTGAGGCACCCGGTCTATCGAGGCGTGCTCGACGACCGGGATCCCTCGTCGGCCCGGCTCCCCGATTAGGGCTGGATGGGCAGGATGGCGCAGGTGGAGAGGGCCGGCAGGCCGGCCAGCCGGTGCGTGAGCCAGTCGACGGCCGTGCCCTGGTCGGTGAGCAGCGGGCCGAAGTGGTTCAGCAGCGCGCTGCCGGACTCGAGCTGGCCGATCGGCGCGTAGACCACGGAGCCGCCCAGGCGGCACCAGTCGGCGGCCATCGTGCGGGCCTGCGCGTGCGGCACCAGATTGTCCCGCACGCCGGTGGCGACCCGGACCACACCGGTCGGCTTGCGCTCGCCGATCCGCTGCTCGTCGATGAAGGCCCGCAGGGCCGGCTCGGCCGCGGTGACCTCGGCCAGCGATTGACCGGACGTGGTCCACGACGAGCTCGTACGCCCGGCGTAGCCGAAGATCCCGTCACCGACACACATGGTCGACATGGACTTCAGGGCGGCCCGGCCGGCGTCGCTCAGATATTTGCCGACCAGCGGCCGCAGGGCCGGCTCGGACTGCACGAACCCGTTCACCGACCAGCCCAGCGCGGCCACCAGCTCACTGCCGTCGATCGCCGCCGTGACCGCGGCCAGGTCGGCCGGGGGCGCGCCGGCATAGGTCGCTTTCAAGCGGACATCCGGGGCGTACGCCGACTGGAGCTCCGCCGCCGAGGCGACGGCGCCACCGCCCTGGCTGTACCCGTAGAGCCCGACGGCGGAGGCGGCGGTGAGGGAGGTGCCCGGCAGCTGCCGGGCCGCACGGGCGGCGTCCAGCACGGCGTGTCCCTGATCGACCCGGTTGACGTACGTGTGCAGTCGATCGGTCGTCCCCAGCCCGAGGTAGTCGGTCTGCACGACGGCGATGCCCTTGGCGAGAAGCCGGTAGAGGGCCAGCACCTCGTACCCGATCGAGATGGTCGTCTGCCCCTGCTCCGACCCCAGCACCAGGCCTTTCTCCAGCGCCAGGGAGGTGGAGCACTGATCGCCCTGCCCCATGGTGCCGGGCGCGAGAACCACCAGGGGCCGCGCCCCCGCGCCCCGCCAGGCCGCGGCCGGCTCGACGTAGGCGCCGGTCACGGCGACGGCCGCTCCGGACGCGTCGGTGGACTTGTACATGATGCGGGTCGCCGTGCCCGGCAGCGTGCCGGTGATCCCGGGCAGCGACAGCGCGAGCCGCAGCGGCTCGGTGCGGACGAGCGCGCCGTCGGCCGCCGGCAGCGTCGCCGGCGGCGTGTAGAACGCGGGAACCGTGACCGCGGCGGCCGCCGCGGGCGAAGGGACAGCGATCGCGACAGTGAGCAGAACGGCGGCGAGAAGTGTGCGTCTGAGCATGTCCGGCCTCCACAGGGGCTCTGGTTACCGGAAGGTAACCAGGCCACCCGAGACAAACCAGGAGGCCGAACTATCACTTCAGCAGCCGACGCGGGCCCCGCCGACGGCGACGTCGTCGTACCAGAGGGTGTCGGCGCCCTCGCCGTAGCTTTCCCAGCCCAGGCGCAGGTCGGTCAGGGCCGGGCGCCAGGTGCGGTTGAGCCACTGGCTGTCGATGTCGTGGGTGGGGACGCCGTCCTCGAGGAGGCCGGGCACCGAGGTGCCGTTCAGCCACGTCTCGATGGCGCCGTTGCCACCGTCGACCTTGTACTCCACGCAGTTCCACGTGTTGACCGGCAGCGGGGTGGACAGGGCGACGCCGGCCGGGCTCTGCTCGGGCAGGGTCGCGTCGTCGGAGGCGCGGTTGAACTGCAGGGCACCGTTCTGGCCGCCGAAGCGCAGATCGCGGCCGCCGTCGGCCGCGTCGCGCATGGCCACGGCGGTGACATGGGCGGCCGGCAGCGCGGTGGTGTGCCGCACCCAGAACCGGACGTACCAGGCCGTGCCCGCGCCGTTGAGCAGCTTCGTGTTGCGGACGAAGACGTGGTTGCAGTAGCCGGCCACCCCGTCGACGCGCAGCGAGGCCGAGCCGCCGTGCGCGACCGCGCGGTCGATGGCGGCGGTCCCGGCGCCGGAACAGTCCGGATAGGTGACGGCCCAGTCCCCCGACGGGACGGAACCCGTCTGGTTCTCGAACCCATCGCCCGGCCCGGAGGAGGTCGGAGGCGGAGTGGTGGGCGGCGGAGTGGTGGGCGGCGGAGTGGTGGGCGGCGGCGTTGTCGGTGGGGGCGTTGTCGGAGGCGGCGTCGTCGGTGGGGGCGTTGTCGGTACGTCGCCGCCGCACGGAACGCCGTTGAAGGTGAAGGCGGTGGGTGCCGCGTTGGCGCCGGAATACGTCCCCTGGAACCCGAAGCGGGTCGACGCGCCGGTCGCCAGCGGCCCGTTCCAGCCCACGCTGGCCGCGGTCACCGCGCTGCCGGACTGGGTGACCGTGGCGTTCCAGGCATTGGTGATCCGCTGGTCGCCGGCGAAGGTCCAGGACAGCGTCCACGACGTCACCGGTTCACCGCCGTTCGTCACCTGGACGTCGGCGGTGAACCCGGTGGACCACTGGTTCGCCGTCCACCCGACCGTGCACGCGGGCGCCGCCGACGCGCCCGGCGCCGGCACCACGATCATCGCCGCCGCCACCAGCACCGCCGCTGTCACGATCCGACCCTTCACGACTGCCTCCTCGCATCCTGGGAGCGCTCCCACGCATAGACAACTGTAACTGTATGCGCGGTTCCGGGGAAGTCAGGGCAGCAGGGCGTCGAGATCCGGCGGCGCCGTGAGCAGGCCGTCGGTCTGGGCCAGGCCGGCCAGAGTCTCGACCGAGGCCCGGTTCACCTCGGACGGCCAGCGGGGCAGGATCAGGGCGTCCCGGGTCTCGGGCGGGATCTTGGTGTAGGTGCCCAGCGCCTCGCGCACCTCGGCCGGGTGTGCGTCGGCGTACGCCAGAGACTCTTTCATCGCCTCGGTGAACCGCTTGACCAGGTCGGGATCGCGGGCCAGGAGCTCCTGCGAGGTGAAGTACATGGCCACTGTCAGATCCGGGGCGGCGTCGACGTAGCTGGACGCGATCTTCCGCGCGCCCGCCGCGATCGCCGCCTGCTGGAACGGCTCGACCACGAAGATGGCGTCGACCTGACCCGACTGCAACGCCGGCACCTGGTCGGGGAAGGCCAACTCGGCGAAGGCGACCTTCGCCGGGTCGCCGCCCGCCTTGCGGACCGAGGCGTGCACGCTCGTCTCGACGATGTTCTTCAGCGTGTTGGCCGCGACCTTACGGCCGGCCAGGTCCTTCGGTGTACGGATCGGGCTGTCGGCCTTGACGAACAGGCCCGCGAAATCCTTGCCGTCGACGCCGGTGGAGTTGTTGCCGTTGGCGATCGCCTTGATCGGCACCTTGCGGCCCTGCGCGAGCAGCAGCGAGATGGTGTTGCTGAAGCCGAACTGGAACTCGCCGCTGAGCACGGCCGGCACGATGGCCGAGCCGCCCTGCGCGGTGGTCAGGGTGAGGTCGATGTCGCGGTTGCCGAAGAAGCCCTTCGCCTTGCCCAGATAGATGGGCGCGACGTCGACGATCGCGATGACACCGACATTCACCTTGTCGGGGCCGGCGTCGTCGTCGGGCTCGTCACCCGAGCCGCCGCACGCGGTGACGATCAGGACCATGGCGGCGAGTGCCGCGATCAGAGGTGAGCGTCGCATCGGAACTCCGTCCATCCGAATGGCAACTTAGATCGACACACACCGATCGGTCAATGGAGGCGGCGCAACGCCAGGTGAATATGGCCTCCGGTCTCGGCCAGAGCACCGGCGGCCACCTCGGCCGTGACGCCGGCGATCAGCGTCACCACGGCCACCTTGGCGTCACCGCCGGCCTCGAGCAGCGCCCGCCGGCAGGCCTCGACGCCGGCCCCGGTCGCCTCGGCCAGGATGCGCAGCTGCCGGTCGCGCAGCTTGGCGTTGCTGGCCAGCATGTCGGTCATCAGATTGGAGTACGTGCGGCCGAGCCGCACCATGGTCGCTGTCGAGAAGGCGTTCAGCACCAGCTTCTGCGCGGTGCCGGCCTTCATCCGGGTCGAGCCGGTCAGCACCTCGGGGCCGGTGTCGGGCGCCACGTGCACGTCCACACCGGAGGCGATCGGTGACGCGGGATTGGCCGACACGAGCACGGTGTGCGCCCCGCAGGCGCGCGCCGCCGCCAGGGCGGCGCGGACATAGGGCGTACGACCGCTGGCCGTGACCCCGACGACCAGGTCTCCCCGGACGATCTCGCCGGCCACCGCGGCCCCGGCGATCTCGTCGTCCTCGGCGTCCTCGGCCGGCCGGGTGAGCGCGTGCGCCCCGCCCGCGATGTGCGCCACGACCCGGCCCGGCTCCAGCCCAAAGGTCGGAATGAGCTCGGCCGCGTCGAGCACGGCCATCCGCCCCGACGTGCCGGCGCCGACGTAGTGCACCCGGCGACCGGCCGCGAGCGCGGTCACGGCCAGCTCGACCGCGGCCGCCAGCTCGGGCAGCACCTCGGCCACGGCGGCCGGCACCCGCCGGTCCTCGTCGTTGATCAGCGCCAGCAGGTCGAGCGTGGACATCCGGTCGATCGCTTCGCTGTGCGGGTTGCGCTGCTCGGTGCGCGACAGCGGCACCTCGTCCACGGGCCTCACCCGCGGCTCCGCTCGGCGCCGATCCGCCGTCCGCGCACCGCCGCGTACGTGGCGTCGAGCGCGGTGCGGGTCTCGGCGTACGTGCGCTGGGCGACCCCGACGAAGACGCAGTCGATGACGGTGAGCTGGGCCAGCCGGCTGGCCATGGCGCCGGAGCGGAACGTGGTCTCGCGGGCGGCGGTGGTCAGCACCAGATCGGCGACCCGGGTGATGGGCGACTTGGGAAAGTTCGTGAGGGCGACGGTCCGGGCGCCGCGCCGGCCGGCCTCGGTGAAGGCGTCGATGGTGTCGCTGGTCGTGCCGGTGTGCGAGATGCCGAACGCCACGTCCCGCTGGTCGAGCAGGGCGGCGCTGGTCAGGGCCAGGTGGGTGTCGCTCCAGGCGTACGCCACCCGGCCGATCCGGTAGAGCTTCTGCTGGAAGTCGGTGGCCACGAAGGCGCTGGCCCCGACGCCGTAGATGTCCACCCGCCGCGCACCGGCGACCAGCCCGACCACCTGCTCCAGCACCGCGATGTCGATTTGGGAGGCGGTCTCCTCGACCGCCCGGGCGTCGGCGAAGGCGATCTTCTTGACCACCTGGGCCAGGTCGTCGCTCTCACTGATGTCGCTGCCGACCGGCTCCTCGTCGGTCACGGAGCGCCCGGCCTCGGCGGCCAGCGTCAGCCGCAGCTGCGAATAACCGGCGAAGCCCATGGCCCGGCAGAACCGGATCACCGTGGTCTCGCTGGAGCCGGCCCGCTCGGCCAGGTCGGTGATGGTGAGCCCGGCCGCGGTGGCCGCCTCGTCGATGACCACCCGGGCCACCCGCTGCTCGGCCGGTGACAGCGACGGCAGCAGCCCGCGCGCCCGGACGATCGTTTCGGCTCCTGGTGCCTGCTTCCGGCCCGTCATGAAGAAAAGTTTCCTTTGGTAGCCATCGATCGTCAATTCTCTCCACGGGCACGGTACGGTCACCGGACTATGAGCGCAACGATGGTGGCCGGCGTCGACGCGGGCGCCACGACGACGAGATGCGTGATAGCCACCCTCGACGGTGTGGTGCGGGGCCGGGGCACGTCCGGCGGCGCCAACCGCAACAGCAGCGGGGCTTCGGTGAGCGCGGCTCTGCTTTCGGCCTTCACTCAGGCTTTGGCGGGAGTGGACCGAGCGGAGGTACGCCTCGGCGTGCTGGGCGGCGCGGGTTCGGCCGGCGCCGGCCGGGAGGCGTTCCGGGCGGCCGCGATCGAGGCCTGGCGCGCCGCCGGCCTGACCGGCGAGGTGGTCACGGTGACAGATCTCGAGGTGGCGTACGCCGCGGGGACCACCGCCGCGGAAGGCGTGCTCCTGCTCGCCGGCACCGGAGCCCTGGCCGCCCGCTTCACCGACGGCACCCTGCATCGCCGCTGCGACGGCTACGGCTGGCTCCTGGGCGACGAGGGCTCCGCGGTCTGGATCGGCATACGAGCGCTCCGTGCCGCCCTCGCCGCGTTGGACGGCCGCGGCGAGTGGACGAAGCTGGTAGAGGTCGCCCGGGTCCACTTCGGCCTGAAAATGGAGGCCGCTGACACTGAGGGGCTGGCTCAGGCTCTGCTGGCGGCGGGCTTCTCGGTCGCGCCGGCGGCGCTTGGTGGGCTGGCGCCGGTGGTCGGTGCGGCGGCTGAAGCCGGGGATGTCGTGGCCGGGCGGATCTGTGCGGAGGCGGCACGGCGGTTGTTGCACACCTACGACAGCGTCGGGCCGCCACCCGGCGCTGCCGTGGTGCTGGCCGGGTCCGTGCTGCTCGGGCCCGGCCCGGTGGGCCGTGCGGTGCGCGACGGCCTGATGGCCCGTGGCGTTCCGCGGCCCCGGCCGGCGCTGGACGGCGCCGGCGGGGCCGCGGCCCTGGCCGTCGGCCGCCTCACCGGCATCCCCGTGCCGCCGGTGGTGCACGGCCGACTGACCGGCAGCCGTCACGAGCCGCCCCCGGAGGATCGTGGATAGAGCAGGTACTGGCGGCGCTGTCTCTCGAAGGCGGCCAGTTCCCCCGCCCACGCGCCGGTCACCTCGGCGGTGGTGGCGCCCGCGTCGATCATCGTGCGCAGCCGCGGGGAGCCGGTCAGCAGGTCGATCCAGTGGCGGGTGCTGTCCAGCCGCCACGTGAAGGCCGGTTCCTTCCGGGCCTCGACCAGCATGGCCACCGCCGTACGGATCGGGTCGTAGGCCGAGCGGTCGGTCACCTTCACCTCCATGCCGGCGCACAGGACGTTGGTGAACTTGTTGAAGGTCGGTGTGAAGTACGCCTCCCGGAACTCCACGCCGGGCAGGCCCTGCGCGGCCACCCGGTCGCCCCAGTGATAGTCGAAGCCGGGGCCGCCGATCAGCTCGAACGGCCGGGTCGTGCCCCGGCCCTCGGACAGCGACGACACCCCCTCGAACATCCCCGTTCCCGGATAGACCTCGGCCGTGTCCGGGGTGGGCATGTTCGGGCTGGGCAGCACCCACGGCACGTCGGTGTCGGCGGCGTGCAGGCGACCGTGCCAGCCCTTGGCCGCGATCACGTCGAGATCGATCGCGCCGGACAGGAACTCGCCGTTGTAGAAGCGGGCCAGCTCACCCACGGTCATGCCGTGCTGCTGGACGATCTTCAGGCGGCCCACGCCCGAGGTGTAGCCGTCGGTCATCATCGGGCCGCGGGCGCGCCCGCCGATCGGGTTGGGCCGGTCCAGCACGACGTAGCGGAGGCCGAGCCGGGCGGCGGCGGCCATCGAGTCGTACAGCGTGTAGATGTAGGTGTAGAACCTGACCCCGACGTCCTGGATGTCGAAGACGACGGTCCGCACCGCCGAGGCGGTGAACATCGAGATCCACTTTTCGAGCGAGGCCAGATAGGCGTCGTAGACGGTCAGCCCGGTACGCGCGTCCACGCCCGTGCCCTCACTGCCGCCGGCCTGGGCCGAGCCGCGGAAGCCGTGCTCGGGCCCGAACACCCCGCCGATGGTCACGCCGTCCTCGTGCATCCGATCGACCAGATGCCGGAAGGAACGGTCCACCGCCGTCGGGTTGGAGACCACGCCGACGCGCTGACCTCGGAGCGTCTCCCAGCCCGACGCGGCGAGCCGGTCCATCCCGGTCCGCACCCGCGCGGCGGCGGCGGGAGAAGCGGCGGCGGCGGTCGGAAAGGACACCGCCGCGACCCCGGCCGCGGTCAGCACCGACCGGCGTCTCATCGCACGCTCCACGTCAGGCCGTGCCCGAACGGATAGGCGCCCGGAATCTCGACCGGCAGCTTCCCGCGCGGCGGCACCTGACCAAGCAGCACCTTGGCCAGCGACTCCATGGAGACCACCGACGAGCTGTACGTCGCCAGGGACGTGCCGACCTCGGGAAGCGCCGCCACGTCGTACGGATCGCGGACCGCGACCAGGACGATCGGCTTGCCCGTCGCCACCAGGGCCCGGACCAGCGCCTGCTGCCGCCCACCGGGATCGGCCGTCGTGGTGTCCCAGGCCCGGCTGGTCAGCACCACCGTCAGATCGTGCGAACCGGCCGCCGCCACGGCCTCGGCGATCTTGGCGTCGTTCGGCACGCCGGTGACAAGCGGCGTGCCACCCAGCGCACTGGCAAGAACCCCGATGTTGTTGGTGGCGCTGGAATTCCACCCCGTCACCAGCACCGACTTACCCCGGGCGAAGGGAAGCACCTCGGCGTCGTTGCGGACCGCCGTGATCGTGCGGTCGGTGACCGACTGCGCGACCCGCAGGTGTGCCGCCGATCCGACCGTGCGCTCGGCCGCGGCCGGGTCGACCGGCTTCCACGGCGACAGCAGGCCGCGTTTCTGCTTGAGCTTGAGGATCCGCCGCACCGACTGGTCGATCCGGGCCTCGGTCAGCTCCCCCGACGCCACCGCCGCCAGCACCGCGTCGTACGCCACCTGCATGTTCGGCGGCATCAGCAGCATGTCCACGCCGGCCTTGAGCGCCAGCACCGGCACCCGCTCGTCGCCGTACTTCTGCCGCACCCCGGCCATCTCCAGCGAGTCCGTCACCACCACCCCGCGATAGCCCAGCTCGCCGCGCAGCAGCCCGGTGATGATCGGTTTGGACAGCGTGGCCGGATCGCCCGACGGGTCGAGCGCCGGCACCACGATGTGCGCGCTCATGATCGCGTCGGCGCCGGCCGCGACCGCCGCCTTGAACGGCGGCGCGTCGATCCGGTCCCACTCGGCCCGGGTGTGGTTGATCACCGGCAGGCCGGTGTGGCTGTCGGTGGCCGTGTCGCCGTGGCCCGGGAAGTGCTTGGCCGCGGCCGAGGTGTTCGCCCCCGTCTGCAACCCCAGGATCTGGCTCGCGGTCATCGCCGCGGCCAGCCGCGGGTCGCTGCTGAACGAGCGCACCCCGATCACCGGGTTGGCCGGGTTGACGTTGACGTCGGCGTCCGGGGCCCAGGCCTGCGTGATACCGACCGCGCGCAGCTCGGCCCCGGTGACCTGCCCGGTGCGATAGGCGTCGGCCGGGTTGCGGCCGGCCCCGAGCGCCATGCCGCCCGGGAACTGGGTGGCCGGCGCCGGCATCCGGGTGACCACGCCGTGTTCCTGGTCGGTCGAGAGGGACAGCGGCACTCCGGTGGCGGCGGTCTGGAGCCCGTTGCTGAGCGTGGCGATCTGCCGCGGGTTCTGCAGGCTGTTGGTCCAGGCGAAGTAGATGACCCCGCCCAGGTGGTACTTGGCGACGACCTCGGCCGGTGTGCTCACGCCGTACAACCGCTGATTTTCGCTTGATGACGTTGCGGCGTCGCTGCCGTAGACGTACGTCGTGAAGAGCTGCCCGACCTTCTCGGGCAGCGTCATCCGGGCCAGCGTGGCTTCGACCGGCGAGGTCGCCGGCACTCCGGCGGCCGGCACCCCGAGGGCGGCAACAGCGAGAAAAGCGACAGTACGCGTCCGCATGTTGTCGGAAGGTAGCCGGGTCACGGTGCGATGGCAATAACCTTCGCCCCTCTTGCAAGTCACGAAGGAAACATCCATCCTCGACGAATCGACGTATTGAGGAGCGTTGATGATCACTGCTCTCGTCGCACCCCTGTGCCTGGTGGCGTGCCTGGTCACACCGGCCGACATCCACTTCCGGCACGACGTGCTGCGCCCCGGAACGGCCCGCTCGGCCGGCCTGCTGGCCGGCCCGATCGCCGCCCTGCCCGGCATCGCCGAGTCATATTTGCGACCCACGGCCGACCACCCCGATCACCCCACGTACGCGGGCGCCACCGTGCTGGCCGCCCACCACGGCGTCGTGGTGTCACGCTTCGCGGTCGGTGACGCGGTCCGCTACACCGCGGGCCCCGCCGAGCTTCCCCCGGAGCAGCGCGTCCCGGCCCGCACCGACACGCTGTGGGATCTCGCCTCGATCTCCAAGCTGTTCACCACGATCGTCGTCCTCCAGCAGGTCGAGCGCGGCAAGGTGGGCCTGGACACGCCGGTCGCGAGCTACGTCCCGGAGTTCGCGGCCGGCGGCAAAGAGGCCGTGACGGTCCGGCAATTGCTCACCCACACCTCGGGGCTGCCGGCCTTTCTGCCGTTCTACTCGCTCTATCCCACCCGCGAGGAACGGTTCGCGGCCGCGCTGGCCACACCGATCACACCCGGCCGGCGCTATGTCTATTCCGACATCGGGCTGATCGCGCTGGGCGTTCTGGTCGAGCGGGTCACGGGCAAAAGCCTCGACCAGGCCGTACGGGCTGGAGTGACCGGCCCGCTGAATATGCGCGAAACGGGATACAACCCGGGTGCGGCCCTCAAGCACCGCACCGCGGCGACCGAATACCAGCCGTACGTCGATCGTGGTCTGGTCCGGGGTGAGGTTCACGACGAGAACGCCTGGTCGCTCGGTGGCGTGGCCGGGCACGCGGGTGTCTTCTCCACCGCCGACGATCTCGCGATCCTGTGCCAGACACTGCTCAACGGCGGCACCTACAAGGGAAAGCGGATCCTTTCCGAAGGAATGGTCCGGCAGGCGCTGGTGAACTACAACGCCGATCTGCTGGCCGGCAATCCGGAAAGCGCGCGGGGGCTCGGCTTCGAGCTCTCCAAGTACTGGTACATGGACGGGATGACCTCGCCGGTCACCTTCGGGCACACCGGGTTCACCGGCACGTCGGTCGTCATCGACCCGCTCGACCAGTCGTTCCTCATTCTGCTGAGCAACCGGGTCCATCCCGACCGTGCCTGGGGAAGCAACAACGTCGCCCGGCGCGCTCTCGCCCGCGCCTTCGCCGCTTCTCATCCCCTCAAGGCGGATTGGCGGACCGAGACCAGAGACAACGCCGTCATGACGTTGACCGCGCCCCTGCGCCAAGCGGCGGGCGAGGGGGCGCGAGCTTCATTCCATTTGTGGTACGACACGGAGCCGCTCTCCGACACTCTGACGCTCGAATCGTCGGCGGACGGCGTGGTCTGGACACCCTTGAGTGACGGGACCTTCAGCGGATTCGGCGGGCGCCGATGGTGGCCGGTCACCGCCGCCGTTCCGGCCGGCACGACTCAGCTGCGTTTCACCTATCGCACCGACGCGAATTCGCAGGGCCGCGGCGTTCTGCTCGACCGGCTCCGAGTGGCTTCGCCGGAAGCGGTTCTCGTCGACCGCCGGACCCACCTGATCGCCGACGGCTGGAATCCGTCACCGAACGCATAGGAGCCGAGCATGAAACACACGATCAGCCGGCGCGGGCTTCTCCAGGGCGTGGCGGGCGTCACCGCCGCCGGCGCGCTGGGCGGGTGCGCGATGGGCGGCGGCGACACCGAGGACGACGCCAAGGGCTCGGTGAGCGCGAACAACCCGCTCGCGGTGAAGGACGACGCGCCGCTCGAGGTGGTCATCTTCAACGGCGGATTCGGCGAGGAGTACGCCAAGGCGCACGAGGCGATGTACAAGGAGCGCTACCCGAAGGCCGAGATCAAGCACTCGGCCACCCAGCAGATCGCCGAGACGCTGCAACCCCGGTTCGTGGCCGGCGATCCGCCCGACGTGGTGAACAACTCGGGCGGCAGCCAGATCGACTTCAACGGGCTGGTGTCGCAGGGCGCGCTGGCCGATCTGGGCGAGCTGCTGGACGCGCCGAGCCTCGACGATCCGAACAAGAAGGTGCGGGACACGCTGCTTCCGGGCATCGTCGACGTCGGCTCGTACGACGGGAAGTTCCTGTCTTTGAACTACGCCTATTCGGCGTACGGCATCTGGTATTCGCAGAAGCTCTTCGACGCCAAGGGCTGGGCGTATCCGAAGACCTGGGACGACATGATCGCCCTGTGCAAGCAGATCAAGGCGGCCGGCATCGCGCCCTGGACCTATCCGGGCAAGCATGCGCGCTACATGAGCTGGCCGATCATCGCGGCCGCCGGGAAGATGGGCGGCATCGAGGTCATCAAGGCGATCGACAACCTCGAACCGAACGCCTGGAAACACGACGCGGTCAAGGCGGCGGCCGAGGCGTACTACCAACTCGCCGTCGACGGCTATCTCCAGCCGGGCGCCGAGGGCATGGACCACGTCCAGTCGCAGACCGAATGGTGCCGGGGCAAGGCCGCGTTCGTCTCCTGCGGATCGTGGCTCGAGAACGAGCAGAAGGCCGTCACCCCGCCCGATTTTCGGATGGCGGTGGCGCCGACGCCGTCGCTCACCACTGGCGAGAAAATGCCGTACGAGGCGTTCCGCGGCACCGGCAGCGAGCCGTTCGTCGTGCCGTCCAAGGGCAAGAACGTGCGCGGCGGACTCGAATATCTGCGGGTCATGCTCTCGCAGAAAGGCGCCTCCGATTTCACCCGCAAGGTCAGCAGCCTCACCGCCGTGCAGGGTTCCAGCGCGGGAATCGAGCTCGGACCGGGCCTGACGTCGGTGACCGGTCTCATCGACGCGTCCAAGGGCACCGCGTTCACGTGGCTCTACTCGTCGTATTACCGCAAGCTCGAACGCGAACGGGTCGACGCGGCCAGCGCCGAACTGTTCGCCAAGCGTATCACCGCCGCCCAGTGGTGCGACAAAATCCAGAAGTCGGCCGACGAGTTCGCCCAGGACCCCGCGATCAAGAAATACAAGCGGTCCTGAGGTGCCCGGCAAACGCCTGTTCATCGCCGTCTTCCTGATTCCACCCCTTCTGCTGTACGGGATTCTCGTCGTTTCCCCGTACGCGCAGGCCTTCCAGATCGCGGGCACGAACTGGAGCGGCCTCTCCCCCACGTACGACTTCGTGGGGCTGGACAACTTCAAGCGGCTGCTCAGCGACGGCTACTTCTGGAACGCGTTGCGGCACAACGGTTTGCTGCTCGTGCTGCTGCCGGTGGTGACGATCCTGCTCGGGCTCTTCTTCGCCTCGATGATCAGCGTGGGCGGCCGGGCCGACCGGGTGGGCGTGCACGGCGTACGAGGGGCCGGTTTTTATCGCGTCGTCTATTTCTTTCCGCAGGTGCTGTCGGTGGCCATCGTGGGCGTGCTGTGGAAGGAGATGTACGCCCCGCACACCGGGATGGTGAACGGCTTCCTCCGGGCGATCGGCCTGGACGGGCTGGCCGTGGCCTGGCTGGGCGATCCGCGGTTCGCGTTCTGGTGCGTGATGGCCGTGATGATCTGGATGAACGTCGGTTTCTACGTCGTCCTGTTCAGCGCGGCCATGCAGTCGATCCCCCGCGACCTGTACGAGGCGGCGCTGCTGGACGGCGCGGGCCGGCTCACCACGCTGGTGCGGCTGACCGTGCCGCTGGTGTGGGACACGATCCAGGTGGCCTGGGTCTACCTGGCCATCATCGCCATCGACGGCTTCGCCATCGTCCAAATCATCACCGACGGCGGGCCGTCCTCGTCGTCGGACGTGGTGGGGTTGCGGCTCTACAAGACGGCCTTCGCCGACGGCCAGTTCGGCTATGCGTCGGCGATCGGGGTCGCCATGTTCTTCCTGACCCTCACCGTCGCGGCCATGTTCCTGCGGGTGACCCGTCGTGAGCGGGTGGAGCTCTGATGGCTGTCCTCACTCGGCCTTCCCCGCCCGCCGTGTCGCCGCCGCGTTCTTCCCGCCGCTCGACTACTCCAGTTTTTTCGCATTTGTTCCTGGCGGGCTGGGCCCTCCTCACCACACTGCCGCTGTTGTGGGCCGTGCTGAGCTCGTTCAAAAGTGACGAGGAGATCCTCACCGACCCGTGGAGCCTGCCGTCGCGGCTGCGCTGGGAGAACTGGGAGCGGGCCTGGAACGAGGCCCACATCGGCCGCTACTTCCTGAACAGCGCCATCGTGGTCACCGGCGCCCTCACCCTGACCATGCTGTTCGGGGCCATGGCGGCGTACGTGCTGGCCCGCTACCAGTTCCGCGGCCGCCGGATCGTCTACTTCGCCTTCGTCGGCGGCATGATGTTCCCGGTCTTCCTGGCGCTGGTGCCGCTGTTCTTCGTCGTACGAAATCTGGGAATGCTCGGCACTCTGCCCGGCCTGACGCTGGTGTACGCGGCGTACTCGCTGCCGTTCACGGTCTTCTTCCTGACCGCCTTCTTCCGAACCTTGCCGACCACGGTGGCCGAGGCCGCCATGGTCGACGGTTGCGGCCACTTCGGCCTGTTCTTCCGCGTCATGCTGCCGATGGCCCGCCCCGGCCTGGTCAGCGTCGGCATCTTCAACTTCCTGTTCCAGTGGAACCAGTACGTCCTGCCCATCGTGCTCATGCAGGGCGAGGGCGCCGAGCGGAAGTGGGTGCTGGCCCAGGGCTTGACCGCGCTGGCCGTGAACGAGGGTTACCGGGGCGACTTCAGCGGCCTGTTCGCCGGCATGACCATCGCCATGCTCCCGGTCATCGCCGGCTACCTGCTCTTCCACCGCCAGGTCCAGAGCGGCCTGGCCGCGGGCCAGCTCCGCTGAGGCCGCCGGCGCTGGTCACCCTCAGCGGGTCGGTCGAACGACTCCGGCCACCGGCCGTCCTTCCGCTGTGTTTCCGCTTCCGCTCTGGCGATGCTTGACCTGCGCGGATCCGGTGCCGGCCGCCGGAAGGGAACTCATGTTTCGCCTGCTCGCCCTGCTGCCCGTGCTGGCGGCCGGGCTCACCGTGGCCGGGGACGACAGCGCCGATCGGGCCTCGGTGGCTTTCCAGCTCGGGGAGGAATCGCGCGCCGGGGATCAGGTCTGCGATCGGACCATGGGACCGGCCAGCGAACCGGCGACCGACCACTGGACGTACCGGGCGATCGTGAGCCGGTCGTCGGGGCTGGTGCTGACCGACATCCGGCTCGGGCCGCGGCTGATGGCGAACGCGGCCGGGGTGGCGTACGTCCGGGTCCGCACCGCCGACGGCGTGATCCACAACGGGTTTCTGACTCCCACTCCCGTGACCCAGCCGGACTCCGCCGTCACCAGCCGGCTGCGTGGGGCCGTCGACTGCGCACCCATTGAGGGTGACGACGCCGTCACGGCCACATACGCGGTGACGGTCGGGGACGTCACCGTGCTCTTCGAGCAGCAGTACCGCTTCTCCAACGTGCTGGACGACCGGTGCGAGCCCACCCTGAAGTCCCGCTGCAAACGCTTCTGGCCGACCACACGCTGGGCGGTGTCACCGGCCGACAGCAAGAAGATCCGGTCGGTGTCGGTGGTGCAGCGCTTCGCCTGGAACCCGGACGACGGGGTGGGCCAGGGCAGCGCCGGCGGAGCAGAACTGATCAAGGATGAGCTCGACGTGAGGTCGTCGCTGACCAACCTCAAGCTTAAAGTGACAGCCCTCAGCGGCGGTAGCGGGCATCTGCGGCGCGCCGGGACGAAGAAGGTCATCGACCGCGGCCAGATCCAGGGTGAGGGCTGGGAGAACTATCACCAGAGCAGCCGGCACGGGGTCGGGTTGCCGTCGCCGGTGAGCGCCGGGTGCTCCGATTGCGTCCACGTCCACTGGTCCTGGTTCGCCGATCCGCTGTCGTCAGTCCTCCCCATGAACCAAACCACCAGGACACGCGAGTGGTTGACCGAACAGGGCAAGCCGGCCGCGCGGCTCGCGGCGAGCGAAGTCGCCTGTGACTTCTGCGACGAGGGCGCTTTCTCGGACGGCCGGCCGCAGATCCCGGACGGCTCCAGGCAGACCGCCTGCGTCGGCTGGACGACCGACGAGCCGACCTCACCGGTCAATTGGTGCCGGTCCGGCGACAAGCCTTATCTGAGCCGGGAGAAGCCGCCGGTGATGTACTGGGACGTCACATCCGAGGCCGCCGACGAGCTCGCGCAAGGGGTGTCCATCGGCAAGGCCGACTATGCCACCGGTGACGCCTACTGGCAGAAGCTGCCCGACCGGCGGCACGGCGGCGACGGTTCGTTCTTCTTCGTCCCGGCCCGGCGCCTGGCCACACCGGAGGAGGACGCGGGCGGAGCCACGACCGCGACCATCGAACCGATGTGGCCCGCCAGACGAATGGCCGGAATCTGGC
This sequence comes from Actinoplanes sp. CA-131856, assembly GCF_050956135.1. Classification (GTDB taxonomy): domain Bacteria; phylum Actinomycetota; class Actinomycetes; order Mycobacteriales; family Micromonosporaceae; genus Actinoplanes. The sequence continues at coordinate 3,003,450 of NZ_CP191849.1, read as the reverse complement.
TGCTCCCGGTCCGGATCGTCCTCGACCGGGCCGACGATCAGGGCCCGTACTACCTCCGCGTCAAAGCCCGCGGGATGCGGCTGCTCGAGGCCGATTCGCGAGGCTCGGTCAACCCGGGCGATCCGGGCTGGGTGACGATCCGGAACGGTTCCATCGAGCGGCAAGGCTGGTACCGCCAGGGCCCGGACCACCGGATCGTCACGGGCCGCACCCAGGTGATGGCCGCACCCCTGTGGTTCGACCGCGAGCCACAACCGGAGGACGTCTCGTTCCGGCTGGACGCCGCGCCGGACGGCATCCCCGGGTACGTGCCGTCGGACGGCACCTGGGCCGACACGTCGACCGTCGGCGACGCGCCGGAGACGATCGACTGGCTCGCCGTCGTCCGGCGCCATCTGACCGACTGCAACGCCGACAAGGACACCTCCGAGGTGGCCCTGGCCAAGGACTTCACGCCAGGCTTGCAGGACCTCAACGGCGACGACCAGGACGAGGTCCTCGTCGGCGCCAAGTGCTCCGAGTCGGCGTCAGCGGCGCTGCTCTACGTCTTCGACGGCGCTTCGGACAGCCGCGACCCTCAGCTGCTCGACGTCGTCGACGGCCGCGGCCATCCCGTCTTCGATCTGGACGGCGCGGGCCTCGGCACGACCGACGACACGGTCAAGATCTACGCCACCAATCCCCGTGACGCGGACGGCGAGTTGCCGTACCGCGACATCGAACTGACCTTGGAGTGGCAGGACCGCCTGCGGATGACCCGGATCGACACGGAGGACTGCACTTGGCCGGCCTTCTACTCGGGCGACGACGACCCGGCCATCGTCTGCCACTAAGGCCGGATCTCCAGACGGGTGATCGCCCCGTCCCGCAGCTCGAACAGGTAGTGCAGGTCGACCACGCCGCCGGGAAAGTCGCCCTCCAGGCGATGAAGCACGTCGTAGACGACCGTGGCGCCCTTGATCTCGGTGGTGTACGTGTACTGGCTGCCGGCCTTGGTGAGAAACGCTCGGATCTCGTCGGCGCCGCGGTAGGTGTGCCCGTCGTCGACGACCACCGCGTCCGGGGCGAAGGCGCCGGCCGCGGCGGCCGTCTCGCGGGCCTGGTGCGCGGTCAGGAAGCCGGTGATGACATCGGGAAGTGTCTCGCTCATGAACCCAGCCTCGACCCTCCCGCCGGGAGAGAGTCAACGTGGCAGGGTGGTGAGGTGCGTCAAGGTCTCACCATCGGCGAGTTCGCCACACTGACCCACCTCAGCGTGCGCACGTTGCGGCGCTACCACGAGGCCGGCCTGCTCGAACCCCGCACGGTCGACCCGTCCAGCGGCTACCGCTACTACTCCCCCGAGCAGATCCCGGCCGCCCAGGTCATCCACCGCCTACGCGAGCTCGACGTGCCCTTGGCCGAGGTGCGGTCGATCCTGGCCACCGACGACCCGCGGAAACGCGCCGACCTGGTGACCGCCCACCTGCACCGCCTGGAGGACGAGCTCGACCGAACCCGCCGCGCCGTGGCTTCACTGCGCCGCCTGCTGACCCCCGACCCCGAGGACCTGGCGGTGACCCTGCGCTCCGAGCCACCCCGCACGGTCGCCGCGGTCGAGGGCTTGGTCGATTCACACCGGGTCCTTCCCTGGTACGCCGAGTCCATGCGCACGCTGGACGCCAGGTACCCACCCGGCGAGCGCACCGGCCCACCCGGCGGCCTTTACGCCAACGAGCTGTTCACCACAGGCAAGGGCCGGATGACAGTGTTCCACCCGGTGCGCACCCCTCACCCCGACGACCGCCTGGAGCTGCCCCCAACCGAACTGGCGGTAACCGTGCACCAGGGCCCCCACGACGACATCGAGGTGACCTACAGTCGCCTGGGCGCCTGGGTGGTCGAGCACGCCCTGGCCGTCAATGGCCCAGTCCACGAGACCTACTTGATCGGCCCCCGTGACACCCTGACCCCCACCGCCTGGCGCACCGAGATCGGCTGGCCGGTCTTCCACCTCAGCACCCACACCTAGCCACGATCACCCCCCGAAGGACGAAGACGGGTTGAAGCGGGAGAGCTCGGGCGAAGTCCAGCGCAGAGATGAGGACTGGTCGACGCGGACAACCCGGTCCACCGTGAAGTCGACCAGGCGCTCGGCGCCGGGAACGGCGGCGGCATGGGCCGGGTTCCAGTCGACCACCGCGCTGCCGGTGAGGTGGAGCAGGGTGCCGGTGGGCCAATCGGGGATCAGGAGGCCGGCCCGGGGGTTCACCTCCAAGTTGCCGAATGTGTTGAACATCGAATTGCCGGCGTAGTCGGGCCAGCGCAGATGGGTGGGGCTCAGCGAGCTCAGGAAGCCGGGGTTCCCGCCACGGTGGGAGGCATCGGCGTTGCCGTCGGCGTCGGCGGTGGCGACGAAGAAGGTGTCGGCTTGACCGACGAAGGCCCTCTCCTCGGCCGTCAGCGAGCCGCCGACCCGAGGAACGCCCGGCGTCGCCGAGGCCCGCATCGGGCGGCGTTTCTGAATGTATTTCGGGCAGTTGGCATAGATCTGCTGTAGCTCGATCCGAAGACCGGCCACGGTGGGACGAGCGACGCCGTTCATACGGACGCGCCGACGGGTGCCCGGCTCGATGGCAATCATGCCGACCTGCACCGGAGCGGTGTCGCCCTGGGCCGGAGCGGTGTCGCCCTGGGCCGGAGCGGAAAGGACCTCGTGCAGTGGGTCGCCGGGGGCGGGCGTCGCGGCGATCTCGATCGTCGAAGGGGCGGTGACTCTGATGAAGCCGGGGACACCGGTCAGCATGGTGGACCAGACGTCGCCGTGGGTGTCGGTGGCGCCCAGGACGATCATCGGCTGAGCGGCCAGGAAGGCGGCGGCCGCCAGAGGGATCTCGGCGTTGAACATCCCCGTGAGGCGGGTGGCCTCGTCGCGGGCGCCCGCCCGCTGCTGGGCGATCAGCTCGCCTCGGTGATAGCGACCCATGGGCTTGGACGAAACAGCGAAGCTCATGCCACCTCCTTCAACCGGTGAAACACAAATTACCGGTTGACCGCGAAGGAGTCAACCGGATAATCTCTTTTCACCGGTGAATCCGATGAGCGTGGTTGGATGGAGGTGATGAGCACGCACGAAGATCCACGTCCCCTGACCGGCGAGCCTCTGCCGCTCGATCTGCTGAACACGCAGTGGACCGACGAGGACGGCACGGCCCACGATCTGTTGAAGCGCCCGGGTGGGCTGGAGATCTGGTTGTCCACGAACGGGCTCCGTGGGCCGCGGACGGCGGAGACGGTCGAGGCGCTGGTGGCTACGCGGGAGGCGCTGTTCGAGCTCGTGCAGCCCGAGATGCCCGACCCGGTGCGGTCGCGGGCGCTGCTCAACGAGACGTTGCGCCACGGTCACTATCGGCGGCGCCTCACGGTGAACGGGCCGGAGAGCGTGGTCGAGACGGACACGCCGGCCTGGCATGCCGCGTGGCAGGCCGCCGAGGGCTATCTGCGGCTGCTGAAGGAGAACCCGGGGCGGATCCGCAAGTGCGCCAACCCTGAGTGCCGGCTGCGGTTCTACGATGTGTCCAAGGCCGGCGCCCGGCGCTGGTGCTCGATGGCGACTTGCGGCAACCGCGCCAAGTACGCCCGCTACCGCGAGGGGCACTGACAAGACGACCGGCAGAGCGGCGGCCGCGGAAGGGGCGGTCGACAAAGGGGCACGGTCACCGCGGTGGGCAGCCAAAGGGGTGGCCGGGCGAAGGGCCACCCCTGGGAGCGGCGGTCAGGCGCTGTGCATGACCTCGTCCATGCCGCCCGACGCGCGCCAACTGCGTAGCAAGTCGTGGAAGACGACGGGGCCTGGGCCGAACGAATTGTTCACCGGGCGGGGCTTTCCCTCGCCGTTGTAGTAGCCGGGGGTGCACTCCGACTGGAAGTCGAAATTGTTGGGGGCCGTCTCCCGGATCGTCGCCACCCAGGCCTCCTCGGCCTCGGCCGTCGGCTCGATGTGGTGGGCTTCCCGGCGGGCCGCCTCGGCCACCAACTCGCCTATGTGGGTGGCCTGTTCCTGGAGGACGTGGGTGAAGTTCACCGCGGCCGCGTTCTGCAACGAGCCCAAGTGGAACAAGTTGGGGAAGCCGTGGCTGGCGAAACCGTGCAGCGTGCGCGGACCGTTGCGCCAATGGCCCAGCAGCGGCAGGCCGCCCCGGCCGTAGACCGGCAAGGTTCCGGATAGCACGCCCGAGATGCCCGTCTCGAAACCGGTGGCCAGCACCACGCAGTCGACCTCGTACTCCTGCTCCCCCACGACCACGGCCGACGAGGTCATCGCCGTGATGCCGCCCGAGTCGGCCGTGTCGATCAGGGTCACGTTCGGGCGGTTGAACGTCGGCAGGTAGTTGTCGCTGAACGTCGGGCGCTTGCACATGTAGCGGTACCACGGCTTCAGCTTCTCCGCGGTCTCCGGATCCTCGACCACCGACGCCACCCGGGCCCGGATCTCGTCCATCTTGCGGAAGTCCGCCCGCTCGTCGAGGAACGCGCGGTCCTCGGCCGAGATCGTCGGGTCGACCGTGCCGGTCAGCATCTGGCGCTGGAGGGCCGCGGTGGCCGTCCAGCCGTCGTTGATCAGGTCTTCCGCCACGTGGCCGCCGGTGACCAGGGTCAGGAAGTTCTCCATCCGCTCCCGCTGCCAGCCGGGCTTCAGCGTGGCCGCCCACGACGGGTCGATCGGGCGGTTGTCGCGGACGTCCACCGACGACGGGGTGCGCTGGAAGACGTACAGCTGCGAAGCTTTCTCGGCGATCTGGGGAATCACCTGGATGCCACTGGCGCCCGTGCCGACCACGGCCACGCGCTTGCCGTTCAGGTCGTACGACTCGTCCCAGCGGCTGGTGTGCATGATGTGGCCGCCGAACTCGTCGACGCCGGGGATGCCGGGGAGTTTCGGCTGTGTCAGGGTGCCCGACGAGATGACCACGTAGCGCGCGCGGAACACGTCGCCCCGGTCGGTTGTCACCGTCCACTCGGCCGTGTCGTCGTCCCAGCGCAGCTCATTGACCTTGGTGTGGAACAGCGCGTCGGCGTACAACTCGAACTGCTTGGCGATGGCGACGGCATGGCCGCGGATCTCCTCGCCGGGGGCGTAGCGCCACTTGGGGACGTAGCCGACCTCCTCCAGCAACGGCATGTAGACGGTGGACTCGATGTCGCACTGGACGCCGGGGTAGCGGTTCCAGTACCACGTGCCGCCGAAGTCGCCGGCCTCGTCGATCATCCGCAGGTCGCGCACGCCGGCCTGGCGCAGCCGGGCCCCGGCCAGCAGGCCGCCGAAGCCGCCGCCGATGACCAGCGCCTCGACCCGGTCGGTCAGCGGAGAACGCTCGGCCCGCTCGGTGTACGGGTCGGTGGCGATCTCGCCGGACGCCCGCCGATATTGGGCGTTGCCCTCGTCGCGGATGCGGCGATCCCGTTCGCGCCGATAGCGGGAGCGCAGCCACTCCAGCTCCTCGGGCTTGTAACGGTGGGGGGAGGAGGGGAACATGCGGGGCCCTTTCGCGGAGACCGTCCGGAGTGGAGACCAGCCGGGGCCCAAGATTAAACCAACTGATTGACTTCCAGGGAGGTGTACGGGGCTTGGTAGAGGCCTTGAATCGCGTCGATCAGACCGCTCGCGGCGGACGGCCACTCCGGGGTCACGGAACGTTCACGTTGGGCGCAGAAATGGACGATCAGGGTGTGCGCCATGTCGTCGCGCTCCCGGCGGACCCGATCGGGCAGCCCGGGCAGGCAGGCGTGCAGGGCGTCGGTGGCCGCGCGCAACGTCGGGGCCTCGCCGACCTCGGCCGCCGCCAGCTCTCGCAGCTTCGGCTCGGTCATCAGCTGGGCGGCGAAGCGGCCGTACCAGCTGGGGGTCCCGAGAGAGGCCAGATGCCGGGTGTACGGCAGAACGAGGCACCCGACCCGCTCGCGCAGGACGGTGCTGCCGTCGAAGCGGGCCAGCAGGCCGGCCCGGATCTCCTCGGTCGGCACCGAGTGGTGGCGCACGATGGCGCGTACCAGATCGTCTTTCGACCCGAAGTGATAGCCGACGGCGGCCGTGTTGCCCTGACCCGCGGCCTCGCTGATCTGCCGGTTGGAGATCGTGAAGACGCCGTGCTCGGCGAACAGCTGCTCGGCCACGGCGAGAAGGTGCGCTCTGGTCCGGCTCATCCCTCGTCCCCGGTCGGCGGCTTTCCCGGGAGCCTATCGACGCGGCCCGGTCGTGGCATCGCGCCCGCGCCGTCCGGGACGGCGCGCCTCACCGATCAGATCACGGTAGACGGCGAAGGCGCTCTTGGGCCGGTACGTGTCGGTGACCAGGCCCAGGCTGCCGACAGTGGTCACGCAGATGCCGAACTTCACGACTCGGTCCCTTCGCTGATCGGCCGGGGCCAGAAGATGTCGCGCGAACGGATCCGCGCCACCAGCCCTCTGATCCACTCCATCTCGGCCGTGACGACGGCCCGCCAGTAGTCCGCTTCGAGCATGTAGACCTCGGCCAGCTCATCCGCCCCCTCCTGACGCAGGCCGGCCTCACCGGCGAGGCGGTCGGCCCGCGCTTCGAGGATCACGCCCACCCTCCCGGCGGGGATGAGGCCGGCGTAGGAGACGGCCAGGATGAAGTCGAGGGAGGCGGGACCGCCCTCACGCAGGCCGGTTTCGACCCGCCGGCCGAGGTCGGCGACACCCGCGCGGGTCAGCTCGTACGCCGTCCGCGGTGGGCGGCCGTCCACCGCGGCCGGCGCGCGGGAAACGACGGTGCCCGCCTTTTCCATGCTCTTCAGCAGTGTCGTGACCGTGCTGCGGGTGACGTGCAGCTGCGCATAGCGCGACTGCAAACGGGCGGTGAGGTCGTAGGCGTGGCCCGGTTGCTCGACCAGCAGGCCGAGCAACGGCATGACCAAGCTGTTGCGGGAGGCGTCCAACGGCACGTTTCCACGCTATAGACGTATACGTCTAAGTGCAACATCACGCGCCCCCGGCGCTCGGAACGGCCCCCGGCGAGATAGCGTCGTCAGGTTGTCCACCGGGTGGTAGGGAGCAGATCGTGAGTCAGAACGCGCCGGCGTCGTCGGCAGTCGCCGTGGAGGCGGGCCGGAGGCGGACGTTCGCGGTGATCTCGCACCCGGACGCCGGTAAGTCGACCATGACCGAGGCGCTGGCGCTGCACGCACGGGTGATCGGCTCGGCCGGCGCCGTGCACGGCAAGGGCGACCGCAAGGGCGTCGTCTCCGACTGGATGGAGATGGAGCAGCAGCGTGGCATCTCGGTCACCTCGGCCGCGCTCCAGTTCTCCTACCGCGACGTCGTGATCAACCTGCTCGACACACCCGGGCACGCCGACTTCTCCGAGGACACCTACCGCGTGCTGACCGCCGTCGACAGCGCGGTGATGCTGCTCGACGCGGCCAAAGGCCTGGAGCCGCAGACGCTGAAGCTGTTCGAGGTGTGCCGCCAGCGCGGCATCCCGGTGATGACCTTCATCAACAAGTGGGACCGGCCCGGCAACGACGCGCTGGCCCTGATGGACGAGATCGAGCAGCGGATCGGGCTCAAGCCGACCCCGCTGACCTGGCCGGTCGGCATCGCCGGGCACTTCCGGGGCGTGATCGACCGGCGCACCGGCGTCTTCGTCCGGATGGAGCGCTCCCCCGGCGGCGCCGAGCTGGCCATCGAGGAGGAGATGAGCCCCGAGGAGGCGGCCGAGCGCTTCGGCGCCGACTGGGCCACCGCCACCGAGGAGCTCGAACTGCTGGCGATGACCGAGGCCGACCACGACCAGAAGACGTTCCTGGCCGCGACCAGCACGCCGGTGCTGTTCGGGGCGGCGGTGGCCAACCTGGGCGTACGGCAGCTGCTCGACATCCTGGTCGAGCTGGCCCCGCCGCCCACCGCCCGGCCCACCGCCGACGGCGGCGAGAAGCCGGTCGACGGCACGTTCTCCGGCTTCGTCTTCAAGATGCAGGCCAACATGAACCGGGCCCACCGCGACCAGGTGGCCTTCATGCGGATCTGCTCGGGGCGCTTCGAGCGCGGCATGGTCGTCACGCACGCCGGCACCGGCAAGCCGTTCGCCACCAAGTACGCCCAGCAGATCTTCGGCCGGGGCCGCGAGACGATCGACGAGGCCTTCCCGGGCGACGTGGTGGGCCTGGTGAACGCGACAGCGCTCGGCATCGGCGACACCCTCTACACGGGCGACCAGGTGCAATACCCGCAGCTGCCGTCGTTCCCGCCGGAGCATTTCGCGGTCGTACGGACCAATGACACTTCCGCCTTCAAGCGTTTCCGCCGTGGCATCGAGCAACTCGACGGCGAGGGCGTCGTGCAGGTGCTCCGCTCCGAGCAGCGCGGCGACCAGGCCCCCGTGCTGGCCGCCGTCGGTCCCATGCAGTTCGAGGTGGCCACCCACCGCCTCGAGGCCGAGTTCGGGGTCAAGGTCCAGCTCGACCACCTGCCGTACGAGGTGGCCGCCCGCACCGACGCGGCCGGCCAGGAGATCCTGAAGTCCGAGTCGAACGTCGAGGTCATGACCCGCGTCCGCGACGGCGCCCTGCTGGCGGTCTTCCCGCACAAGTGGCGGATGCGCACGGTCGCCGGACGCCACCCGGACCTGCGCCTCGACAGCTGATTCAGAGGTACGTCTCGAACCAGCCCAGGATGCGGGCCAGCTGATCGACCGACGCGTCCGGATGGTGCACGCCATGCCCCTCTTCCGGATAAATAACCATTTGCGTCGGTACGCCGGTGCGGGCGAGCGCGCGATAAAGAAGCACAGCCTGTGACGGCGGGGTGGCCAGGTCCTTGGCGCCCGCGGTGAGCAGCATCGGCGTGCGGATCCTCGCCGGCTCCGTCGCTCGCGACCGCGATCAGGTCGCCGGGGCCGAGTCAGGCCAGCTCCCAGACGTTCATCTCCGGCCGGCGGGTCTCGACACGCCCGGTCCGGGGTTCCCAGATGCGGGCGACCCGCCGTCCCCAGTCCGGCCGGGGGAACACGTCCGGCGTCCAGGCGGCCTGGGTGCCCGCCGGCTCGATCGTGCCCGAGCCGTTCACGTCGGCGATCTCGGCTCCGGGCTCGGCCACCAGCACGGCCAGCCGGCTGCCGTCCGGCGACCAGGCGAGCGATTCGACGCTCCCCCGCTGGTCGGGAAGCTGGTGGGCCACCCGGGAGGAGGTCGTGGAGTCGACCTCGAGGATCCGGACCGTCCGCATCGCGCCCGCCGGCGCCAGCACCGCCAGGTAGCGGCCGTCGGGTGACCAGGCCGGGGCGTTCGCCGTCCCGATGTCGAGCAGGTGGTGAGCCCCGGAGAGGTCGATCAGGGCGACGGTCTTCTCCCCGTCGTCCACCTCGACCGTGGCCCGGCCCAGGGCCGGGTCGGGTGGACGGCCAGGTCGAGGATGTCGGTCACCCCGGGCCGTCGCCAGGCCGTCAGCTCGGAGCGGACCCAGAGCCGGAGATCGTCGAGCGCCGCGTGTTCCATGGTGTCGATGATCGCGCACATCTGGTCATCGGCTTCCGGCGCCGGCGGAGCGCAGCCGGGCGGCCTCGGCCGGGTTCAGCTGAGCGGCCTCGGCCGGGTTCAGCTCAGCGGCCTCGGCCGGGTTCAGCTGGGCGGCTTCGGCCGGTCGGGGGGCGCTGTGCGGGCGGCGGGCCGGGCGGAGCAGCAGGGTCAGGGCGGCGCCGAGCGCGACCAGCGGGACCAGCCAGAGGAAGGCGCGGTCGATGGAGGCCGCGAACACCGCCGGTGAGCCCTCGGTGAGCAGGCTGCCGAAGACCGCGACGCCGAGCGCGGCGCCGATCGAGCGGGCGAAGGTGACGATCGCGCTGGCCGCGCCGAGGTCCTGGGTGGGCACGGCGTTCTGCACGGAGGCCATCACCACCATCGGCACCATGCCGATGCCGACGCCCATGATCAGGAACCACAGGGCGGCCAGCAGGACCGGCGTGCCGGGGCTCAGCGTGCTCAGCAGGAGCAGCCCGGCCACGTTGAGCAGCAGGCCGGTGAGCAGGATGACGCGCTGGCGGGCGGGGTCGCCGATCAGACGACCGGCCACGGTCTGGCTGGCCACGAGACCGGCCACGAGGGGCAGCATGTGTACGCCGGAGAGAGTGGCCGAGACGCCGTCGACAACCTGGAGGTAGGTGGGCAGGTAGATCAGGGCGCTGAACATCGCGATGTTGGCGATGAAGCCGATCAACGAGGAGATCAGCACGGTCCGGGAGGTGAGCATGGGCAGCGGCAGCACGGGGGCGGCGGCCCGGCGCTCGACCGGGACGACGGCCGCGATCAGCGCCACGGCCAGGACGGCCAAGCCGAGGGTGCGCCACGAGGTCCAGCCCCAGCGGTCGCCGAACGAGGCCACCAGGACCAGCGCGGTGGCCAGCCCGGCCATCAGGGTCGCGCCGGCGTAGTCGATCTTGACGGTGAGGGACGCGGAGAACCGAGGCAGCGCGCGGGCGGCCAGCGCGATGGCGACCAGGCCGACCGGCACGTTGATCAGGAAGGCCCAGCGCCACGACAGGGTGTCGGTGAAGACCCCGCCCAGCAGTGGACCGGCCACGCTGGCCACGCCGTAGACGGAGCCGAACATCGCCTGGTAGCGACCGCGCTCGGTGGGCTCGGCGATGTCACCGACGAGGGCGAAGGTGAGCACGGCGAGGCCGCCGCCGGCCAGGCCCTGCGCGGTGCGGGCGGCGATCAGCTCGGGCAGGTTCTGGGCCAGGCCGCACAGGGCCGAGGCGATCAGGAACGCCACGACGGCGACCAGGTAGAGCCGGCGCCGGCCGAGCATGTCGCCGAGCTTGCCCCAGATCGGGGTGGCGGCCGTGGAGGCGAGCAGATAGGCGGCGCTGACCCAGCCGATGTTGCTGAAGCCGTCGAGGTCGGTGGCGATGCGGGGCAGCGCGGTGGAGACGATGGTCTGGTCGAGCGAGGCGAGCAGGATGGCCAGGACGAGCGCGGTCATGGCCATCCGCTTCAGTGACTGGTTCATGCTGAGACTCCACGGGTCACGGTCTGGTATTCGATGTACTGGCTGAGGCCGACGGCGCCGTACTCGCGGCCGACGCCGCTGTTCTTGAAGCCGCCGAACGGGCCGTCGAAGCCGATCGGGGCGCCGTTGATGGTCACGGTGCCGGTGCGCAGGCGGCGGGCCACGGCCATGGCCCGGTCGGGGTCGCCCGACCAGATGCCGCCGGACAGGCCGTACTCGGACTCGTTGGCGATGCGGACCGCGTCGTCCTCGTCCTCGTAGGCGATGACGACCAGGACCGGCCCGAAGATCTCCTCCTGGGCGATGCGCATGCCGTTGTCGACGTCGGCGAACAGGGTCGGCGTGACGTAGTTGCCCTTCTCCAGCCCGGCCGGGATCTGCGAGCCGCCGGTGACGATCCGGGCCCCCTCGGCCACGCCGAGGTCGATGTAGTCGCGGACGCGCTGCTGCTGGTCGGGGCGGACCATCGGGCCGATGAAGGTGGTGTCGGCCGACGGGTCGCCGACGCCGAGCGACTCGACCATGCCCTTCAGCGCGGTCACGACCTCGTCGTAACGGCCGCGCGGGGCGAGGATGCGGGTCTGCGCGATGCAGGCCTCGCCGTTGTTGAGCAGCGAGCCGAACTTCAGGCCCTGCGCGGCCTTCTCGATGTCGGCGTCGGGCAGGATGATCGCGGCCGACTTGCCGCCCAGCTCCAGGCTGACCCGCTTGAGCTGCTCACCGGCGAGCGAGGCGATCCGCTTGCCGGCGCCGGTCGAGCCGGTGAAGGCGATCTTGTCGACGCCCGGGTGCCGGACCAGGTGCTCGCTGGTCTGCCGGTCGGCCGGCAGGACGCTGAGCACGCCCTCGGGCAGCCCGGCGTCCACCATGAGCTCGGCCAGCAGGTTCATGCTCAGCGAGTTCTCCGGCGACACCTTGAGGATCACCGTGTTGCCGGCCAGCAGGGCCGGGATGATCTTCGCGTTGGCCGCCGAGAACGGCGAGTTCCACGGGATGATCGCGGCCACCACGCCGACCGGGGCCCGGCGCACCACCGAGGCGAACGGCGCGTTCGGGTCGGACGGGGTCAGCGTCTCCTCCCAGCCGAACTGCTCGGCCGCCTGGAGGTAGCTGGTGGCCTGGCGGGACAGGCCGCCCTGACCGGCCCGGGTGAACCAGAGCGCGGAGCCGTTCTCGGCCGAGATGATCTGCGCGATGTCCTCGCCGCGGCTCGCGCGGAGCTCGTTGTAGCGGCGGAGGACGGCGATCCGGTCGGCCGGGGCGGTCCGCGGCCAGGGGCCGTGGTCGAAGGCCTCGCGGGCGACGGCGACGGCGCGGTCGATGTCGGCCGGCTGGGCCTGCACGGCCCGGCCGATCACCGCCTGGTCGTGCGGGGAGGCGATCGCGAGGGGCTGGGGGTCGGTGGGCTCGGTCCAGGTGCCGCCGATGAAGAGCTTGGGGTACGTCGTGTTCTGCATAAGTGACACAGTAGCGTGGCATTTAGCGGGCTGAAAAGCCTCTGTGATGTAGAGCTACTTCCCTTAAGTTGCACGATCGGGTGCTACCTTGGGGGTATGAGAGCTGACGCGGCACGCAACCTGGAAACCGTCCTGACCACGGGGGCGCGCATGCTCGCGGCCGACCCGGCGGCCAGCGTCAGCGCCATCGCGGCCGAGGCCGGCGTCGACCGGCGCACGGTCTACCGGCGCTTCGCCACGCGTGAGGATCTGCTCCAGGCGATCTACGTGGCCCGCCTCGACGCGATCGAGCGGGCCATGACGGCGGCCCGGCTCACCGAGTCACCGGTGCCGGTCGCCCTGCACCGCTATGTCGAGGGCATCATCGAGGTGAACCGCACCTGGCCCGTCGACCTGGCCCGCATGCTGGTCGACCCCGAGATCCGCGAGCGCCGCCAGCGCTCGGTCGAGGCGCTCGACGCCTTCCTGCGCCGCGCCGCCGACGAGGGTCATCTGCGCACCGACCTGCCGGCGCGCTGGACCAGCCGCCTGCTCCACCAGATGCTCCAGCTGGCCGCGGTGGAGCTGCCCGGCAGCTCGGCCGCCGAGGCGGCCGACACCCTGGTCGAGACGTTCCTGCACGGGGCCGGGCGCAAGGCCTAAAGAGCGACGGGAAGGGCCTCCAGGCCGAAGACGATCGAGGCGCGGCGCATCGGCAGGGTCGCCGGGTCGACGGCCGGGCGCAGGTGCGGGAATCGCCGCACCAGCGCCGGATAGGCGATGCGCAGCTCCATCCGGGCCAGCTCGGCCCCGACGCAGCGGTGCAGGCCATGCCCGAACGCCAGGTGCGACCGGCTGGTGGCGCGGCCCGCGTCGATCCGGTCCATGCCCGGGCCGAGCACGCCGTCGCGGTCGGCCCCGGCAAGCGAGCACATGACGATGTCGCCCTCCTTGATCGAGGCGCCGTCCAGCTCGAGGTCGCGCACGGCGAACCGCGGGAAGCCGACCTGCACCACGGTCAGATAGCGCAACAGCTCCTCGACCAGCGCGTCGGCCGGCTCGCCGGCGCGCAGTGGCGCGGCCAGCTCGGGCTGCGTCATGAGGACCAGGGCGCCCAGGGCGAGCATGCTGGCGCTGGTCTCCAGGCCGCCGGTGAGCACGCCGTCGGCCAGCCCGGCCAGCTCCTGGTCGCTCAGCTCGTCGCCGTGGGCCGCGATCAGCGACCCGATCAGCCCGTCGCCCGGCCGGCGCCGCTGGTCGGCGACCAGGTCGCGCAGGTAGGCCCGCGACTCGTTGATGGCGTCGAGCGGCGCGTACGCCCCGTCGCCCAGATCGAAGCGGGCCGCGCTGAACTTCTGCACCAGATCGCGGTCCTCATAGGGCACGCCGAGCAGCTCGCAGATGGTCAGCGCGGGAACCGGCAGCGCGAACTCCTGCAACAGGTCGACCGGCCCGCCGGTCGCGGCCATCGCGTCGAGCCGGTCGTTCACGATGGCCTCGATGCGGGGCTGGAGCCGGGCCAGCCGGTGCATGGTGAACTCCGGCATGACCATCCGCCGCAGCCGCGTGTGCAGGGGCGGGTCGATCATCCCGAGCCCGCCCGGCTGCTCCCCGGCGGTCAGCCCGACCGTGGCCGCGAACTTGCCGAAGTCGTTGCTGAAACGGCCGGAATCGCCGAGCACGGCCCGCACCGGTTCGTAGCCCGTCACCAGCCAGGCCCGGATGCCGAGCGGCAGCGGGAGCCGGCTCACCGGAGGTTTCCCGCGTAACTCGGTTCCGGGGTCGAGCCCGTCCCGATAGAGCGGGAACAGCGATTTGTCCGGCAGCATGGCCAGTGTCGGGGGCTCACCGGTTTCCGGCCGGCGGATTCTCCGGGCGATCCAGCCCAGCAGGCGCAGGCGGGTCTGCACGTCGCCCTCCAGACAGCCGTTGTTCATCCCCCGTGGGAACGGCTGATCTGATAGTCGTCGCGAGATCTTGCTAATGCAGTGAGGGCCGTCACGGTCGCGGTTGGAGAAGGGTGATGCGGGAGGCGCCGAGCTCCGTGACGTACAGGAAACCGGTCGTCGGATCCTGGGTTATGTCGAGGGGCTGGCTGAAGCCGGTGAAGCCGGTGATCCCGACGGTCCGGTTGGAGAGGACGCCGTTCGCGGCGACGTCGAAGGTCTCGATGTCCTGGCCGGCCGAATAGCGCACGACGAGCAGTTTGCCGTCGAGGGCGCCGCCGCGATATTCGACGACGCCGTTGGCCGACGCGTGCAGCCCGGCGTCGTAGATGCCGGCAAGATGCAGATTGGGGTCGGCCGGCGTGCCGACGGGATAGGCGCCGACCTGGAAGGGATCGGTGGCGGCGGTGGGATTGCCGCCGGCCAGAACCCATTCGCAGCGGGCCGGATTGGGGTGACCGTAATAGCGGCCCGGGCGTACGTCGAAGACGTAATCGGTCTCGGCGGTGGGCACATTGGACAGCGCCGGCACGGCCGGTCCGGTATATCCGCGCCTCGCGCAGGAGGCGGGCAGGGTGGCCGGAGTCGCCGGGGTGTTTCCGCCGGCCGCCGAGCCGTTGGTGGGCGCGTAAAGATGGCCGTTGCGGTGCCAGACCAGATCGAAGGCATTGCGTACGCCAGTGGCGTGAATCGTCAGAGGAGCGTTGGCGGCGTACGGGTCGTACGTGCCGCCCTCCTCGGTCTTGACGTTCAAGGGCGTCCCGGTGAGCTTGGCCGGATCGAGGCGCAGGATCGCGGCACTGAGCAGGCGTTCGGGGCGGTTGCCCCAGGTGGAGTCGGGGGCGCCCATGGCGTTGTTGGCGCCTTGGGAGACGTACAGAGCGCCGTCCGGTCCGAAGGCCAGCGAATTGGTCTCGTGGTCCTTCACGCTGCGCGGCAGATTGACGACCATGGGGGTGTACGTGGTCCCGCTGAGCCGGCCTATCCGGCCCGACCAGTCGGGAACGTTGAGCGGGCCGACGTACTCGTAGTTGTCGGTGACCCACAGAATCGGGGCGGCCGCGGTGGAAGCCGGGTCGAAGGCCATGCCGATCACGGTGCGGGTGGTGCCGGCGTTGTCTCGTACGGAATTGATGACGGTGGCGGTGCCGAGGGTGCCGTCCGCGTTGATGGGGAAGCGGAAGATGCGGCCGTCGAGAGTGCCCGCATAAAGACGGCCGTCGGGCCCTTTTACGACGGTGGTGAAAGGCGCGCCGGTGGCGACGCCGACGGTCTTGTCGAAGGCGATCGGGCCGCCGGTCGTGCCGCCGGTGCCGGTGGTGAAGACGATGGAGTACGGGGCGAAAGGCTTCCCGGTCACGTCGGTGACACCGCTGGTGACGGTGAAGCGATATCGGGTGAGCGGCGCGAGAGGGGCGGTCGGCGAGAGGTTGATGACGTCTCCCCCACCGCTGGTGATGGTGGTGGCCGGGACGGCGGCGCCATCACTGAGCCGAGTCAGGGTGACGGTGGAGGCGGTGAGGGTGTCCGCCTTGACGCCGCCGTTGGGGAGGACGAGGTCCTCGACGACGCTGGTCGTGACGGGAACGTTCGTCGCGTTGTTGGCCGGCGTGCTGGCCCGCACGCCGGGCATGGCGGCCACGGAGGCGATATCGGCGTACGCGAACTTGGTGTTGACCCCACCGATCGGGCTGATCGTGAGAGCGCCGTCGGTCACCCGGACCGTGCGCGTGGCGGTGGCGAATTTGGTGCCCGCGGTGGGCACGAAGCCGGCGACGGCGTTCTGGTCCTCGACCGACACCCAGTGCGTGCTGTCGACGGCCGTGCCGGCGTCTCCGACCGCAACGGTCACGGTGTACAGGCCGGACGGGACGGCGGCTTCCCAGGCACCGGGGGTGGCCACACCGGCCGACCCGGCGGGAAGCTGGGCGTGCATGAAGGTGGCGAGCCGCGCGTCGGCCTGCCCGGCGGCGGGGTTCCGGTTGCGGCCGTTGCCGGTGAGGTCGACCGGCGTACGCTCCCCGAGATCCACCCAGCCGAAGCCCCGGGCCGAGGTGAAGGCCCCACCCGAGTCCCGGACATAGCCGGCCGCGGGCGAGGTCGCGGCGTCGGAGAAGTCCACCTTGAGGGCGAAGTCGTGGGCGATGTCCACATAGTTCAGCTTGGTGTTGCTCCCGCCGACCGCGTCGACGGTGAGCCGCCCGTCGGTGACGGCAACGGTAGCGCTCCCCTGCCGGTACTCGGCGGAGGCGGTGGAGACGAAGCCGTCGACGGCCGGGACGCCTTCGACCCGGATGGTGTGCCGGCTGTCGTACGGGGGTTGGTCCCCCACGGAAACGGTGACCTGATAGGTGCCGTTGGGAACGGCGTACTCCCAGGCCCCTTCGGTGGTGACACCGTTGGTCCCGCTGTACTGCATGTGAACGAGCGTGTTGAGCCGCGCATCGACACCGGCCCGCCCGCGATCCCGCGTGTTACGGGTCAGATCAAGCGCATCGCTACTGCCCCGCCGCACCCAGCCGTAGCCCCGAACGGCATCGAAGCCCGCCCCGGTGTCAGCGACATATCCGGCCGGCACAGCAGACCCGCCCGGTTGAAAGTTCACCTTGGCCACAGCCGCAACGGCGGCGTCAGCGGTCGTCCCCGGCACGAAAAGCCCGGCGAACACGAGAGTCGCAGCAACCATCCACGATCGACCACGCATGCCAGCCAACGTCGCACATCGATCCAGGGCCGCAGCAGTCGGAAATCAGCGCCCCCACCCTTTTCCACCCAGCCGAAAATAGCGACAGAACCCAACAACCGATGGATACGCCACCAGACCCCCGCACGGGACGGGCATTCTGAGCATGGGTCACTTTCTGACTCGAATGCCGTAAAGGATGCCCAGGCCGATCGCGCCGACGGCCAGAGCCACCACCACGGTTCGGAGCGGGTCGTCCTCGGAGGTGTTGCGGTCTCGGCCCGCGTGCCGGCGGTTGCGGCTTGACGTGCAATCGGGACCACGTGGCTGTTACGGCGACCGCGAGGAGCAGGAAGACAAGGCAAAGGACCAAGTAAACGCCGATGCCGCCGCCGAGCTGGGAGTCGAAGGAGGGCGCCCGTCAGGAGGCTGGGGAGGAACGCGTAAGCCAAACTGCTGGCTTCCTGGGCGGCCGTGCAAGTGATAGTGGTCGCGAGGCCGAGAAACTGACAACAAACGTGCCGGTCCCAGGAAACACGCGGCAACGTTCATTCCCACCACTGCCGGTTCGTCCTGGGCGGACAGCCCGGGCCCCGGAACCGCGCACAAGAGAACCAGGAAGACGGCGTTCCCCACGAGAAAGCGGGCGCTTGGCGGACGTCGGACCGGTGTCGAGCGGCCGATCGGAGTGGCAGGGCCTCCCCAGCGAGTCGCTGGGGAGGCCCTGACATTCATGACCGGCTCAGAGGCGTGGGTCCTCCTGGATCTTCAGGGCGTTGAGGATCGGATCGTCCTCGCCCTTCTCTCGGGTGAAGGTGAGGGTCAGGTCGCCGCCGGTGTGCTTGACGGTGACGGTGTTCCGGTCGGCGGTCAGGGTGCCGGCCTTGGCCTGGACGTCGTGGTCGTAGAGGGCGATCTTCCCGTCGGCCAGGACGTCGAAGGCTCGCTTTCCGGGCTTGACCTTCTCGAACTCCGCGAAGTCGAGGCCGATGCGGTAGGTGCCGGCCGGGGCGTTCCTGAACACGTAGCTGAACGTCTCGCCCGTCCGCTGGGTGCGGAACAGCGCGTCGTCCTCCGTGCCGGCGATGGCGGACCGGGTGGTGTGGACCTTGCCGCCCTGGTAGCCCCATGTGCGGGAGCCGAGCGCCTGGTCGGGTGACCAGAAGAAGCCGCTCGCGTCGACGTAGCCGGATCCGCCGGCGTCCACGCCCTTCCAGTAGGCCGACGTCGCCATCCGGACCGGCCTGGTCTGGGTGTCGCCCTTGGCCGCGTTCGACGTCACCAGCACGTTCCCGGTGACGATGCCGGGCTTGAGACCGGCGTTGGACGCCTTCGCGGTGACCGTCGTGGACGCGCCGGCCGCCAGCTTGACCGTGCCGGTTGCCGCCGCGCCTGTCAGGGACAGCCACGGGAGCTCCTCGGCCTCGCTGATCCGCACCTCCAGCGGCGCGGAACCGCTGTTGGTGACCGTCACCTTGGCCGTCGCCGACGAGCCCTTGTCGAGGAGCCAGTCGAGGTCGCCGCCCGTGACCGTGGCGATGCCCGTGGTCAGTGCCGCGTTCATCACCTCGGCCTGGTCCTTCTTGGCGATGGTCACCGGCTTGCTGACGGTGACGTAGTTCGGCGCCGAGATCTGCACCGTGTTCTCGCCGACCAGCGCCTGCGCCTTCCACCGGCCCTTCACATCGGCCGTGAGGACCCGCCCGTTGATGGTCACGATCGCGCCCTCGATCGGCTTGCCGTCGTTCTTGTCGGTGACCGTGCCCTCGATCGTGCCCGAGGACGGGAGGCTGTACTCCAGTCCCAGGCCGGCCTTCAGGACGGGCTGATTGACGGAGTACTGACCCGCGGGGTTGCGCGTCAGGCTCTCCACGCCGACCGTCGCCGACGACCCTTGCGTGAGCGGGTTGTCGCCGCCGACTCCGTCGCCGTATCCGATCTGGATGCGGCCGTCGGCGATCAGGGTGACCGAGAAGCTCACGCGGGCTGTCGGGTCGCTGAAGAACGTGACGTCGCGCCATTCGACGACCTGCGCCGCCTGGCCGTCCACCTCGGTGGTTCCGAAGTAGATGCCGCCCTCGTCGTCGACCACCAGGTCGTCCCAGAACGGATAGACGGCGTCGATCGGGTTCGAGGACGGGAGCGCCGTGTTGCTTCCCGACGTGCCGGCCCGGTCGAAGGTCAGCGACCCGTTCGTCGTCACGCAGACCCCGTCCCAGGCGGTGTCGTAGAACGGCTGGAGATATCCGGCGTCGAAGAACAGCGGGCCGCAGAGGTCGTCGCCGTGCCAGCCCGACTCCTGAGTGCCCTGGCGGTAGAGGCCCTCGGTCACCTTCATCGTGTACGAGCGTCCGGCGGGAGCCACCGGCACGCGGCCCGGGTCCGGCTGCTCGGGTTCGGGCTCCGGTTCCACCGCGTCGGCGCGCGGGTCGAGCGTCACCCGCAGGGCGGCGATGCTGGGGGCCTTCAGGCCCTTCGAGCCCCGCAGCTCCACGGTCAGCGGACCGCCCTCGTGCTTCACGACGGCCTGGCGCCAGTCCGGGGTGTTCAGCCCCACGGACCCGGCCGGGTCGTACGCGTAATCCTGCAGCGTTCCGTCCACGAGGACGTCGAACACCCGCTTGCCCTTGCCCACCTTCTCGATCTCGGCGAATCCGAGGTCGATCGCGTAGGTGCCCTTGGGCGCGTCCGGGAAGGTGTAGAACAGTTGCTTGTCGGCCGTGGTCCGCTGCGACTGGAAGAGCGCGGCGAGGGGAGCCTTCGTGGAGGCGACCTTCGTCTTCTTGCCCTCGTAGCCCCACGACTTCTTGCCGGCGGGCTGGTCGGCCGACCAGGTGTAGCCGGAGCCGTCGGTGAGCTTCGCGCCGCCGGCGTTCACGCCGACCTGATATTTCGTGGTCGTGAGGGTCACCGGGACGTACGTCTTGGACTGGCGCCCGGAGTCCGACCGGACCACGATGTTCGCGCCCTGGACGCCGGGCTTGGCGCCCTTCGAGGAGATCGACACCTTGACGGTCGCCGACTGGCCGGGGGCGAGGGTGCCATCGGTCGAGGAGAGCGACAGCCACGGCAGGTCGGTGAGCAGGTCGTCCTCGACGTCGACGAGCACGACGTCGTCGGCGATCTGGTCGGCCGCCCACAGCGCGCCGGTGGCGTCGGTCTCGAGGCCGCCGCCCTGGCCGGCCTTCTGGCCGGGGAACCACCACGCGTTCACCAGCGAGCAGTCCCCGGGGTCGACCTGCAGCAGGCGGGTCGGCCGGTTCGAGGTGAGGTCGGTGTACCAGATGGTGTCCGACGCCTGGTTGTAGGCCAGGCCCATCACCTCGGGCAGCGGCGGGGCGCAGAACGACAGGAGCGCGCCCGGGTTGTCGTGCGAGGTGCCGGCGACGGTGCCGATCATGCCGTTCACGCGGCCGCCGACGTAGAAGACGTCCTGGGCCGGGTTGTAGGCGAGACCGGTCAGCTGGAGCGTCGACCAGTCACCCTTGATCTGCCGGGTCTCCTTGCCGGTGTCCCGGTTGAAGCAGTGGATGTAGCTGGCCGGGCTGTCCTCCATCTGGCACATGTCACCGGTCTTGGTGTCCAGGGCCATGTCGAACGCGCGGTAGTCGGGGTTCCACGAGGCGTCGAAGACCTTGCCGGTCTTCTTGCCGGTCACTGTGTACGCCGTGTTGGTGCGCGCGATGTAGTCGTGGACCCAGACGTCACCGTCGTATCCGATGCCGGAGGGCTCCTTCTCGGCGATCGTGCCGGGGATGGAGATGCGGCTGATGACGTCGCCGCCGGCGGTCGCGCCGACCTTGGCCGCCGCGCTCGACGGCTGCATGCCGCTCGCGCCGGCCTTCCACGCGGCCAGGTCGATCTTGCTGGCCGCGCCGGTGCCGGTGCGCGCGGCGGCGGTGGTGGGGTCGAGCTCGGGGTGCCGTGCGGCTTCGCCCAGGTTGTACGTCAGTGGGGCCGACCCGTTGTTGGTCAGCGTGAGCGAGCCCACGCCGTTCTGGCCGGTGCCCATCAGCGCGTCGAGGCCGTCGGTCTTCAGACCGGCGGCGCCCGTCGTCAGACGTACATCGATCTGGGCCTTGGAATAAAGCTCTTTCAGCGAGAAGGGGTAGGTCGCGGTCGTGTAGTTCGGCGCCTCGACCGTCATCGTGTAATCGCCGACCGGGAGCTGGCGGTGCACGATGCCCGTCCCGTTGGTGGTGACGGCCTCGACGAGCCCGTCCTTGGTGCTGAAGGAGACCTTCGCACCGGCCACCGGCTGCCCGTCGTTCCGGTCGGCGACCGTCGCGTCGAGATAGCCGAAGTCGGGCAGGTCGTAGGTGACGACCATGCCGTCGCGCAGCACCGGTGAGCTCTCGGAGAACCGGATGCCGTCGACGCCGGCCCAGCCCTGGATGCCCGTGACGGCGTGCGCGCCGGCGGTCACCGGGTCGTCGGTCCCGATGCCGTCGCCGTACCCGAAGATCACGGTGCCCGAGCGGGTGAGCGTGGCCGAGAAGTTGACCGGCGCCGTGTACTCCGACCGGGTCGGGTAGGCCCACAGCTTGGCGTTGCGGTACTCGACGACGAACGCGTCCTCACCGTTGACCTTGGTGGCCGCCGTGAAGACGCCGCCGCCGGGAGCGAACTCGACGGGGGTCTGCACAGAGAACGGGAAGATCCCGGCGCCGCCGAAGCCCGGTCCGGTGCTGGTGTCCGGGGAGATGACGCCGCGCAGGCCGATGCCGAGGGTGTCGTGGCTGCCGTTGTAGAGCGCGATCGGGAACGGCAGCTTCACCGTGGCCCAGACGCCGCTGCCGAAGGTGACCGGATCGGTGCCGCGCAGATATTCGCCCTCGGTGACGGCGCAGCTGTAGCCACCCTTGTCGACCACGAGCCCGACCGAGATCTCGGACGGCGTGTTCTGCGCGCCGACCGTCAGCGGGACCGTCGTGGGCGAGAAACAGGCATTGGGTTCAACGGCCAGGCCGTACGACCCCTCGGGAACCGCCGCGATCGCGAAGGTGCCGTCGGCGCCGGTGCGGACCGGCTTCAGCGGAGTGTCCTTGATGGAGACGTCGGCGTTCGCGACGGGCCGCTTCTTGTCGTCGACGATCCGGCCGCTGATGTCGTGCCGGACGGCCGCGGTGAGCGGCAGCGTGACGGCGGTGTCCTGGCCGAGGGTGATGGTGACGTCGGCGGTCGCGGTCAGGTAGCCGAAGACCTTGGTGCTGAGCCGGTAGTCGCCGGCCGGGAGGTTCGTGGTGAACTTGCCGTCCTTGTCGGTGCCGATCGAGCGGCTGAACGGCCCGCTGATCGTCACGTCCGCGGCCGGGACCGGGGCGCCGCCGGCGGTGACGACGCCGGTGAGGGTGCCGCCCTTGCGGGGCGCGAGCTCCAGCAGGCGTACGAGGTCGAGCCGCCCCTCGCCGTACTTGTTGTTGATCTCGGCGGTGCCGCCGCACTCGGTGTCGTCGACATCGACGGCCGACTCGCCGAGCAGTCGGCGGGTCTGTTCGACCTGGCCGATCAGCGTCGGGTCGTAGCTCCAGAGGTCGGCCACGGCGCCGGCGACGTGCGGTGCCGCCATGGACGTACCGGACATCTCGATGTAGCTGTTGTTCGGGTAGGAGGAGCGGACCGCGTCACCCGGTGCGGAGATCTCGGGTTTGATCGTGCCGCCTTCGCCCTCGCCCTTGCGGGAGAACGACGCGAGCGTGCCGTCCGGCGAGAGGGCACCGACGGAGTAGGCGCTCGCGGCCGAACCCGGTGAGGAGACGGTGTCGCAGGCCGCGTACGGCGAGGTGTTGCCCGACGACCACGTGCTGAAGATGCCGGCCGCGGTCCAGGCCTCGTCGATGGCCTGGAAGAAGTCGTCGAAGTTGTGCTCGACGGTCTGGCCCCATGAGTTGTTGATGACGTGCGGGCGCTTGGCCGGGTCGGGGTTGTTCCCCTGGAGGTCGGTCGGCGCCAGCAGCCACCAGCCGGACTTCAGCAGCGACTCGACGCCGGAGTTGTCGCAGCAGCCGTTCGTGGCGATCCACTGCGCGTCCGGCGCGACGCCGACGTGGTCGGCGCCGTCCTGGCCGACCATGGTGCCCATGGTGTGTGTGCCGTGCCCGTTGTCGTCGCACGGCGCGCTCGCGCAGGAGCCCCGGGTCGCCATCCAGTTGTAGTTGTGGTCGACGGTGCCGTCGGGCTTGGTGCCGCGGTACTGCTTCGCCAGGGCGGGGTGGTCGAATTGCACGCCCGAGTCGAGATTGGACACCGTGATGCCGGCGCCGGTGGCGCCCATGGCCCAGGCCTGCGGGGCGTGGATGGCCTCCAGACCCCAGGTGACGGTGTCGTTGTCACTGCGGGTGGCCGGGGGCGTCTCCTTGTCCACGGGGTCGACGAGCGCGGCCTGCGGCGTCGCGTGGATCTCGGCGACCTGCACCCGCGCCGCCACGTCGAGGGCGAGCTTCTCGGTGCCGCCCCGCACGAGCACGGCGTTGGCGATCGGGTACGGCGTGTACTTGACACCGGCCTTGTCGAGCTCGGGGGAGACGGAGGCCAGGGACTTCTTCGAGGCGGCGGTCAGCGCGTCGTAGACGAACCGGCCGCGAGCGGCCCAGTCGGCGATCTTCTTCGCCGGCCCGAGGTCGGCCCCGGTCGCGAAGGTGATCCAGAAGTCGGAGGACGCCTGCGTACGGAAGCGGTCCTTCAGGGTCGATTCGATCTTGGCGGACGGAGCCGGGTCGGGCTCGGCCGCGGACGCCGGTAGTTGGTGGAGCATGCTCAGGCCGACGACTGCGGCCACGGAAGCCGCGAGGGCTCTGAATCTCATGGGGGTCCCTTCCGCCTACACGGGTTCGTAGGGGTCGTCGTCGGCGTCGTCCTGCGGCTCCTGCGGTGGTTCCACGGGAGGCAGTTGCTCGTCACGCGCGACAGGCTGCTCAGACATGCATCGGCCATGGGCTATGGATCATGCAGTCATGCTCGGGCGGAAGGAGAGGCCCTAGCTATTAAGCAGATACGTCAATCTTCATCGGCGAACACGCCGGCCTCGACCGCCTTGACCGCGAGCGCGGTCCGGGAGCTCACCTTCAGCTTGCGCATCGCCGCGCGCAACTGCTGGTCCACAGTGGCCGGCGACTTGGCCAGGATCCGGCTGATCTGCCGGTTCGTCTTGCCGGCCACGACCAGCTGGACCACGTCGAGCTCGCGCGGTGAGAGCTGGTCGCCATAACCACGCCGGCCGCCGCGCCACAGTCGCGGGACCTCGCCACCGTGCTCGCGGAGCCGCTGGGCGACCCGGTCGGCGTCGCCGCGGGCGCCCAGCCGGAACAGCTGCTCGTACTGCGCCGCCAGCAGGTCACGGCCCTGCTCGGTCCGGCCCTGGGCCAGCAGCGCCCCGGCCTGGCGCTCGCGGGCGCGCATGGCGTCGTACGGCCGCGGCAGCGCGCTCCAGGCACGCGCCGCCCGGTCGAAGGCCGAGGCCGCCCGGGCATGGTCCCCGGCCGCGGCCAGCAGCAGAGCCCGGCACGTGGTGAGCGCGGCGCGAGGGGCGGGAGCCGTACGCCCGCGCAGCCCCCGGGCGAACTGATCGACCAGGCGTGTCGCGGCCGGCAGGTCGCCGTCGGCGAGGAGCGCCTCGATCCGGGCCGGGACGAGGTCCGTGGCCCAGACCCAGATGCCCTTCCGGCGTACGGTCTCCATCGGCTCGTTCGTCGTCCGCAGCGCCCGGCGGCTGTCGCCGTCGATCAGCCACAGCCGGGCCAGCGCGGCCGCGGCCTCCATCGTGTCGTCGGCCGCGCCGAGACGGGCCGACTCCTCCAGGACCAGCCGGAACTGCTCCTCCGCGGCGCGCCGCCGCCCGGCCGCGGCGGCCAGCCGGGCCGCGAGGCGAATGCTGCCGAGGTAGTGGGCGGGCCGGTCCCGGTCGGCGTCGGCCAGGGCCGCGCTCGTCTCGGCCAGCCCGTCCCACCGACCGGTGTTCCAGGCCAGATTGGCCTGTTCGAGCCGGATGTTGTGCTGCAACCGGGAAGCCTGCTCGGCCTCGGCCAGGCGCATGGCCACCGCCAGGTGTTCGCCCGCGTCGGCGTACCGGCCCCAGATCAGCGCCCCGGTGCCGACGTTGACGTGGATGCGGGCCACGTCGATGCGCTCGGCCGCCGTCGCGCCGTCGACGGGCAGGCCGGCCACGACGTCCCAGGCCTCCTCCTCACCCAGCATGAGCAGCGCCGCGGCCCGGTTCCCGGCCAGGTTCAGCCGCTGCGCGGGCGAGTCGATCCGGCCGGTCAGCACGGCCGCCCGGTCCAGCCAGCTCCGATGGGTCGAGGCGGGCCAGGGTCCGGCGTACGCCCAGCCGAGGTAGGTCATGGCCCGGGCCGCCTCGACCGGGTCGTGGTCGAGGTTGGCCACCGCCTGCTCCAGCTCGCCGAGCGCGGCCTGCGCCTCGCCCCCGGTGATCAGGAGCCGGCCCAGCGGGTTGCGGATCTCGGCCTGCTGGCGGGCGGTCAGGCCGGGGGTCTCCAGCACGGAGCGCAGGGTACGGATCACCCGGTGGTAGACCTCGTCGACCGGTTCGCGGCGGCGCAGCGCGGCGACCCCGGCGATGCGGGCGATCCGCGCCCGGTCCCCCGGCGGCAGCACGGCCCACGACAGCAGGTCGACCAGCAGGTCGACCGCCTTGGTGTGGTCACCCGAGGCGATGGCCAGCTCGGCGCCCCGCTCGGCGTAGCGCGCCCACGACGACGTCTCGCGGGCCTCGCGGAAGTGGTGGGCCAGGCGCGCCACCGGCGGTGGGCTCAACTGCTCCAGCGCCCGGCCGGCCAGCAGGTTCAGGTGCCGGCGGTCGGTCAACGGGATCGCCTCGTAGACCGCGATGGCGGCCAGCACGTGCCGGAACCGCCACCGGCCGCGGTCGTCGCCGTCCAGGACACCGGCGGCGGCCGCCTCCGCGACGCCCGCCCGGCACGCGGCCGGCGCCAGGCCGGCGGTCAGCGCGATCGTCTCCACCGAGGAGCGGTCGGCCAGCGTGGCCGCCGCGCGCAACGCCTGCTGGGCGGCCGGCGAGAGACGGCTCACCCGCTCCCGGGTGGAGTCGCGCACCGTCGGCGGGACCTGGAGCTCGCGCAGCTTCAGGCGTACCCACTGTCCCTCGCGGAAGACCAGGTCGGCGCGATCGCACATGAGGCGCACCGACTCCTCGACGGCCAGGGGAACGCCGCCGGTGCGGTCGAGCATGAACGTGGTGAACTCCTGCGAGATCGGGTTGCCGTCCAGCATCGAGGACACCAGCGCCGCCGTGTCGCCGGGCCGCATGGGCGCCAGGGCGATCCGCAGCTGGGTCACGCCCGCGGGCAGGCGGGACGTCAGCCGCAGCAACAGCGATCCGTCGCCGACCTCCTCGGGCCGATAGGAGACCACGAGGCTGGGCCCGTCCGGCTGCTGCCGGGACATGACGAACAGCAGGAACTCCAGGGTCACCTCGTCGGCCCACTGCGCGTCCTCGAGCACGAGCACGTCGACCCGCAGCGCCCGCAGCAACTCGTCCAGGGCGCGGAACAGCCGATGCCGGGCCGCCTTCGCGTCGTCCAGGGGCGGCAAGGCGGGCGGCAGGTCCGAGGACCACTCCGGGAACAGGGGCCGCAGGGCGCCGGCGAGCTCGGTGAGCCGCACCCGCGACACCGGCCGCTCGATGCCCAGGAACGCGTCGACGATCGGCCCCAGCGTCAGCGACTCACGAAGCGGCGGGCACACCGACACCAGGGCGGTGTGCCGGCCCGGGGCGGCCGACCACTCGCGCAGCAGCCGGCTCTTGCCGATGCCCGCCTCGCCCTCGACCAGCACGATGGCCGGCGGGCGGTCCAGGGCGTCCCGCAGCGCCGCCATCTCCCGGTCACGGCCGACGAAGCGAGGCGCGGAAACGGTCGGCGAGGGGTCGAGCATGCGTGATGATCTCGCTTCCCGCCGCCCGGGCACAACATGATCCCCGCCACCGGCCTACGTGGAGGGCTGCCCGAGTTCGTCCCGGTACATCGCCTGCATGCGCTCGTAATGGCGGGTCAGGAACGTGAGGTCGTCGACGCTGTAGCCCTCGACGAGCCGCTCGGCCCGGGCGGCGAACCGCTCGTACGGCCGGTCCAGCTCGGCGGCCCGCTCCGGGCGCAGCGTGACGATCACGCGCCGGCGGTCGGCCGGGTCGCGTTCGGTGGTGACGTAGCCGGCCTGCTGGAGCCGGCGGAGCATGCTGGTCACGGCGCCGGTGGTGAGGTTGGTGCGCTCGGCGACCTGCCCGGCGGTGGCCGGGCCGGTGTCGGCCAGGAAGTCCAGGCACTCGAGGTCGCTCACGGTCAGGCCCAGCCGGTCGGCGATGGCGTAGCGGAACACCGTGGACAGCCGCGAGGTCTCGCGCCCGGCGCGCATGAGGTCGGCGATCGCGGACGTACGGGCCGGTTCGTCGGGCATGCCGGCAATCATGCCTCCGGGACGGTGACCCGGTGCAGGCGAGGTAGCAGGCGGGTCAGCACCCAGTGCGGTGCGGCCGCTCCCCCGGTGAGCCGGCGCATCAGCCGGGCCGCGGTGTCGACGGCGCGGAAGGCGTACGGCACCATCTCGGCCTGATATTCGGCGATCGCCTCCTCGACCGGCGTGCCGTTGGCCCGGGCCTCGACGAGCTTGGAGCCGAGCAGGGCGGCGTCGCGCAGCGCGGTGTTGCCGCCGTGCGCGCCGAACGGCGGCATGACGTGCACGGCGTCGCCCATCAGCGTGGCCCGCGGCACCGCCCACCGCTGCGGGCGACGGCCGGCGGCGAACGGGTTGAGCACCGTGGCGTCGAGCTCGGCCGTGTCGACCAGGCGATGGATCAGCGGGTGGAAGTTCGCGCTCATCCGGGCGGCCAGGTGCCGCAGCGCCAGCAGGTCCCCGCGGACGCCGGGAGGCACCTCCTCCTGCCGCAGCAGCAGCCCCCACATGACGTAGTCGTCGCCGATGGGCGCGTAGGTGCCCGGGGCCACGCGCGCGAAGGCCTCCCGTGGGTCTTCGCCGAACCGCATGGAGGTGAAGAAGAAGGCGCGGCCCGGCTGGTCGGCGATGGCCAGGACCCCGCTGGTCCGCAACGCGTCCGGGATGACGCTGCGGCCGTCGAGCCGCAGCGGCGACCGGCCGTACAGGCCCGCCATCGCGGTGTTCGCCGGGGCCGCGTCCGGCATGAGCTGCGCGCGCAGTGACGAGCCGACGCCGTCCGCGCCCACCACGACGCTGCCCGTGGCCGTCCCGCCGTCGGCGAACCGCACCCGTAGCCCGGCCGGGCCGCCGTCGTCCACCGCGACGGCGGCCTTGCCGTAGTGGATGCGCCCGTCCAGCCCGGACATCAGGATCGACCGCAGGGTCAGCCGGTCGACCTGCCGGGTCGCGTGCGGCTCGTCCTTGAAGGTGATGGTGAAGGCGTTCCGCAGCCGGCTGTCGGTGAAGCGCAGGTGACCGCCGGGCTGGTCGCCGGTGGTCAGCGCCAGGCGGTACAGCGGGCGGGGCAGGCTCTCGCGCAAGGCCTCCAGCCCGTACCGGTCGAGGATGATCCGATAGCCCTGCTGCCGGACGTAGGGCCCCGGATCTCGCTCGTAGACGTGCACGTCGATGCCGGCCCGCATCAGGTATTGGGCGAGGCAGAGGCCGGACAGCCCGGCACCGGAGATGATCGCGGTGAAGTCCGTCGATACACTCATTCGGTTATCTTAATGACTAAGATGATGTGGGCAAGCGGTGCGCCCGGTAGGCCCAGAGGGCCAGCTCGACGCGGTTGCGGGCGGCGAGCTTGGTCATCAGGCCGGCCAGATGGAACTTGACAGTGCTCATGCTGATGTACAGGTCCCGCGCGATCTCGGCGTTCGTCCAGCCCTGGGCGACCCTGACCAGCACATCCTCCTCCCGGTCGGTCAGCGCGGGCACGGGCTCGGGCGGTCTGGCGGCGGGACCGCCGGCGGCGAACGTGGCGAGCAGCCGCCCGGTGACGGCCGGGTCGATGAGCGCGTCACCCTGGACCGCGGCGTGGACGGCCTGGGCCAGTTGGTCCGGATCGGCGCCCTTGAGCAGGAAGCCCCGAGCCCCCGCCTTCAGGGCCTCGTAGACGTACTCGTCGGTGTCGAACGTGGTGATCACGACGACGGCGATCGGATCGGGGACGTCCGGCCCGGCGAGCAGGCGGGTGGCCTCGATGCCGTCCAGGACGGGCATCCGGATGTCGAACAGGCACACGTCCGGCCGCAGGTCGCGGGCCATGGTGACCGCCTCACGGCCGTCGGCCGCCTGCCCGGCCACCTCGATGCCCGGCCGGCCGTTGAGGATCGTCGACAGTCCGGCCCGGACGATGTCCTGGTCGTCGGCGATGAGGACGCGGACCGTCATGGCGCCGCACCTCCCCGGGGAAGGACGGCCCGGACGGTCCAGCCGCGGTCCGGGCCCGGGCCGGCGGTCAGCGTGCCTCCCAGAAGCGTGACCCGCTCGGTCATGCCGGCCAGCCCGAATCCGGGCGGACCGGCGGCGGGAGCGACGCGGGCGCCGTCATCACTGACCGTCAGCCGGACGTCCATGGCGTTGCCGGTCACCTCCACCCGGACCCGGGTCGCCTGCCGGGCGTGGCGGTGCGCGTTGGTGAGCGACTCCTGGGCCACGCGATAGAGGGCGCCCTCGACCGAGGGCGGCAGGTTCGTCAGGTCACCGCGGAACTCGACGTCGGCGGCCAGCCCTTTGATGTCGGCGATCCGATGCCCGGGGTCACGCAGGGCGCTGACCATCGCGCGCATCTCCGCGAGCGTCCGGGCCGCCTCGCGGTCGATGACCTCGAGGGCTTCCGTCGCCCCGCTCAGCGACGACGACCGGGCCAGGAAAAGGCCGGCCTGCGCCTGGATCGCGATGGCGGAAACGTGGTGGGCCACGGTGTCGTGCAACTCCCGGGCCAGCAGTTCGCGCTCCTCGAGCTTGGCCCGCGCGATCAGTTGTTCGCGGGCGACGGCCCGGTAGCGCACCGAGGCCCCGAGGGCGCCGGCCAGCAGCACCATGGCAACCCCGGCGATCGTCTCGGCGATCCCGGGAAAGTCGACGCCGACGATGGCGGCCACGCTCACCGCCACAACCACCGTCCCGATGACCACGTCGCGGCCGGAACGCCGGCGCAGCAGCGAGTAGACCAGCGGGAACACCACCCATCCGCTGTTCAGGACCACGGGTTCGGCGTCCAGGGCGAAGGCTGCGACGTCGAGGACCGCGAAACCTCCGAACGCGTACGCCACGGCGGGCAGCGGATGGGCATTGCGGACCAGGACGGCGACCGCCAGACCGCATCCGAAGACGACGGCCACCGGCCACCAGGCCAGGCCGGTGACGACCGCGTCGACCGCGAGCACCGCCAGAGCCAGCGCGGCGAGGGCCCGGTCGAGCCGTGAAAGTCGTGCGCTCAGCACGACTTCCACAGTAGCGATCCAGCACCGCCGGCGGTCCTGGCCGATGGGCCAGGGAAGGACCGGCCTCAAGACTCGGGCGTTCGGCCGTTGGCGCGCCCGAAACTGGATCCATGAAGGACGTTGACACCAGAATCGCGCTCTGCGGCCTGTGGATCACCACGCTGTTCGTGTTCGCCTACGTCGACATCTTCGGTTTCTACCGCGCCGACGTGATCAACGGAGTGCTCGCCGGCGAGGTGTCCGGCACCGGTCTCGCGGTCAGCCAGACGTTCCTCACGCTGACGACGCTGTACATAGCGGCCGCGGCGTCGATGGTCGTCGTCTCACTGCTCGCCCCGGCCCGGGTCAACCGGCTCGCGAACATCGTGGCCGGCCTGTTCTACGCGGCGACCGTGGCGGCGACCCTGATCGGCGAGAGCTGGATCTATTACATCGTCGGCAGCCTGATCGAGATCATCCTCCTGCTCGCCATCACTCGGATCGCCTGGACCTGGCCGAAGAGCGCGGAACCGAAGCGGCTACCTCAGGAGTGACGGACGAACCCGCGACGCCTCAGCTCGCCCAGCTCACGGTGTGCGTCTCGACGTTAGGTCCTTTTCGGCTTTGGCCGCGCTGATCGGACCGTAGGTGTGGCGCACGTACGCCTGGACACGGTTAACTCGCTCTCCAAGGTCGACAGTTCCGGAGGCGTGCTCATGCCGGACCAGATCAGGGCGCTGACGTCGCTGACCCTGCACGACGGAAGCTTCGCCCTGGCCGCCCTCACCGGGTCGGAGATCGTCTTCTACGACATCAAGGGCGTCCGGTCGTCTGATTCCGCCGTGCCGGTCGGGCGCGTCAACGCCATGGCGCGGGTGGCCGGTGACGGCGGCGACCTGCTCGCCACCGGGGGCAACGACGCCGAGGTGGCGTTGTGGGATCCGCGGACCCGGCAGCGCGTCTCGGTGCCGCTCGTCGAGGACGTCGGCGATCTGAACTCGATGACGGCCCTGGCGCCGGCGGACGGGCGCCGGCTCGTCGTGGCCGGCACCTCCGACGGCTGGGTGCTGCGCTGCGACGTCGAATCCCGGACGTGGGTCCGGCCGCCGCTCGACGCGGGCCTCCAG
Source organism: Actinoplanes sp. CA-131856 (assembly GCF_050956135.1). Classification (GTDB taxonomy): domain Bacteria; phylum Actinomycetota; class Actinomycetes; order Mycobacteriales; family Micromonosporaceae; genus Actinoplanes. The sequence goes on along the minus strand of NZ_CP191849.1, from coordinate 2,971,851 downwards.
GCGGTGTGGGCGCTCGAGGCGATGCCGCTGGCGGACGGCCGGTCGTTGCTGGTCTCCGGCGGCGAGGACCGGAGCCTGCGCGTCTGGGATCCCGGCTCGGGCGTGCTGCTGCACGAGGTGCAGAACGCCCATGACCGGGCCGTGCGCGCGCTCGCCTTCATCCCCGGCTCGGCCGGGGCCGGGGAGCGCCTGGCCTCGGCCGACGACAGTGGCGTGATCAAGCTCTGGGAAGCCGGTGAGACGCTGTCGCTGTTGCGGAAGCTGGACCATCGCCATCACCAGCCGGTCAGCACCCTGGCCGTGATGCCCTCGCGGGGCAGCGACCCGGCCACGCTGATCTCCGCCGGCAAGGACGAGTTCATCCGCCGGTGGACGATCGACGGCGATCCGATCGAGCCGGCGTCGCTGGGGCACATCGGGTCGGTGACCGCTGTCGTCGCCACCGTCACCCCGAAAGGCGACCGGGTGCTGGCCTCGGCCGGCGCCGACGCCAAGGTGTGGATCTGGAACGTGGACTCCGGCGAGCCGCGGTTCGCGCCGCCCTCCCTGGGCCGGATCCACTCGATGGTCGCCGCGACCATCGAGGACACGCCGATGCTGGTCACGTCCGGCGACGACGGCCGGATCCGGCTCCACGACCCCACCTCGCCACAGTCCACGCCCGAGGTGCTCCGGGGCGGCCACCAGAAGAACGCGTTCCGGGTGGCCTGGCTGCCCGACCGCCTGCCCGGGCTCGGGCTGGTCTCGGCCGGCGCCGACGGCCGGTTGCTGCACTGGGCCGACCGCGGCGCGGCGCCGGTCGAACTGGCGCGGGACCTGGGCCGGCTCTGGACGGTCTGCGACATCGAGCTTCCCGGCGGCCGTCCCGGCGTCGCCTGCGCCGGTGACAACGGCGTCTTCACCTTCGACCCGGACACCGGCGAGATCCGCGAGATCTTCGACGAGCCGACCTACGCGCTGGTCAGCGGCGAGCTCACCGACCGCAGCCAGGGAGTGGCGGCGGCCAGCCACGACGGGGTCATCCGGCTGTTGAACCCGGCGGTGAAGGATCCGGTGCGCATCTGGGACGAGCACGAGGGCCCGGTGCGCTGCCTGGCCAAGGTCCTGCGGCCCGGCGAACGGAACAGCCTGCTCTCCGCCGGCGCCGACGGCACCGTGCGGATCTGGGACACCCGCACCGGAAGCCACATCCTCGTCCGGCACGACGGCCTCGTCCTGGATCTGCTGGTGCTGGACATGCCCGACGGCCGGCAGCTCCTGCTCTCCACCGGCGAGGACGGCCGCGTCAACTATCTGGACCTCAACGCGATCGACGTGCCCGGCCGGATCGACACCGGCCTCACCGTCGTGTCGGCCCTGTGCGCCGTGCAACCGGACGGCGCGGTGCACACCGCGTTGGGCGGTGGTGACGGCGGGATCCACCTGGCCGACATCACCGCGCAGTACGGCGATCTGCGCTTCGGTGGCGCGTCCGACCGGGCCGTCCGCCTGGACCGTCTGCACCGCAAGAACCTCATCGCCGAGATGGTGGACCTGCTGAGCCGCTCGGCCGACGGCGCCGACGAGGCCGGCCCGACCGTGCTGTCGGCCGAAGGAGCGTGGGGCTCGGGAAAGAGCAGCATGCTGGAGGTGGTGCGGGGACGGCTCGACGCCGCCACCCCCGCGCCGTTCCGGCCGCGGCGCCGCCGGCGGCTGACCGCGGCCCGCGCCGACATCCTGCTGGGACGCCCCTCACCGTGGAACAGCCTCAAGACCCTGGCCGGTGATCTGCGGGCACCGCGGCAGGCCGAGCAGCCGCCGGTCCGGCGATGGGTGACGGCCTGGTTCAATCCGTGGGCCCACCAGACCAGCGAACAGGTCTGGGCGGGACTCACGAGGTCGATCCTGGAGGCGGCGGGCAAGGCTCTCTATCCGGCCGAGCCGGTGACCGGCGCGACGCCGCCGGCCGACAGCCGCTGGGAACGCTTTAGGGAACGTCGGCGGAACCGCCGCAATGAACGGCGAGGCGAGGACGGCAAGGAGTGGTACTGGCTGGAGCGCAATCGACGGCACACCCGGACCAGGCAACTGCGCTGGACGTTACGCAAACGCGCGGCGTCGCCCTTGCTCGCCGTCGCCGTGGTCGCCCTTCTGGTGCCGCTCACCGCGCGGCTGGTCGATCCGGCCGTGGAGTATTCCGTGCTCGGGCGCGAACTCCGTGGCGTACAGGTGGCAATGGCTCTTCCGGTTGTTCTTCTGCTCCTCGGATTGCTGCATTCGGCCGTCCGGTACTACTTCGGCCGGGCGTCGCGATGGCTGCCGGCCGAGCTTTTCACCGGGCCGTTGGCCAGTGGTGGGCAGAGCTCGGCCGCGGCGGCGCTGCCGGAGCCGATCCGCGATCCCCTCTACAGTGCCCGGGCGGGATATCTCTATCTCGTTCAGCACGACGTCGGCGCGGTGCTCGACGATCTGAAACGGGAGGGCGTCGAGGTCATCGTCTTCGTCGACGACCTCGACAGGTGCAGCCCGAAGATCACCGCCGAGGTGCTGGAGGCGATCAATCTGTTCCTGTCCGAGCGGCTGACCGGCGCCCGGTTCGTCCTCGGCCTCGACCCGGCCATCGTCGCGGCCCATCTGGACGACGTCTACGCGAGCCTCGCGTCGCGGCGCAGCGCGATCAGTTCGGAGGATCCGTCCTTCGGGTGGACGTTCCTGCGCAAGCTCATCCAGCTGCCGGTCGTGCTGCCGCGCCTGTGGGACACCACGGTCGACCGGCTGATATCCGATCTGTTGCGGCCCGCGATGACCGAGGCCCGGCCGCCCGGCACACCGGAGGTCACCGGCGGCCGGCCGGCGAGGTCACCCCAGGCCGTGACCGAGACCGCCTCGGCCGAGGCGGAGACGGCGTCCGGCGCCGACAGTGGGCCCGCACAGCCCGTCCACGTCGTGATGACCGTCGCCCGCGAACGGCATCCGCAGGTGCGCACCCTTCTGGCCGAACGCATCAAGGACCTTCCGGACCGGTCGCCCCGTGAGATCAAGCGCCTGCTGACGGTCTGGCAATACTACGTACGGGTCCTCGACCGGGCCGACAGCAAGAACAGGTCCGAAGGCACCGATCTGAAGATCAGGGCGCGCCATCTCGTGATCTTCGCCGAGGTGATCACTCGCTGGCCCGCGCTGCGGAGCCGCCTTCAGGCGTCGACGGTGCCGCCGGAAGACAAGTTCGGCCGCGAGGGCCCGCCCGCGTCGGGATGGCGGGTGATGGACGAACTGGCGCTGGTCGCGGCCGACGACAGCGAATGGAACCGCGCGCTGCACCGGCTCAAGTTCACCGACGACGCCGATCGGAAGGCGATGCGGAACCTGCGGAAGCTGCTGCGGGATTACGACGGCCCGGCCGTGGCCGAGCTGGCCCGGCGCATCTGGTGATCAGTCGGGCCGGCGATATCTGGTCACGGAGAAAATCGCGACCCCGAGAGCTCCGGCGAGGCTGAGCAGGCCCGGCAGAACCTTGCCGCCGTCCCACAGGAGATAGAGGGCCAGGACCGTGTAGGAGACGGTGACGAAGAGCCCGATGATGGCGCCGACCGCACGGGCACGGGCCAGGCTGACCCGAACGGACAGGTCGCGGGAGGACTGGTCGAGGAAGTCGGCCGCCTCGAGCTCACCTCGCATGTAGCGCTTGCCGAGCTCCCACGGCTGAGGGTTCGGGGCCTCAGTCATGATCGGATCCCCCATCGCGAGTCACAGAACCCGAATGTCGAGTGTAATTCAGCAAAGCCTCAGGGTCATCGTCCAGCAGAGTGAGAGATTGTGCCAACCCGGTGGCCACCAGAGTCAGATAAATCCCGTCGGCGTCGGTGAAAGCACCCTTTTCCGTCGACTCCACCCGCAGGACGCCCCAAGCTACATCGTCCTGACGGACCGGAACGGTCAAGCAGGCGACATAGGCGCCGTCGTCTTTCGGCCCGCCGTCGAACAGCGGCCCGGTGCCGGCGCGCAAAGCAAGATCGAGTATCTGGGACGCGTACTCCGACTGGCCGTCCGCGAAGTGGTCCTCGGGCTCCTCGTTGTTGAGGTAGCCACGCCACTGATAACGCTGCAACCGCGGAACCGGACCGTTGGCGTCCGCGGTGATCAGCAGGTAGAAAGCGGCGCGAAGAGGACCGGCGCCCGCACGATGACGCCGCACACCGGCCCGCTGCACGGTCGCCAGTGCGATGCCGTTCAGCCTCTTGTGCAGGTCGGCCCGCTCCTGCGAGTCATGGACCCGGGCGATCAGCGCGAGAACCGTCATGAAGGCCTGGAGCGCGTCCCACATGTCCTCCTGGCGGCGGCGCTGCCCGATGAACTTCGCGTTCCGGCTGATGACGCTGCTGGCCGCCTGAAAGGCGGCGAACAATGCGTACAAAGCCGCGTACAAGCGGATGGGGCTGTTCGGAACCGCCAATACACAAGAGATGAAAAGCGGCGCGAAGGGAACAAGACGGCGCCAGAACGGAGTCAGACCCTCTTGCATGATCGCCCGCACCTCCGCTCCGCGCATCGCGGACCGATGATACTCAACGGACGCTTCCTTCTCCCGTACACGCCTTTCATGATCGTAAATGTTCCCCATTCCGCCATGGCGAATCCGCCGAACGGGCCGCCCGATCTGGCATCGATGCCAGCCTCTTCTCAGCTCCGGCGTTCTAAGGTGACGATCGGGGAGCACATTCGGGGGGCACGGAGGCCGCCCGGGACACCGAGGAGCGCGCGTGGAACTGGGAATGGCACTGCCGACGTCCGGGCCGCTGGCCTCCAAGGCCAACATCCTGCGGGTGGCGCGGGAGGCGGAAGGGCTCGGCTACGCGGCATTGTGGACGTACGAGCGGCTGTTGCGCCCGATGGCGCCGCTGTTTCCGGGTCCGGACGGGGAGCTGGAACGCATTCCGGAGGACTACCGGCTGACGTACGACCCGATCGAGACGCTGTCGTTCGTCGCGGCCGTGACCGAGCGGATCAAGCTGGGCACCAGCATCATCGACGCGCTGTTCCACCCGCCGGTGGTGCTGGCGAGGCGGTTCGCCACGCTCGACCAGTTCAGCGAGGGGCGGGTCATCGCGGGCCTCGGGCAGGGCTGGATGCCGCAGGAGTTCGCCACCGCCAACGTCCCCCTCAAGCGCCGGGGCGCCGGCCTCGACGAGGTGGTCGAGGCCATGCGGGCGTGCTGGGGTCCCGACCCGGTGGAGTACGCGGGGCGGTTCTACCAGATCGAGGCGTCCGAGGTGAACCCGAAGCCGGTACAGGCCCACGTGCCGATCATCGTGGGCGCCGCCACCCCGGCCGGCCAGGCGAGGGCGGCCCGGATCGCCGACGGCGTCAACCCCAACGCTTTCTCGTACGAGCAGCTCACCGAGGCCGCGCGAACGTTCCGCGAGACCGCCCGCGAGCACGGCCGCGACGCCGAGGCCCTGACCGTCACGGCCCGCGCCAACGTCCCGATCACCGCCGACCCGCTCGGCGACTCACGCCCGTTCCTGGGCGGTTCCCCACAGGAGATCGCCGGCGACCTCAAACGCCTGGAGGGCACCGGCGTCGACCACGTGCTGTTCTACAACGTCGCCCCGGACGGCATCGACAGCCACGTGCGCCTGATCGCCGAACTGAAGACCCTGGCCGGCTGAGAGGACCACAAGCTCAGTTGCGGCACGTGGGGTGGCCCGGGTCAGGCTGGTGGGTCGACGTCAACGCCACCGAGCTGCGTGAACCGTTCGGTGAGAGCGCTGAAAAGGTCGTGCTGCGGACGCTCTTCCTCGGTGGCGGCGGCCGTGAGGATCGCGCGGATCTCCGTTTCCAAGGATCGGCCGTGCCGAGCGGCGCGCAGACGTAGCTTGTCTTCGACAGAGTCGTCGAGATCGCTGATGCTCAGGGCCGCCATCCGCTCGTCTCCTCCTGACCGACCAACGGCAACGCTAGCGCGGCGGTGTCCCGATCGGTCCCTCTGACCGGCCGAGCAGGGCTTCGTGCAAAGCGGTGGGAGTCAGCGGGCTCAACGCGCGGGCGGCCAGCCAGGCGGCGCCGGCGGCGGGGTCTCGGCCTGTGCGCGGGTGCAAGCCTCGGGAACGCAAGACCTTCAGGACCCCGTCTCGTACGGGGGTGTCGCCGGCCAGCAGGCCGCCGCCCAGGACCACCGGGCCGTCGGCGCCCAGGTCGTCCAAGGTTGCCACCAAGTGGGCCACCGCCTCCTCGACTATGGCTGAGGCGTGGGGGTCGCCGGCGCGGGCCGCCGCGCAGACCAGTGGGGCCAGGTCGCCTATCTCGTCCCACGGGAGCGCCTGCGCCCAATAGACCATCTCGTCGGCGGTGGTGACGCCCGCCTGGGCCGCGACCTGGGCCGCGAACGGGGTGGACCAGGTGCGCACGGCCGTGCGGACCGCGCGCAGGCCCAGCCAGCGGCCCGAACCCTCGTCGCCCAGCAGCCAGCCCAAGCCGTCCGACGTGCGTTCCACCGCGTTGTCGCGGACCGATGCCGCTATGGCTCCGGTGCCGGCTATCAGGGCCGCGCCCCACGGAGCCGGCGTGCCCGAGGCGAACGTCGTCACCACGTCGCCGACGACCGTGACCGGGGCGTTCACGCCCAGCGCGGCCAATGCCGGCGCGAACTGGGCGGCGGTGGCGGGGCCGGCGATGCCCAGCGTGGCCGCCGAGATCAGCGCCGGTGACCGGTCCCCCAACGCCGAGCGCACCGCTGTCGCCACGGCCGCGGCGGCGCAGTCGGCGCCGGCCGTCAGTGGGTTGCCGGGGCCGGCCAGGCCGCGGCCGATCACGGCGCCGCCGGTCGTGGCGACCACGGCGCGGGAGGACGTGCCGCCCGCGTCGACTCCGACCACCAAAGTCATGAGGCTGATAGAAGCACAGACAAAAGTTGTTGACTAGTTCACTCTTCGGTCGTAATTTTCATCGGCAACAGCGAACGATGAAAAGGATGACCGACGTGACCGGTGAGAGCGGAGGCCTTCTCGGCCGCCTGCGGATCGAGGGGCCCGGCATGCCGGAGGCTCTGGCCCGGATCGCCGAGACGATCCTGGCCGACCCCGAGGCGGCCGCCAACGCGAGCATCGTCGACCTGGCCGAGCGGTCCGGCACGTCGACCGCGACGGTCACCCGGTTCAGCCGCACGCTGGGTTTCAAGGGCTACGCCAACCTGCGCGTGGCCGTCGCGACCGAGACCGGCCGGGCCGAGCAGGCCCGGTGGGAGACCGACATCAGCGGCGACATCGCGCCCAGCGATCCGCTGACCGACGTGCTGGGTGTCGTCACCGCCGCCGACACCCGGGCCATCCACGACACCGCGGCCGCGCTCGACATGGCCGCCATCGACCGGGTCGCGGCCGAGATCGCCGGCGCGAAGCGGGTCGAGCTCTTCGGGCTGGGCAGCAGCGGCACCTCGGCGCGCGAGATGGCGTTCCGCCTCGAGCGCATCCGGGTGCCGGTGTGGCACCGGCTCGACAGCCACACCGCGCTGACCAACGCCGCCCTTCTGCTCCCCGGCGATGTGGCGATCGGGCTGTCCCACTCGGGCCGCACCCGCGAGGTCATCGAGACCCTGGCCGAGGCGGCCGACCACGGCGCGCTCACGGTCGCGGTCACCAGTTACAGCCGGTCCCCGCTGGCCGAGGTGGCCGACGTCGTCTTCACCACGGCGGTGCAGGAGACCACGTTCCGCCTGGCGGCGCTCGCGGCTCTCCATTCACAACTGCTCGTGCTCGACATGATCTACGTCGCCGTCGCCCAGCGCACGTACGAGCGTACGGCCGAAGCCCTGGAACTGACCGTTCGCGCGGTCGACGCCCACCGGCTCCCCGAGAAGAACCCCACCCGCAATCGCGGAAGAAGCAAGTCCTGACCCCTGAGGAGTCATCATGCGGTCCCACCGCTATAAAGCGGCCGTCGCCCTGAGCGCCGCCGCCATTCTGACCATGAGCGCCTGCAGCAGCGACGGGAACGGCGGTGACACCGGCGGCGGCACGCCGGGCGCCGTGCCCACCGCCCGCGGCGAGGGCAAGACCCTGACCGTCTGGGTCATGACCGACGACTACACCGACGAGACCCTCGACGCCATCAACGCCAAGTTCACCGAGGCCACCGGGGCCAAGGTCGACCTGCAGATTCAGCAGTGGGAGGGCATCACCACCAAGATCAGCACGGCGCTGTCCACCTCGGGCACGCCGGACGTGCTCGATCTCGGCAACACCCAGGTGCCCGGCTTCGCCGCCAACGGCGGACTGCTCGACCTGACGAAGTACAAGGACGACCTGAAGCAGGGCCGCACCTGGCTGGCCGGTCTCGAGGAGCCGGCCACTGTCGACGGCGCGCTCTACGCCGTGCCGGGCTTCGCGGGCGCCCGCGCGGTCATCTACAACAAGAAGACCTGGGCCGCCGCCGGTGTCACGGCCGCTCCCACCTCGTACACCGAATTGACCGCCGCGCTCGACAAGATCAAGGCGAAGAACCCGGCCGCCGACTTCTCGCCGTTCTACATGCCGGGCCAGTACTGGTACGCGGGCCTGCAGTTCCTCTGGGACGCGGGCGGCGAGATCGCGACCAACGAGGGCGGGGACTGGAAGGGCGGCTTCTCCACCCCGGCCGGCCAGAAGGGCCTGACCGAGTTCAAGACCTTCCAGAACACGTACTCCACCGAGGCCTCGCGCACCCTCGACACCGACTCGCCCGACCAGGTCCAGCTGTTCGCCGACGGCAAGACCTCGGCCATCCTGGCCTCCGGCGGCGCGGTCGGCCTGATCCAGAAGACCAACCCGAACATCAAATCCGAGGACATCGGCACGTTCCCGCTGCCCGGCGTCTCGGGCAAGAACCAGCCGGTGATGCTGGGCGGCTCGGTCTGGGGCATCGCCACCAAGAGCGACGCCCAGGATCTGGCGCTGCAGTGGACGAAGATCGCCGGCAGCCCGGAGATGCAGGACAAGTGGGTGTTCGGCAAGGACGGCTGGATCCCGAACAGCACCGAGGCCATCCAGGCGGCCGAGCCGGCCCTGAAGGAGCAGCAGAAGGCGTTCTTCACCGCCGCCCTGTCGTCCAAGGCGACCCCGGCCGCCGCGCAGTGGCCGACCCTCGAGGGCGACAAGAGCGTCAACCAGGTCTTCTCCGCCGTCGCCTCCGGCGCCAAGACGCCCGAGGTGGCCGCCAAGGACTTCGACGCCCACCTCGGCGAGACTCTCGCCGGCGGTAAGTGACCACCGTGATCACCGACGCGGCCGGCGCTCCGCCGGCCGCGCCGGCCCCACCCTCCTCACAACAACGGCGTAAGCGACAGAACCTCGCCCCGCTGTTCCTGCTGAGCCCGGCCGGACTGGTGCTGGCCGTGGTGACGCTGGCGCCGATCGGCTTCCTGGTCTACACGTCGTTCACCGACTTCAACCAGCGGAGCCTGTTCACCGGCGCCTACCGCTCGGTCGGCCTCGACCAGTACACGGACCTGCTGAGCAGTGGCGCCTTCTGGGCCGCGCTGGTCCGCACGGTGCTGTTCACCGCGGCCATGGTGGCCGGCAGCGTGCTGATCGGCATGGGCGTCTCACACCTGCTGACCCTGCTCGGCCGGCGCTGGCGCTACACGGTCACGGTGGTGCTCATCGTGGCCTGGGCCATGCCGAACGTCGCCTCGTCGCTGGTCTGGAACTGGCTCTTCCAGCCCGGATACGGGGTGGTCAACTGGGGTCTCGACCAGCTGCGGATCTTCGGCGACACCACGAGCCTCGACTGGACCCAGGACCCCGCGAGGGCGTACGTCGTGATCTGGCTCCTGATCGTCTGGCAGGCGGTGCCGTTCATCGCGCTGACCCTGAACGCGGCCGAGACGCAGGTCCCGCGCGAATATCTGGAGGCGGCCCGGATGGACGGGGCCACCGAGCTCACTGTCTACCGGATGATCACGCTCAACCACCTGCGGCCGACGCTCCTGCTGGTGACGATCCTGTCGGTGATCTGGGACTACAACGTGTTCAACCAGATCTGGCTGATCTCGCGCGGCGGTCCGGGCGACGCCACCAGCACGCTCGGCGTCTACACGTACAAGACGGCGTTCGTCGGCTTCCACATCGGGCAGGGCGCGGCCATCTCGGTCGTCACCACGCTGCTTCTTCTCGGGCTGACCGCCCTCTACATCCGCAGGCTGCTCAAGTCGGGAGAGGATCTGTGAAGCACAAGGTTGCGAACACGCTCGCGGCGATCTTCTGCCTGATCTGGGTCTTCCCGGTCTACTGGATGGTCAACACGGCGTTCAAGCCGCGCTCGGAGGTGATGACCCCGACGCCGCACTTCGTGCCGGAGAACCCGACGTTCGACAACTTCGTCAACGCGGTCACCCAGGAGCACTTCCTCACCAACCTGCGGAACAGCGTCATCGTGGTCGTCGCGACGGTGCTGGTCTCGATCGTGCTGGGCATCTTCGCGGCGGCCGCGCTGTCCCGCTTCCGCTTCCGGGGCCGCCGGCTGCTCATGGTGGTCATCCTGGCCGTGCAGATGCTGCCGGGCACGGCCCTGCTCATCCCGATGTTCGTCATGTTCAACCAACTGGATCTGCTGGGGACGTACGCGGCTCTGGTCCTGGCGTACGTGGCGACTGTCCTTCCGTTCTCGATCTGGGTGATGCGCGGGTTCTTCGTCACCATCCCGGCCGAGATCGAGGAGGCGGCCCGGATGGACGGCGCGAGCACCTGGCGCGTGCTCACCAGCGTCCTGTTCCCGCTGGTGGCGCCGGGTGTCATCTCGACCGGCATCTTCGCGTTCATCGCGGCCTGGAACGACTATCTGTTCGCCTACACGTTCATGCAGGACCAGAGCCACTACACCCTGCCGGTCTGGCTGGCCTCGTTCACCAACCCGCACACCGGCACCGACTTCGGCGGTCAGATGGCGGCCTCCGTCCTCTTCTCCGTCCCCGTCGTCGTGTTCTTCCTGATCATCCAGCGCAATCTGGTGGCCGGTATGTCCGCCGGCGCCGTGAAGGGCTAGACCTTGTTGATCCCCGCTCCACTCTCGTTCGTCCCCGGTCAGGGTTCGCTCGCTCTCGACCACAGCTCCACCGTCTCCGCCCCGGCCGCATTGTCCGGAGTTCTGGCCTGGCTGCGGCAGGCGCTGCGGCTGCCGTTGATTCCCGCAGCCACGGGCACCATCACGCTCGGCCTCGACGACGAACTCGCCGCCGAGGAGTTCCGCTTGGAGGTCACCACCGACGGCGCCACGATCACCGGGGGCGACGCGGCGGGCGTCTTCTACGGGGGTCAGGCCCTGCTCCAGCTGCTTCCTCCGTCGGTTTACCGCCGCGCCGGATTTGACCGGCAAACATGGACGGTTCCGGCGGTCCGCGTTCACGACAAGCCCCGTTTCGCCTGGCGAGGGGCCATGCTTGATGTTGTACGCCATTTCATGCCCAAGCACGACGTCATGCGCTTCATCGACCTGATGGCGATGCACCGGCTCAACACCCTGCACTGGCACCTGACCGACGACCAGGGCTGGCGCCTGGAGATCAAGCGCTACCCGCGCCTCACCGAGGTCGGCGCGTGGCGGCGGGAGAGCCAGGTCGGCGCGGGCAAGGACGCGCCCGGGGACGGCCGTCCGCACGGCGGGTTCTACACGCAGGAGGACGTACGGGAGATCGTCGCCTACGCCGCGGAACGGTTCATCACGGTCGTGCCCGAGGTCGAGTCTCCCGGGCACGTGCGGGCGGCCGTGGCGGCGTACCCCCAATTGGGTGTGACAGGTCAGCCGGTGGAGGTCTGGACGCGCTGGGGCATCAGCGAGGACATCCTGAACGTCGAGGAGTCCACGGTGGACTTCTTCCGCGGCGTGCTCGACGAAGTGATGGAGCTGTTCCCGTCGCGCTACATCGGCGTCGGCGGCGACGAGTGCCCGAAGACCCAGTGGCGGGCCGACCCGCGCACCCAGCAGCGGATGGCCGCACTCGGTGTCGCGACCGAGGAAGGTCTGCAGGCCTGGTTCATCGGCCGCCTCGGCGAGCATCTGAACGCGGCCGGCCGGCGCCTCTTCGGCTGGGACGAGATCCTCGAGGGCAACCTCGCCCCCGGCGCGGTCATCGCCTCGTGGCGGGGACTGACCGGCGCCCTGGCGGCGGCCCGGCGCGGATACGACGTGGTCGCCTGCCCCGACGACGTGGCCTACCTGGACTACCGCCAGTCCGAGCTGCCCGACGAGCCCATCCCGGTCTCGATCCCGCTGACCCTGCGCGACGTGTACGCCCTCGACCCGGTGCCGCCGGGCCTGACCGAGGACGAGGCAAAGCACGTGCTGGGCGGGCAGGCCAACATCTGGACGGAGCACGCGGACTCCCCCCGGACGGTCGACTATCTGGTCTTTCCGCGCCTCTGCGCGATCGCGGAAGCGTTGTGGGGCCCGGCCGACCGCGACTTCGGCTCCTTCGAACGCCGCCTCCAGCACCACCTGCTGAGACTGGATGCCCTGGGCGTCGAATATCGCCACGCGGACGGCCCGCGTCCCTGGCAGCGGCGGCCCGGGATTCCCGGCCGCCCCGACACGCGCGAGCAGCGGGCGGCCCACATCGCACAACTGGTAGCAAACATCAGCGTCCCCTGAGGAGCACCCGTGTACGCCTCCCGTCGTAACGTCCTGGGCACTCTCACGGCCGTACTGACCGGTTCCCTCATCCCGTCACCGGCCTCGGCGTCGGCCTCGTCGTGGACCGCGGGCGCCACCCCGGCGTCGGTCAAGGCCGCTGTCGCCTTTCTCAACAGCAAATTCGACGAGTACGGCTCGGGGAGCGCCCTGCGCGTGCCACGCAGCTACACGGGCGGCGTCCTCGGGAACTTCGTGTCGTCCTTCGCCTACGACGACGCGCTGGTCATCATGGCGTGGCTGGCGCACGGGGACGTCCGCCGCGCCACCATCCTCGGCGACACCCTGCTCCACGTGCAGAAGCAGGACCCGATCGGCGACGGCCGCACCCGGGCCTCGTACCAGCCGGAGACCTTCGAGATCGGCTCGCCGGCGGCGTTCACCGGCAATCAGGCCTGGGTGGGAATGGCTTTCGCCCAGCTGTACGCCCGTACCCACGAGAAGCGTTTCCTCGACGGCGCCCTGCGCGAGGCCACCTGGATCCAGGACACGACATGGGACGGCGTGCGGGCGCCTTACGGTTACACCGGCGGTCGTACGGCTGACGACGAGCCCAACACCTTCAAGGCGACCGAACACAACATCGACGTGGGCGCCTTCTTCACCATGCTGGCCCGCTTGACCGGCCGGCGGGTCTGGCTGACACGGGCGCGGGCGGCGTTCGCCTTCGTGGCGGCCATGCAGGACCGGGCGGCCGGCCACGTGTGGACGGGAACCGGCCCCGACGGCACCACGACGAACCGCGTGCCCATCCCCTCGGACGTGCAGACGTGGGCCCGCCTGGCCACGGGCGACCGCCGATACGACCGCTCGGTGACGTGGGTGCTGGACCGGTTGGCCGCCTTCGACGCCACCATCTACGGCGTGAGCTACAGCGACACCGACACGAGCAAGGTCTGGCTGGAGGGCACGGCCCACACGGCCTTGGCGCTACAGGCCCGGGGCGGCCGGGGTGACGCTTTGCTGAGCCGCAAACTGCTGTGGAACATATGCCGGGCCCAGGCCACCACCCCGAACGGCGACGGCCGGGGAGTCCCGGCCGCCTCCAGCGACGGCTTGGACACGGGTTTCGGAGACCTTTACTACGCCAGCCTCCACACCGGCGCCACCGCCTGGTATTTGCTGGCCGCCCTGGGCCGCAACCCGTTCCGCCTGTGACCCGGCCTCGGACGGGTGACGGCCCGCGACGGCGGCGATGATCCATTGGCAGGATGGCGGGATGAGTCCTGTGAGCCGCCGCCGGAAGAAAGCGAAGCCCCGCCGCTCGAGTCAGCGTGTCCTGAGAGTGGTGCCGGACTCCGGGCGCGAGTGCGACTGTCCGGACTGTTCGGGGGACGATCTCGATCCTCAGGCGTTCGTCGGCGACCTGACCACCGTCGCCGCGCCTCTGCTGGACGTCGAAGACCCGCTGAAGGCGGAGTTGCTCGGCGCGAGCTTTGTGGCCCTGGGCGGATCGGCCGGCGAGGGTTTCGTGGAGGCGTTGTCGGAGGAGCTTGTTCCCGCGATTGCGGCACTGTCCACTCCGGCCGCCGTGGGCCTGCTGCTCGCCACCGCCGCGGTGGAGTCCCGGACGGGAGCCGCCGATCAGGCCCGGAGGCTGCTCGCGACCGGACTTCCCGCGCCGGCCTGGGCCGACGAGTTGTCTCGGCCGCTGACGGCGGCGACACTCCGGCGCTACGGCGACGCGACCGCCGAGTCGTCGGTGCTGCTGTGCTCCTTCGAGCGGTCCGGCCGCTCCCACGGCTTCGTCGTCCACGTCGACCACCTCGACTGTGACGCAGCCTCGGAGGTCCACTTGTTTCCGGGCGAGAAGCTCGGCGAAGTCATCACCATGCTCGAGGCGGACGACACCACGCGCACCGTCGAAGACCTTGACCCGGCTGAGTTCCGCTGGCAGATCGAACGGGCCCTCGACGCGCGCGCCGTCCACGATCGCGAGGACGGTGAACCGGAGCCGGATGCCGTCACCGGGCACCACTCGCTGGCCGTGTTGCTGCGCGCCCGGATGGGCACACTGCCCGAACCGTCGCGGCCGCCGGCCCCGCACGGCGGCGGCGATGATCTGTTCAGCATGCTGGAGATGTTGACGCAGTTCGCCGAGCACGCGCCGCGGGCCAGGGCCGACGGCAGGCAGAAGCTGCCGGCGAAGCGGAAGAAGTCCGACGGCCCGGCACCCATCTTCCAGATCAAGGTCGGCCTGCGCGGCGCGAGGCCGCCGATCTGGCGCCGTTTGGAGGTGGCCGCCGACATCAGCCTGTCCGACCTGCACCACACCATTCAGACGGCGTTCGGCTGGGAAGACTCCCACCTGCACGTATTCGAGACGCCGTACGGTGCTTTCGGTGTCGCCGACCGGGAGCTGGGCCATCGTGCCGAGAAACCCGTGACCCTGGAGCAGGTCGCGCCGGAGGCCGGCCAGAAGCTGCGATACCTGTACGACTTCGGCGACAACTGGGAACACGACATAGCCGTCGAGAAGATCCTCGATCGCCAACCGGTGGCCTACCCGCGCTGCACCGGCGGCCGGCGCGCCGCCCCACCGAACGACTGCGGCGGCATCTGGGGCTACGCCGACCTCGTCGAGATCCTCACCGACCCGGCCCACCCCGAACACGAGGAACGCCTGGAGTGGCTCGACCTGGCCGCCGCCGACGACTTCGACCCGTCCCGATTCGACGCCGCCGAGGTGAACCGCCTGCTCACCGGACTGGACTGACACCTCAGCAAACGCCATCATGCGGCGCGTCCTCGTCTTCGGATGACGACCGCCGGTCCCTCAGTGCTCGTGCGCTTCTTCGAGCGATCCGGCCGCTCATGCGGTGGCTTGGACAATCCCACTCCAAGCGGTGGAACTCGGCGGGGCGGCCTCGGTGAGCTTTCGGGCCTGGCAGAGAAGGATCGCCGAGTAGCCGTGGGTGGCGTCCTGGGACGTCTTCTGGACCTCGATCTCGCCGTCCAGTGGCTCGAACTCGGGGCGTAGCGCCGCGCGCAGGTCGTGTTCGTCGACGTCGGCGCCCGGAAAGGTCTTTCCGGCGACCGTGTAGCCGCGGCAGCGGCGCAAGGCCGCCGTGATGAACAGGCCTCCCGGCTGGACCAGGCCGGTGATGTGACGCATGAACAGGAACCATGTCGTGCGGTCGGCGGTGGCCGAGTCCGCGCAGTACGGGCTTATCACCGTCGCGTAGTGACGATCTACCGGGCGGGGGTGGTGGGCGTCGACCTGGACCAACTTGGTGATTTTCGTTCTGGTCAGGTCCTCGCGGGCGGCGATCTGCTCGTCGGTCGGGTGGCTGACGCCCTCGCACTGCAAGGTGTAGCGGACGAACGGGCGCCAGTCGTGTGCTCCCGGCTCGCGGCGGATCCAGCGGCGGATCTCGGCCAGGTTCGCCGGCAGGTAGTCGCCCAGGTGGATCTCGGATGCGGACTCGGCGGCGGCGAAGACGTGGTGCAGTGTGGGACCGACACCGAAGAACAGCACCGGGCGGCCGGCTTCCGCGCGCCTCATCGCGTCGACGAGGAAGGCGACGGTGGCCACCTCGTCCGGTTCCACCTCGCGGTAGTAGCCGGCCAGGTACTCCGCCGGCTTCCAGTCGGTGTCGAACGACGCGTACCGGCGGCGGCGACGCAGCAGGCCGGTGATGACACGGGCCAGTCCGTACTCGTACAGCGCGGCGGCGAGGTTGGCGCCGGCCAGGAAGCCGATCGCCTCGGCACCGGTGACGGCGTCGCTGACGGCCGCGGCGCCGAAGGCACCGGCGTAGTAGATCCCCTCCCCCGCGACCTGGGTGCCGATATATCCGGTGGCCGCGGCCACTCGTGCCACGCCGGGCCGGCGCGAGGTGCGACGGGCGAGGTCGTACGCCGCCTTGGACAACACATTCGTGCTGGTTCCGGTGAGCAGCAGCAGGGTCCAGTTCGCCCGCAGACCGGCTCGCAGCCCGACGGCCCAGGCCGCGTAGCTGACCACGAGGAGCGCCAGCAGCCACGGCTGGCTGAAGCCGGCGATCAGTCCCGACGCGACCAGGGCCACCCCGGCCGCCGCCGCGCAGGCGTCCAGCGCGTAGTTGGACGCCGCGGTGGCAGCAACGCTGACCGTCCAGTTCCTGAGCTCGACCGCCCGTCGGTTCATGTCCGGATCCCCGCATGCTTTGTGGAAGCGATGTGGCCCGAGGATGGGTCGGCCGGGTGCTCACTGTCCAGGTCAGAAAGTGGTCAGTAGCTGCCCAACCGCGCCCAGCGGCATCGCATCGTGGCACGCATCCCTAACTGGCCGATTTCCGACGATGGCCGTGAGGCTAGGGGTTGGCTCCTGGGAGGCCATGGAGACGCACAAGGAACAGAGGTGAAGGCCGCGACCATACGGGGGCGTTGCGAACGGAAGCCCCGTGTCCGGCATTCGACATCAAACTCATTCTTCGGGTCCGGTGGCACGCGAAGGCGCCCGGCCGCAGGCCGTTTCGGCTATGGTGTCCGGTGTCGAGTCTCTAGCGGATGGACCCGTGAACAGCATTTCGAGCAACGCAGAGAGATCCCCTGGCAGCCGCCCAGGCGCTTCCGATGCTCTCCAATCGGCAATCGCGGCAGGTCGCGCCGTACTCATCCTCGGCCAGCGACACAGCACTGGCCTTGTCGATGAACTCATTCGCGACGTCGCAGTTCTTTCCGGGGCGGCGGAGCGCCAAACGCTGCAAGAGCAACTGCAGGAGTTAGAGACGCCTAGCCGGATCGAAGAGGTTCGCCGAGCGTTCAGTCGGCACCGGCCCAGCGAAGATCTGCTCGAAATTGCGCGCTGCCCGTGGAGCATCGCGGTCACCTCTGCCGTTGATGCACTGCCGCTTGAGGCATTCAACCAGGTCGGCAGCGACTCAGGCCGACGGCTGCGGGTGCTGTTTCCCTCTCAGGCGAGATCTCTGTCGGCCTCTGTCAACCCGGCTTTACTCACTGTCGTCCGGCTCTTTGGCTCGACCGACGAGCAGGTGCCGTCCCACTTGCCCCCGCTGACCGTTACGTCGCTACGCCAGCGACGGGCGTTCGACGTCGCCCCAGTCCTGCAACAGGTCCCCTTCCTCGCAGCGACCGGCATAGTGGTCGTTGAAGGTGTCGGCAAGGATGACTGGATCCCGCTTGATCTACTAGAGCTCGTGTGCAGCGTTCTCCCGGCTGACTCAGTTCACTGGTTCCTCGGTCGCGAAAGGTCGGTACAACGCTCCGACTTCGACAGCTTCGGCGACGCCCTCGTCCTTCACGAAGGCTCCCTGCCCGATTTCCTCCGGGAGAACGCTGCGACAGATGCGGGCCGCAGGCTCGCAGAGGCGCGGGAAACCGCGCTCTCACCTGACGACCACATAATCTCCTTCGGTCGCCCGACCGACAGCAAACGCATCGTATTGACGGCACAAGAGTGGCGCAGCGTGGCACAATCTGTAATTGTCCTCGATGACGCTGCGACCGCTGTTCCACCACCTCTCCCTCAGGACGAGATGCGGACCGATTTCCGGCAGTTCCTCCGAGGCGCACAGCGCCCGCCCAACTGGGAGGCAATTGTCCGAGGCTTTCTGTACAAGCGCAAAGTCAGCGAAAGACTGACGGAGGAGGTCGAGGCAGCTCTCACCGAAATTGGTTCCGTAAACCCGGTCGACACAACGGAACAGTACACGGTCAACTATTCACGCCGCCCGATCTTGTTGACTGGTCCGCCCGCCTCCGGTAAGAGTCGCATCATCCATTGGCTAGCGGTACATCTGCGTCAGCGTGGCCACGTCGTTTTATATGTAGCACCCACAGCTGGCCGATTGAAGGTCGAGGCAATCGAGCGGGTCTGCCGTCTTCTGCAGTCCCGCGGGGCTCCAGGCGTGGCCGTGCTGACCGACGAAATCGACAATGCCGAGTACGTCCAGCTTTCCGAGGCACTCGCCGCCGCAGGACGCAATGCGGTGGTGGTGGGAACTGCCCGCCATAGTCCGGGGCTGTTTAGCCCGGACGATGATCCGAGGTCTACCGGCGACCGGGAACCAGACTATAAGTCGATCGCGATGGAGCGCCGGTTGTCGGCGAAGGAAATCGCTGAGTTCAGGGAGTATCTCGCTGATCACGGCCAGAGTACCGACGGACTCACCGCTTCGGTCATCGGTGACCCGTACTTCCTCCTCTTGCTCTATCGTCTGCTGCCGGACGTCCAAGGCAATGTCCGATTGCGAATAGGAGAGGCATACGACCGGCTGGCCCGCGCTCTCGACATCAGCGGACGGACGATCGAGGAAGACAACGAACCCGCTGGCGACAGCAAACTTCGTGAGCAGATAAAAACAGTAGCAAGCCAGCTCTTCCCCGGCATCGACTTCGACCGTAGCAAAGGCGTCACCTCAACTTCACCCTTCGCGCACGGCGAAGAAACACGCAGTGCGCTGGACCTTGCCTTGCTCTGCGCACGGTTGCAGCGACCGATCCCCGTCGATCTCCTGTTGCGGACCTTCGGGACCGAGTTCATTCGGCAGTATGCCGCGTTCAGTCGTCGTTTGGGCGACTCTGAGCTAATGGACGAGACCGTGGACGAGCACGGAACCCTCGTGCTCGACACCGACCACAACGAGCTGGCCCGACTTGCATTAGGAATCGTACGACCATCGCCACCGGACCAGATGCGGCTTCTCGAACGCCTTGTTGACGCAGTCCGATGGAGCGAGGGCAACTACCCGGGCGACGACCCTGACCAGGATTATTGCACCGAGATCCTTCGCTTGGTCGGTCCCCGCGGGGCCTACGCCGACGTTTACTCGAGCCCAGCCAGCATCGAGAGGCTGGCCCAGATGCTTGAGCGGATTCGAGGTGGTCTCCAGGTACGCATACCGAAGCTGCTGCTCCTTGAGGCGCAGGCTCTACGACTGCTGGCCAACCGTGACGCCGACTACGACGCCTCAATGCGCCATAGTGGCGACGCCGTTGAGATCCTGGAACAAGCCGAGGAGGTGCTCCAGGTCCGCCGCGCAACGGATGCCCGGAACCTCGAACTGAACAACCTTCTGACCACGCGTGCCGCCACGCATGGATACAAGATTGGCGCTCAACTGCGCCGCTTACAGCAGGTGTACCAGACCACGCCCGAGTCTCCCGATGTGCTGGTCCTCCGCAAGGCAATCGATGACGAGCTTGAACTAGTAAACCTTTACGTCGGACGCACCCGCGCCCTCGGACAAACCAGTTTTTTCCCACTAGACGTCAACTTCTGGACGCTTCGAGATGTTGTCAACCAGTGCCCGGTGCTCTCAGAGAGCGAGCGGATTGGTTTCATCGAGCAGATGGCCACCATTCTAGACACCGCAGTGGAGGAGCCGCTGGAGCCCCGCCAGGTGCAGCGATTCACGAGCCGCCGTATCGAGCTGGCCGAGTTGGAAGGGCGGCACACCGTCAGTGCTGAGCTAGCCGAGGAGATGCGTCAGGCGGGCGACTTTTCTGGCTACTGCCAGATCATCAGAACTCAGGTTTACGACCCACAAACGCGCCAGGCGCAGTCGCCCGCCACCGCACAACAGGGTTTGGATCGCCTCCTAACCGTGCATGAGGACGTGTGGCGCAGCCGGGCGGCGATGGGACTCGCCCATCGTCTCTGGATGGACGCGCATCTTCCCGGTGGCCGAGTAGGCGGCGCCGACCCTGTCTACGCTGCCTGCACTCGCGAAGAGTGGGAACAGTGGAGTCGGATCCTACGAGCTCGGCTTCTCTTCTCTGAGGAGGAGCACAGCGCATTCATCACTTTCTGCCTTGCGTGGGCGTTACTTCAGCTCTCCGAGCCGCACGCGGCCCTAAGCCAGCTCGCGGTCCTCGATGCCAACTCAGCAGGTAGTCGGCGTAGGGTGGGATGTTTGGCCGTCCTCTCTGGCGCCGACGGCGCCCCAAAGACGTATCGTGCTGTAGCCCGTCGCCGTCAGGGCGACGTCTGGATCTGCTACATGCCACAGTTGCTAGCCGAGATCCGGATTTCACTTGCGTTCCTTGGGCCGGCGGCCGACGTCCAAGTCGGCATGGAGATCCCGATCTTCGTTGGCATCAACTATCGCGGCTTGCTCCCGTGGGACCAGCGGACCTCGACAAGTCGGCTTGCGGGTGCCCTGTTCGACGGCACGGGGCCTCGCGGAACGGGCGAGCCATTCCGCCCTGCCCCGACCGCGTCCTCACCTGGTCGGCCAACGCCGGCCGTGATGCCGCCGAGACGGCCGCCGGGTCGATGAGACAGGCGGAATGGGCACAGCGATTCCGGGAGACCGCCGACTGGCGGCGTGACTTCGGCGCTCAGGGTGTGCCCGTCGAGGTGGTGGCGGCAAGCGCGGAACTCGTCCAAGCGTGCGACCTAATAAACGATCTCGGTCGGGGTGACGCGCGGTTCGTGCTTGTTCAAGCGCCAACCGGCGGTGGCAAATCAACTCTCATCGCAGCCGCATTGGCGACATTCACTGAGCTGGAGGTCCCGCACGAACAGCTCCAGGCGGACCACAAACTGGGTCCAGTTATGAAGCAGCTCGGCCAAAACGGTCTCGATGCCATCGTGGTAGTAGACGACTGCGACAAGCTTCAGGCATCAACGTTGCGCCAACTGATCACGAACCGACGGAAGTGCCGCGGCCTATTTCTAACCGCCACCAAGGTCGGGAGTGAAATCTCTTCGGCCCTCGATGGCGAATATGATCACTATCTCCGGATTCCGCATCTGGATCGGCGGCCCGACGACCTGCAACTCGTCACCGCGATGATTTGGGGTCGGATGTCGATGCCCCCGCTTGCGGACGCCTGTGACGAGTCCTTCACGGAGGTATTGCTTCAGGGCACGTATGCCAGGGGCGCGTGGTCCGTTGAATCCATTCTGACAAGCATGGCGGAGCTGCTGGAGACAAGTGGAGATCTGACTGGCGAACATTTCAACCGAAAGATCACGTCTGGTGACTTCATGCCGCACCTGCTCCGCTTGTTCAGAGAACAGGCGGAGCAGAAGGCCGTCGCGCCTACCGATGCCGTCCTTATGGTGGAGGGCGAGACCGACGAAGTGTATCTGAAGCGTGCCGCCGAACTCGCCATGGAGGAGCGAGGTTGGCGTCTGCTCGACGGGCTTCAAATTGAATCGCCTATCGGCCGCACTGGCGGGGGCAGCGCTGTCGTCGACCGTCTTCTCGACCTCCGACGTGACGGCATCACCGGCATTGGCCTATTCGACCGAGACCCTCCCGGCTCCGCCGCCATGGACATTGCACGCAAACATGATCTAAAGCGTTATCAACTACTCGCAAAGTTCGACCCACTTGATCGCGGCGACGTAGGCGCCTTGGTGGAGATCGAGGACTTGCTGCCAGTCGAATTATTAAGCCGCTTCTATGAGGAGCACCCTCACCTTTCCGCCGAGGAGTGGCACTGGCGGCTAGGGCGATGGCGAATCGTGCCGCTCGGCAAGGACAAGGGTGATCTTGCTGCTTGGATATGCTCAGTCGCAACCTACGACGACCTTGAGCGATACGTGTACCTGCTGGTCACGGCCCGGCAAGCGCTGGGTTTACCCTTTCCTGCAGAACTAAGCGACAAGTCCTGGCTTTCCCGCCTTCAACAGCGGCGCTCGGATACGAGCCAGCCGTCCATTACCTCGGCCGCTTGTCCCATCGACGCCAACGCGACTCAGCACGATAGTGCACAGCTTTGACTCAATCTGTGATAATCTTCGAATAAGGGCCATCGGCGAAGCATTGACATATCTGCAGAACTTGCAGACGGTTGGCGCCGATCGCGAGGTTGGCCAGATAGGCGATGCGACCCCGCGGCGGAGACCGCGACCAACCCGGTCGACCAGCGGCGGTAGCCACGCGGCGCGAACCCCAGCGTGCAGTCCTCGAGCGTTTCATCCGCAGCGGCACGGACGTCGGCTTCAACGTCGGATGTCATGGGTTCCGCCTCGGTCGGCCCGGATGCGGCCAACCAACGAACGGTCCGATACGTATCGATTACCGTCACTGAAAAGGGTCACGTCCAGTAGAGGATCCGACAGGACGGCAGCCGGGCGGCGATCTTCTCGTGGAACCATGAGCGCAACTCGGCCATCGTCTCGGCCGGGTAGACGTATTTCACCGCGCCGAACTTGCCGTGCTTGCGGCTGCGGGACTCCTCGTCCATCTCCAGCTTCGTCCGCGGATACCAGCTCAGCAGCACCTCTTTGCTGCCGGGCGTGAACCGGTGCGTGATCAGCTCGGCGGTCAGATCCAGGCCCGGCACGTCACCCACGGCGGCGGCGATGCCGTCCAGCAGTTCGCCGTAGTGCGTTCGCCAATCCGGGACGGCGATGATCGGCGCGATCGTGACACCCACCGGGTAGCCGTCGAGGGCGAGGCGGCGCAGCGCGGCCAGCCGGTCCTCCAGGCGGCTGGTGCCACCCTCGACCCGGGTGGTGACCGGACGGCAGTTGACGCTCAGGCGCACCCTCGTACGTCCCCGATGCGCAAGCCCCACGAAGCCGCCCACATCGTCGAACTTGGTGGTCCAGCGCAGCTGGACCGGCGCCTCCCAGGCGCCGAAGTGCTCCACCGCGCGGCGCCAGCTGCCGGTGAGGTGCTCCAGCGCGAGCGGATCGGTGTAGCAGGACGCCTCGAAGGTGGTGCCCTCGTCGCGCCGGGCCTCGCGGCGGCTGGTGATCGTGCCCCGGCCCACGTAGTCGCCGAGGCCGGCCAGGATGTCGTCGAGGTCGGCGTAGACCCGGGTCACCGGTGGTCCGGAGAGCGACCCGGCCAGATAGCAGTACTGGCAGTGCGCCGGGCAGCCCTCGGCCAGGTCGAACCGCCAGTCGGCGCTGGGCGCGATCGGCTGCAGCTTGCGGCGCGACGGTGGGCTCACCACGATCGCCATGGTGGCTTTGGCCCGGGCGTACGTCTCGCGGTCGCTCTCCCCGCGCAGCCCGGTGAGCCGGTTGCCCCTCAGCCGCTCGACCTCGATGCCCTGCGCCTCGACCAGCGACATGATCCGCAGTCCGTGCGCGTGGTCATAGGCGGCCGGCGTGGCCACGACCCGCTTCGGCGTCCACCGTCGCGCGGGCCGAGCCGGTGGCGCGACGGCGCTGAGGTCATGCGTGGCGACCGCCTCGCCGCTGGCACTGTGCGGCGCCGCCGGCGTTTCCGGCGCCAGCGGGCGGGTCACGTCAACCGAGTCGAAGGACACCGCCCGTACGTACCCTGACCTGGACGTTCGATGCACGCGAGGCAGGTCGCCCGTCCCGTCCCGATTCCCCCGTACGCTTGCGCGCCGTCGGGCCAGGGCGGGCGACCTGCTTCCCCCGTACTCGATCCATGGTCGCTCCTGGACCTTGTATGAAGCGTGCAAGACTTGTCGCTCACCTTGTGGATGTCTTGAATCCCCAGCGGAGGGCAGTTGACGGCGGAGTTCGGCGTGCTCGGCGTGGTGGAGGCCCGTGTCGCCGGGCTGCCGGTCGGGCTCGGGCATGCCCGGCAGCGCAGCGTGCTGGCCGCGCTGCTGGTCGAGGTGGGGCGGCCGGTCACTGTCGATCAGCTCATCGACCGGGTCTGGGGCGGCGACGCGCCGCAGCGGGCCGCCGGCGCCCTCTACAGCTATCTCTCCCGCCTGCGGACCGCCCTCGCCGATTCCGGCGTCGGGATCGAGAGACGACCGGGTGGGTACGCCCTGACGGCCGACCCGGAAGCAGTGGATCTGCACCGCTTCCGCCGTCTTGTCACACTCGCCCGGAGTGCCGAGTCCGACCGGTCGGCCGCCGAGCAGATCACCAGGGCGCTCGATCTGTGGCGGGGTGAGCCGTTCGCCGGTCTCGACACCCCCTGGCTCTCCTCGACGCGGGAGCTGCTGCTGGGCGAGCGGTTCGCGGCCGAGCTCGACCACAACGACGTGCTGCTGCGGCTCGGCCGGCACGGTGAGCTGCTCCCCGCCCTGTCGGCCGCCGTGGCCGGGCATCCGCTCGACGAGCGCCTGGCCGAGCAGTTCATGCTCGCCCTCTACCGGTGCGGGCGGCAGGCCGACGCCGACGAGCAGTACCGGCGGATCCGGCACAGCCTGGCCGAGGAGCTGGGCAGCGACCCCGGCCCCGGTCTGCGCCGGCTGCACGAGCGGATCATCGCCGCCGATCCGACCCTCACCGCGGCCGCCGTGGTCCAGGCGGCCACTCCCCAGGTCGTGCCGGCGCAGTTGCCGGCCGACGTGCGGGCCTTCATCGGGCGTACGACCGAATTGAAAGCTCTTGACCAGACCTTGACCGACGGCGACGAGCCCCCGCTGACCGTCGTGCTGCTGTCCGGCACCGCCGGCGTGGGCAAGTCGGCCCTGGCCGTCCGGTGGGCCCATCGGGTCCGGGAGGCCTTCCCCGACGGCCAGCTCTACGTGAACCTGCGCGGCTACGACTGCGAGCAGCCCGTCGCGGTCGGTGACGCTCTGTCCGGCTTTCTCACGGCCTTGGGTGTACGGGGTTCCGAGATCCCGCCCGGCGTCGAGGAGCGGGCCGGCCGCTATCGCTCGGAGCTGACCGGCCGCCGCATGCTCGTGCTGCTCGACAACGCCTCCTCGGTCGAGCAGGTGCGGCCGTTGCTGCCCGGTACCGGGTCGTGTCTCGTGCTGATCACCAGCCGGGACGCGCTGCCGGGCATGGTGGCCCTGCACGGCGCCGAGCGGATCAACCTCGATCTGCTGCCCCCTCAGGACGCGGTGGGGCTGCTGCGCCGGCTGATCGGCGACCGGGTCGACCGTGAGGCGACGGTCGCCGAGGACCTGGCCGCCGCCTGCTGCCGGCTGCCGCTGGCCCTGCGGATCGCGGCCGAGCTGGCCGCCGCCCGGGCCGACGTCTCGCTGGCGGAGCTGGTCGGCGAGCTCAGCGACCACCGGATGCGGCTCGACCTGCTCGACGCGGGCGATCCCCGGGCCGAGGTGCGGGCCGTGTTCTCGTGGTCGTACCAGAACCTGCCGTCCGACGCGGCCCGGGTGTTCCGGCTGCTCGGCCTTCATCCGGGTGAGACCGTGCACGTCGAGGCGGTGGCCGCGCTGACCGGCACCGCGGTGGGCGAGGCCCGGCGGCTGCTCGGCGTGCTGGTCCGGGCCAGCCTGGTTCAGGCCGCCCGCGGCGGCCGCTACGGCATGCACGACCTGCTGCGGACGTACGCGGCCGAGCTGGCCGCCGGCCACGATCCGGCCGAGGAGCGGGAGGCCGCGCTGACCCGCCTCTTCGACCACTACCTGGCCGGCTCGGTGGCCGCGATGGCCACGCTCTATCCGTCCGGGCCGGTCGCGGCCGGCGATCCGGAGGCGGCCCGGAGCTGGATCGAGGCGGAGCGGCCCAACCTGGCCGCCGTCTGCACGTTCGCGGCCGCCCACGGCCGGCACCGGCTCGCCGTCGACCTCGCGGGCACGCTGTTCCGCTATCTCGACGCCGGCGGACCGGTGGCCGAGGCGGTCACCGTCACCTCGTCGGCCGTGTCGGCCGCCCTGGCCCTCGGCGACCGCAAGGCACAGGCACGGGCGCTGTCCGACCTGGGCCGGCTGCACCGGCGGCAGGGCCGTCTGGGCGAGTCGGCCGGCACCTACGGGCAGGCCCTGGCGCTCTACTCCGGCCTCGACGACCCGGCGGCCGAGGCGGTGGTGCTGCGCAATCTGGGCAGCGTCCACTGGCGGCTCGGCGACTACCGCCGGGCGGCCGACCACTACGAGCGGGCCTGGGCCCTCTACCAGCGGCTGGGCGACGACGCCGGGCAGGCCGACGCGTCGGTGCGGCTCGGGCTGGTCGACGCCCGGCTCGGCGATGAGGCGCAGGCCACCAAGCGGTTCCAGTCGGCCCTGGAGCTGGCCGGCCGGACCGGCGACCGGTTCAGCGAGGCGTACGTCCTGTCGTTGCTGGCCCGGCTCTCCGGCGATCCGGCCGAGCTCGAACGGGCCGCCTCCCACCTGGAGCTGAGCCTGGCCACAGCCCGGCAGAACGGCGACCGGACGGCCGAGGCGTACGTGCTGACCGACCTGGCGGCGGTCCACGCCCGCGGCGGCCGGCACGCCGAGGCGGCGGTCCACCTGCGCCGGGCCCTGGTGCTGCACCGGCGGATCGGCGACCGGGCCAGCGAGGCCGAGGCGCTCAACGACCTCGGTCAGGCGCTGCGGGCCACCGGCGACACGGCCGAGGCCCGGGCCCACCACGAGCAGGCGCTGATTTTGGCCCGGGAGATCGGCGACCGGTACGAGCAGGCGCGCGCCGCCGAGGGTCTCTGATCAGACCCGGACCACGCCCTCGACCCAGAGCACAGTGACCGGGCGGCCCTGGGCCCGGGCGTAGGTGACGATGTCGGCCGTGCCGCCCATGCCGCGGGCCGGCCGGCCGTCCCAGACGGCGAACAGGTGGTCGCAGCGGTCGACCAGGGCCTGACCGGCGGCGAGATAGGCCTGCTCGCTGGGCTCGGGATAGGGCAGCGTGGTCACCTTCGCCGCCGCCCGGCACAGCTCGCGCAGACGGGCCCGGCTGTCGTCGGTGATCAGGGAGGACGCGTAGCCCTCGCAGGGCAGCACCGCTTCCAGGGTGCCGCCCGCGGCCAGGACGTGGCTCGCGAACAGCTGGTCGGCCCCGTCGGCCAGGTTCGACACCCCGTACGGCGAAGAGCCCTCGGGCAGCGCCCGGCGCCAGTGGCGCACCGCGCGCTCGGCGATCGCCGGAGGCAGGACGCGATGGCCCGTCACACCGAACCGCACATCGGCCTCCGTCTCGCCCGCTGGTGGATCCCGAACGATACGGCCTCCCGCCTTTGCTCATGGGGCCGGTGCCAGGCAGAATCTGTCGCCGCAGCACGTGCCGATCACCGGAGGACCCCGCATGACCTTCGATGGGTTCATCTCATACAGCCATTCCGGTGACGGACGGCTGGCTCCGGCTGTGCAGCGTGGCCTGCACCGGCTGGCCAAGCCCTGGCACCGGCGGCGCGCGCTGTGGATCTTCCGGGACCAGACCGGCCTGGCCGTGACGCCCGGCCTGTGGTCCTCCATCCAGACCGCCCTCGACGGCTCGCAGCACTTCCTGCTGATGGCCTCGCCCGAGGCGGCCCAGTCGCCGTGGGTGAACAAGGAGATCGAGCACTGGATCGCCACCAAGTCGGCCGACCGGATCCTGCCGGTGGTGACCGACGGCGAGTGGGAGTGGGACGAGGCGCGCGGCGACTTCACCGAGGGCTCGACGGCGGTGCCGCCGGCGCTGCGGGGCGTCTTCAGTGAGGAGCCGTTCTTCCTCGACCTGCGGTGGGCCCGCGGCAACGAGCATCTGAGCCTGCGGCACTCCCGCTTCCGCGACGCGATCGCCCAGCTCGCCGCGCCGATGCACGGCGTGAGCAAGGACGAGCTGGAGGGCGAGGACGTCCGGCAGCACCGCCGGGCCCGGCGGCTGCTCTCCGGGGCCGCGGTGACACTGGTCGTGCTGGCCGTGCTGGCCTCGGTGACCGGGCTGTCGGCGGTGCGCAACGGCGAGCGGGCGCGGGCCTCGGCGGCCGAGTCGCTGCGGCAGCAGCAGCTGGCCGGCGACCAGCGCACCCTGGCCGAGCGGGCGGCGGCCGAGGCCCGGCGCCAGCAGGGTCTGGCCCAGGAGCAGCAGGGCCGGGCGGCGCGGGCGAGCGCGGCCGCCGAGGCGTCCGAGCGGATGGCCGCCGAGCAGCAGGCGCTGGCCGACGAGGCCGCCGCCCTGGCCCGGCGCCAGCGGCAGCTGGCCGACCAGGCGGCGGTCCGCACCGAACAGCAGCAGCGGCTGGCCGCCCAGGCGTCCGAGCTGGCGCAGCAGCTCCAGCTGGAGGCGCGCGGGCTCAAGGAGGAGGCCCAGCGGCAGGCGACGATCGCGGCCGAGCAGCAGCGGCTGGCCCGGCAGGCGGCCACCGAGGCCAAGGCGCAGCAGGCCAAGGCCGCGGAGCAGCAGCGCATCGCGGTCAGCCGGCGGCTGATGAACCAGGCCACCACGACGATCGTCGACGATCCGCGGACGGCCCTGATGCTGGGCGCGGCGGCCCAGCGGCTCAACCCGGACGCGGCGACCCGCCGGCAGCTGACCGGTGTCGTCACCGCGACCAGCTACGCGGGCGCGATCGGCGGGTCGGTGGCCTCGGCGTACGGACCGGACGGGATCCTGATTTCGCTCGGCAACGACGGCCGGGTGGCGCTGTGGAACGTGACCGACCCGCGCCGGCCGGCCCGCGTCGCCACGCTGCCGGAGACCGCGACCGGCCGCGTCCTGGGCCTGAGCCCGGACGGGCGCACCCTGGCCGTGGTGAACGCGCAGGGCCGGGCGGTCCTGTGGGACGTCACCAAGCGATCCAAGCCGGCGCGGCTGGCCACGCTGCCGACCGGCCGCGCGGTCACCGCCGTGGCGTTCGGCGGCGACATCGTCGTCACGGGTGACAACGCCGGCGGCACGGCCGTCTGGGACACCACCGACCGGGCCGAGCCCGTGCTGCTGTCCGAGCCGACCGACCGGGACACCTATCCGGTGCTGCACCTGGCGCTCAGCCCGAACGGGCGCCTGCTGATCGTGGACAAGGCGCGGTTCGTGCCGGTCTTCGACCTGAGCGACCCGGCCGCGCCGGAGAGCCGGCCCGGGTTCCTCAGCTTCGGCGCGTCGCCGATGGCGTTCAGCCCGGACGGGTCCACCTTGGCCGTCGGCCTCAGCGAGGGCTCGGTGGCGCTGTGGAACATGAAGAACCGGACCCCGAAGGTGACCGTCCAGGCGGCCCCGCCGCCCGCGGACGACGACCCGGCTGACGATCCCGCCGACGATCCGGCCGACGGGGGCCCTCCCCCGGACTTCCCGGACATGCCGGACGAGGACGACGACCCGTTCGACTCCCGCACCGGCCTGTCCGGGCAGGTCACCTCGCTCGCCTACAGCCGCGACGGCAACCTGCTGGCCGCCGGCGACCAGAACGGCACGGCGGCGCTGTACGACGAGTCGGCCACCCGGAGCCCCGGCGCCATCGCCAGCGTGAAGGCACACGGCCCGATCACCACGCTGTCGCTCGCCCCGGGCGCCGGCACGCTGGTCACGGCCGACGGCTCGGCCACCACCACGCTGTGGAAGGTGACGCCGTCGGGCGCGCCCAGCTCGCTGGCCACCCTGGCCGTCCCGGGCGGGAACGCCGAGGCCACGGTCTTCGGCCCGGACGGGCGGTCGCTGGTCGCGGCCGGCTCGAACGGCACGGCCGGCACGTGGAACACGGCCAACCCGAGCCGCCCGGTCCGCGGCGCCGACCGGACCCTGCGCGACGAGGCCGTGCGGTCGGTGGCCTTCGGGCCCGACCGCCGCACGGTCGCGACCGTCACCTCCAGGAGCGGGACGCTGCGGGTGGGCACCACGACGCTCACCACGCTGCCCGGCGAGGTGCGGGGAACCAACGCGATGGCGTTCAGCCCCGACGGGCGCACGCTGGCCGTGGTCGCCGACTCCACGTCGATGATGCTGTGGGACGTCTCGGGGACCCGCCCGGTGCTGCGGGCCCGGCTCACCGGCAACTTCGGCACGGCCGTGGCCTTCAGCCCCGACGGGCGCGCCCTGGCCACCGGCGGCGACGACGACCCGGCGGTCACGCTGTGGAACCTGGCCACCCGGGCCCGGCTGGCCACGCTGACCGGGCACAGCGACGCGGTCGAGTCGATCGCCTTCACCCCCGACGGGCGCACCCTGGCCAGCGGCGGCTTCGACCGCACGACGCTGCTGTGGGACGTGGCCGACCGGTCCCGCCCGCAGCGGCTCGCCTCACTGCCCAGCCAGGGCCGGTGGGTGCGTTCCGTGGCCTTCAGCCCCGACGGGCGGACCCTGGCCACGGGCGACGCCGGATATACGGCGACGCTGTGGGACACCGCCGTGCCGGCCGCGCCGATCCAGCTGGCCACGGTGCGCACGAGGAAGGGCGCCGAGGTGCGCGAGGTGACGTTCGGGGGCGACGGCCGCACGCTGGCGATCACGAGCCAGTCCGTCCGCGAGCCGGCGACGGTCACGCTGTGGAGCTACGCCAAGCTCAACGGGCTGCGGGCCGACCCGGCCAAGGTCGCCTGCGCGACCGTCGGGCGGGGCCTGAACGCGGCCGAGTGGGCCCGCTTCGTCCCCGAGCTGAAATATCGGCGTACCTGCGGCGGGTGACGGGACCACTACGCCGCATCTGCGCACTGGAGTCGGCCGCCGGGGTTGAGCAGAGTACCCGTCATGCCGACCACCAAGGCCGACGCGACCCGGCGGCCCCCCATGGAGTCGCTGTTGCGGGATCTCCCGGAGCCCCACCGGGAGATCCTCGTCGCGACGTACTTCCGCCGCCGCACGCCGCGGGAGGCGGCGGAGGCGCTGGGCCTGCCTCAGGCCGAGGTCAAGGCCAGGTTGTACGAGGCCATGCGCACCCTGTCGAGCGTGGTGGCTAATAGCCGCCGGACGGATCGAAGCCCAGGCCGTGGATGACGCCGGAGACCACGAGCGCGACGCCC
The DNA here is from genome assembly GCF_050956135.1 of Actinoplanes sp. CA-131856. Classification (GTDB taxonomy): domain Bacteria; phylum Actinomycetota; class Actinomycetes; order Mycobacteriales; family Micromonosporaceae; genus Actinoplanes. Next base: position 2,940,753 of record NZ_CP191849.1, on the reverse strand, counting down.
ATGGCCGTGCCGAGGAGCACGGCGCCGAAGATCACCATGATCAGCACGGCCTTGCTCATCCCGCCGAGCCCCTCGGCGAGCACCTGGCCGACGGTGGGCTTGGGCCAGGTGAGCGGCGGATAGACGCGGGGCGCCTCCGGTTCGATCGCCTCGGGCGGGGTCCGCTCCGGCTCGACCGGAGTGACGATGACGCCGGTGGTGCGCTGCGGCCGTTCGGTCGCTTTCGTTCCCTGGAGCAACATGATCCGACTCCTTTGCCTCTTACCCGAAGCATGATCCTCGGAGAAGCCGCTGGTCACGGTCGATCGGCTAGTCTTTTTGCCCGAATTACGGTCATGTCCGGATTATGGCGAAGCTGATATGGCCCACCCGGCGACAGGCGATCCTTATGCTGATCGGCATCGATACCCGCTGCTGATCGGAGTGCCCATGTTCAGGACGGCGCGCCTCGTGACGGCCCTGCTGGCCCTGGTGATCACCCTGCTCTGGGCGCCGGCCGCGCTGTCGGCCACCACCCTGACCGTCGCCCAGGCGATCAGCGGCCAGAGCGGCACCGGGACGGTCCGCGGCTACATCGTCGGCGAGCCGACGGCCACATCGACCGTACGGACGAGCGGCTTCACCGGGGACACGGCGCTCGCCCTGGCCGACAGCAGCGGAGAGACGAACACCGCCAAGATGCTGTACGTCCAGGTCACCACCTCGTACCGGAGCGCCTTCGGCCTGCGGACCAACCCCGGCCTGATGCGGACCGCGATCACCGTGACCGGCACGCTGACCGCGTACTTCTCCCACCCCGGCCTCAAGTCGCCGACCGCGATGACGGCCTCTTCTCCGCCGGCGGATGATTACTACGCGGCCGCCGCCGGCAAATCGGGTGCGGCGCTGAAGTCCTCCCTGCACGGTATCATCTCGAGCGGGACGACCAAACTGTCGTACGACGCGGTCTGGAACGCCCTGAAAGTCACCGACCAGGACCCGGCGAACCCGGCCAACGTGATCCTGCTCTACTCCGGGATCAGCCGCGCCAAGACCCTCAACGGCGGCAACGCCGGCAACTGGAACCGCGAACACGTCTGGGCGAAGTCACACGGCGACTTCGGCACCGCCACGGGCCCCGGCACCGACCTGCACCACCTGCGCCCCGAGGACGTGGCGGTCAACGCCCTGCGCGACAACAAAGACTTCGACACCGGCGGCAGCGCGGCCACCGGAGCCCCCGGCAACTACACCGACGCCGACTCCTGGGAGCCGAGAAACGCCGTCAAGGGCGACGTGGCCCGCATGGTCTTCTACATGGCCGTCCGTTACGAGGGCGACGACTCCTGGCCCGACCTGGAGGTCGACAACGCCACGAGCGGCGGCAGCGCGCCACGCTTGGGCAAGCTCTCGGCCCTGCTGCAGTGGAACACCCAGGATCCGCCGGACGCGGCCGAGCGCAACCGCAACCAGGTCATCTACACCACATATCAGCACAACCGAAACCCGTTCATCGACCACCCCGAGTGGGCCGCCTCCATCTTCGGGTGAGGCGCCGGCGATGATCGACGAAATGCTCGGCCGGGGACTGCGGTCGGGGGTTCTGGTCGCCGACACGGCGACGCCGGGCAGTTCCGCCAAGCCCTGACCGAACGCGACATCGAATATTGGCTGTCGAACCTGCCCGCCCGGCTCGGCCTCGACCACTACAAGGGCCGCGCCTGTCGCATCGACCTGGGCGTTCCAGTCGATATCGTCGTCGAGTTCAGCGAGGGTGATGACCCTGGGCTTTCAGCATTGCCCACGTCCCATCGGCGGCCCTGGGCCGGTGGCGCCGGCAGCGGCGATGTCAGCAAAGCCCATTCCGATGCCGGTGGCGGCCCGGCGTTATGGCGATGTCCGGCCGGGCCGGGTGGATGCAGCGCGGCGGCTACGGGCAGGGCGGGGCCACGAAGCCGGTGTGGGTTCCGCGGGTCCAGCGGCAGCCGAAGGTGGGGGCGGCTACGGCGCGGCGGTTCAGGATGGCGTCGCCGGCGGGGCGGTGGCCGGTGCGCAGCCAGGTGGTCAGGTCGTCGAAGCCCTGTGTCAGCTCGGGGGCGGTGAAGTCGCAGTGGCCGACGCCGCGGATGGCCCGGGACACGAACAGTTTCGATTTGCCGTTGCGGGCCGCTCGGGAGGCGTACACCTGCTCCATCGAGAAAGGCACGAAAAGGTCGCCGATGTCGTGCAGGGACAGGACCGGGATCCGGGGGTTTCCGTCGATTTTGGGAATGCCGGCCAGGCCGGGGTCGGCGGACGCGGTGCGGCGGACGCGGAGCACGTCGCGGTTGAGGCGCAGCTCCCCGGCGGTCGGCCACAGGCGGTCGGTGGTGCGGTAGAAGGTGTGCCGGTTGTCGGTGACGTTGCCGGGGGCGATGCCGCCCGTGCCGCCCTGCAGGCCCGGGTAAAGACCGAAGAGGAAGGGCAGGTCGGCCAGCGGCGGCAGGGAGGAGGCGGAGTTCCAGTACGCGAACGCGCCGTCGAAGCCAGGTCTGTCCCCACCGCTGCGACGTTCCAGGACGGCCGACCAGGCGCGGCCGGCCGGCGTGGAGCCGGTGGGCAGGCCCAGCTTCGGCACGATCTGGCCCACGTGCGAGCGCCACACCTGCTGGTAGTCGGCGGGCGGCTGGAGCGGGAACTCGATGTCGACGCCGGTGATCGCGGCCGCCGTGACGTTCGCGTCGAGGAAGTAGTCGTAGAGGGCGGTGTCGCCGAGGACCCCGCAGTACGGCATGGCGCCGGCGAAGGCTCGCGGATGTTCCTCGATCGCCACCGCGGTGATGTGGCCGCCCATCGACGCCCCGGACATGATGACCTGCCGGGGGCGGTGGCCCGTGACCCGGCGGAACACGTCGATCAGGGCGACCGAGTCGCGGACGCCCTGGCCCACGTCGTATCCGTTGGTGGCGTAGCTGGAGGCCGCCCACGCGTAGCCGCGGGACACGTAGTGCTCGCGCAGGTCGGGATCGTTGACGTACACCGTCGTGCCGGTCCCGCGGTAGCCGTGGGCCCAGACGACGAGCCCGCCGTTCCACTGGCGTGGCACCTCGACGCGATAGGCGGCGCCGCCGGTGACGCCGGTGCGGACCCGGGCGCCGGGCAGCGCGGTGAACGGCGTCCCGTCGAGGTCGCAGTCGGGGTCGGCCACGAGATAGCCGGGCTGGGTCGTGCTCGGCGCCGGCGCGGTGCAGGTGGCCGCCGGCGTCTGCGGCGAGGGCGCCAAGGGCACCAGCAGGGCGAGGGCGAGAGCGGCGTGACCGAGCATGGCGTTACCTCCCGGTAACACTTCACGCCGTCCATCGACGGGTGTCAAGGTCGCGGGCCAGATGATCTTGTGAAGGGCCGGAGGGTAGCCTCGATGAGGTTACGCAACCGTAGGTTTGGAGACCCGATGGTGGACGAGCGGCCCTGGCTGGCGGCCTATCCGGACGGCGTGCCGGCCGACATCGCCGAGCCCCAGCGGGCCTTGACGGCGAACCTGGACGGGGCCGTCGAGCGCTTCCCGGACCGGATCGCCCTCGACTTCCTCGGCGCCACCACCACGTACGCCCAGCTCGGCGACCAGGTCGCCCGGGCCGCCGAGGCGCTGCGGCTGACCGGGGTCGGCCCGGGGGACCGGGTGGCGCTGATCCTGCCCAACTGCCCGCAGCACGTGGTCGCCTTCTACGCGGTGCTGCGCCTCGGCGCGGTCGTCGTCGAGCACAACCCGCTCTACACCGCCGACGAACTGGCCCACCAGCTCGCCGACCACGGCGCCACCGTCGCCATCTGCTGGGAGAAGGTCGCGGCCACGGTGGCCGCGACGGCCGAACGCACCTCGATCACCACCATCATCGGCGTCGACCTGACCGCCGCGCTGCCGTTCCTCAAGCGGCTCGCGCTCAAGCTGCCCGTGCCGGCCGCGCGCAAGATGCGGGACGAGATGCGCGGGACGCTGCCGGGCGGCACCCTGCTGTGGGAGACGCTGATCGCCGAGGCGCCGCCGATCGACGCCTCGATTCCCGGGCCCGGCGTCGACGACACCGCCCTGCTGCAATACACCGGCGGCACCAGCGGCACCCCCAAGGGCGCGATTCTCAGCCACCGCAACCTCGTGGCCAACGCCGAGCAGAGCCGTGTCTGGGTGCCCGGCCTGCGCGACGGCGGGGAGACCTTCTACGCGGTTCTGCCGCTCTTCCACGCGTACGGCCTGACGCTGTGCCTGACCACGGCCGTGCGGATCGCGGCGACGATCGTCCTGGTGCCGCGCTTCGACGTGGGCATGGTGCTCGACGCGGTGAAGCGGCGCCCGCCGACGTTCTTCCCGGGTGTGCCGCCGATGTACGACCGGCTGGGCGAGGCCGCGCGCGAACGCGGCGCCGACCTGAGCTCGATCAAGTTTTCCTTCAGCGGGGCCATGCCGCTGCCGGCCACGACCGTGCGGACGTGGGAGGCGCTGACCGGAGGGCTTCTGATCGAGGGGTACGGCATGACGGAGACCTCGCCCATCACGGTAGGGAACCCGATGTCCGAGCGGCGGCGGGCCGGCTCGATCGGTGTTCCGTACCCGTCGACGTACGTCCGGATCACCGACCGGGACGACCCGGCCCGCGACATGCCGGCCGGCGAGCCGGGCGAGCTGCTGCTGAAGGGCCCGCAGGTGTTCTCCGGATATTGGAACCGGCCCGAGGAGACCGCGGCGGTGCTGCTGCCGGACGGGTGGATCCGCACCGGCGACGTGGCCGTGATGAGCGAGGACGGCTTTCTGTCCATCGTCGACCGGGTCAAGGAGCTGATCATCACGGGCGGCTTCAACGTCTATCCGTCGGAGGTCGAGGACGTGGTCCGCGACCATCCCGGCGTGGCGGATGTGGCCGTCGTGGGGCTGCCGTCGGAGCGTACGGGGGAAGAGGTCGTCGCCGTTGTCGTCGCCGCCGAAGGCGCGACCGTGGACCCGGAAGCCATGCTGAAGTGGGCGCGCGAGCGGCTGGCCGGCTACAAGGCGCCGCGCCGCGTCGAGGTGGTGGACGAGCTGCCCCGCAGCCAGATCGGCAAGGTCCTGCGCCGCCAGGTGCGGGACGACCTGCTCGCGAAATCGCAGTAGGCTCGGCGTCGTGGAGGCCCGGCAATGGCAACCGCCGCGACCGGCGGCCCGAGGACGGGCCGACCATACGGCGATCGTCGGTTGCAGCCTGTTCGTCGACGGTGTGGCCGTCGAAAATCCGGGCTCGCGGGCCGACCTCGCCCGGCTCTACGCGAGGGCGCGGGAGCAGGAGGGGGCGTTCGTCTGGCTCGGCCTGCACGAGCCGACCGAGGCCGCGCTGACCCGGGTGGCCGAGGTGTTCGGCCTCCATCCCCTGGCGGTCGAGGACATCCTGCACCGGGAGCAGAGGGTCAAGATCGAGCGGTACGAGGATGTGCTGTTCATGGTCGTCCGGGCCGCTCACTACGTGGAGCACGAGCGGATCACGGCCACCAGCGAGATCGTCAGCACGGGCTTCGTGCGGCTGTTCGTCGGACCGCACTTCGTCATCACCGTGCGGCAGGGCCGGGTCATGGAGCTGAGCTCGCTGCGGGCCGACCTGAGCGCCGACCCTCGTGCGCTGTCACAGGGTGGTCCGTGGGCGGTCGTGCACGCCATCCTCGACCGGCTGGTGGACGGCTACGTCGACATCGCGGCGGCCGTGCAGACCGACATCGACCTGACCGAGGCGGCCGTGTTCGACTCGCGCACCCCGGTCACGGTCGAGCAGATCTACCAGCTCAAACGCCAGCTGATGAAGTTCAAGTCGGCGGTGCTGCCGTTGCAGCGGCCGCTGGCCGCCCTGGCCGGCAAGCAGTTCGCCGACCTGCCCAAGGAGATCCGCCGCTATTTCAGCGACGTGTCCGACCACCACACGGCGGCGGTGGAACAGGTGATGGCCTTCGACGACGTGCTCAATGCCCTGCTCCAGGCCCGCCTGACCCAGCTGACGGTCGACCAGAACAACGACATGCGCAAGATCGCCTCATGGGCGGCCATCGCCGCGCTGCCGACCGCGATAGCCGGGGTCTACGGCATGAACTTCACCCACATGCCCGAGCTGCAGTGGCGCTACGGCTACCCCACCTTGATGCTGATCATGCTCCTCAGCTCGGCCGCCCTGTACCGCCTGCTCCGCCGGGCCGGCTGGCTGTGACGGCCAGTCGCTCCCCGTCGACCCGGGCCACGATCTGCTTCACCTGTCGCGTGATCGGGCTGACCTCCAGGCCTTCGACGCCAGGAAGCACGCCGACCCGGCCGGTGGTGAGCTCGAACAGCTCGTCCAGGTCGCGGCAGTGCACGACGGCGTGCAGATTGTCCGGCCCGGAGGTCGCGGCCGCGAACGCCACCTCGGGCATGACGGCCAGGGCCCGCCCGACCTCCGTGAGACGGGCCGGGTGCACGCGCAGATGGAGCCCGGCCCGCGCCCGGTAGCCGAGCGCGGCCGGGGCGATCTCCACGTCGAAGTAGAGCACGCCGCCGTCGAGCAGGCCCTGCACGCGCCGCGACACCTGACCCGAGGTGAGCCCGGTGGCGGCCGCGAGGTCGACCAGGCTGGCCCGCCCGTCGCCGGCCAGGGCCGCGATCAGCCTCTCCTCGTCGGCGGTCAGCGTGGCGGCGCCGTCCCGGACGATCGGCCGTTCCGTGAACGGCTCCGGGCCCAGGGCGGCTTCCTGCTCGGCGGTCAGCACGCCGGACAGCGCCGTCCAGTAGTGCCCGCGTCCGCCGACGAATTTGCGCAGCTGCACGGCCGCCCGCACGCCGAGCACGGCGGCGGCCCGGGGCAGGCGCCGCTCGAGGAGATCGTCCCGCTCCTGCTGGGAGCGCGAGTGGACGGCACAGGTCACCTCGGACCCGGCCGCGGTCAGGGCCACCCAGCTGACGTCGTCGCGCTCGGCCAGGGACGCGGCGATGGCGCCGGCACTGCCGGGCCGGCAGCTCAGCCGTACCAGCCATGGGCTGTGCCCGAGCGCACCCGGATCGACCACACCGACCACCCGCACCTTTCCGGCCTGGCGCATGCGGCGATAGCGGCGAGCGACGGTCAGCTCGGAGAGTCCCAGCACCGTCCCCACCGCGGCGAAGGAAACACGCGGATCGATCTGGAGAGCGCGAAGGATTCGTACGTCCTCTGCCTCCATCATGACGGAATCGTACGTCCCGTGCCGACGGCGGTCGGTTCGCGACCGATGCTTCAACGGTGACTCTCATCGCCATCGAAGAACACTGGATGCCCCAGCACCTCGCCGCCGCCCTGGCCGGCCGCGACGACAGCCTCGCCTTCAACGACCTCGGCGACCATCGCGAACGCCTCGAAGATCTGTCGGCCGGCCGGATCGCCGCCATGGACGCCCAGGGCATCGACGTCGCCGTGCTCGCCTTGACACCGCCGGGAACCCAAGCCCTGGACCCCGATGCGGCCGTACGCCTGAGCCGCGCGGCCAACGACCTGGCCGCGTCCGCCGTCGCCGCCCACCCGTCCCGGTTCCGGGCGTTGTCCTCGCTGCCCATGTCGGCCCCCGGCGAGGTCGCGGCCGAGTTGGAACGCGCGGCCGGTCTCGGCCACGTCGGCACGATGGTCTACGGGCGCAGCGGCGACCTGCTCCTGGACGATCCCGCCTACGACGACTTCTTCGCCGCAGCGGCCCGGCTCCGCCAGCCGGTCTTCCTGCACCCGCAGCTGCCGTCACCGGCGGTGCGCGACGCGTCGTACCGTGGCTTCGGACCGCAGGTCGATCTGGCCCTGGCCACCTTCGGCTGGGGCTGGCATCTCGACGCCGCCACGGCCGCCCTGCGCCTGATCCTGCGGGGCACGTTCGACCGTCACCCCGGCCTGCAGGTGGTGCTCGGCCACTGGGGCGAGATGCTGCTGTTCTGGCTGGACCGCGCCGACAGCCTGGCCCGGGTGGCCGGCCTGCCGCGCCGCGTGTCCGACTACGTCCGCTCGAACTTCCACATCACCGCGTCCGGCATGCTCAACCCGGCCCTGCTGCGGCACGCTCAGGCGGTCACCACCCCCGACCGCCTGCTCTTCTCCACCGACTATCCGTTCCAGCAGCCGTCCCGCGCGGACATCGAGACGTTCCTGGCCGGCTTCTCGTCGGCCGAGGACCGGCTGCGCTTCGCCTCCGGAAACGCGGCCGCCCTCTTCACCCTTTAGCCGAGCTCCTTGAGCCGGGCCTCGACCCGCTCGCGGCGCTGCTGGAGCACGTCGATGACGGCCTCGGTCTCGTTGATGCCGGTCAGCTCGGTCGCGATGTCCTCCGGCTCCTGGAAGCCCTCGGAGTTGTCGCCGTCCTCGCCCCGCCGCCCCTGCGCGTCCCCGACAACCCGCCGAAGCTCAGCCAGCTCGGCGTCGATGTCCTGGAGTTCCTGCCGAAGCTGCTCGGGTGTCGCTTGATCAGTCATGCCCGCCATCATACGAACGGCCCCGAGCCCGCCGCCCACCGGCGGATCGCCCAGGCCCGCGCAGGTGAGTCAGATCTCTGGCAGTCCGTCACCTTCCCGGCGGTGCCGGTGTATCGGCGGGCCACACGCGGCGACGCGTTGCCGCACTTGTGTCATCGATCGCCCACGCCACGCTCTCCGGCGCCTCGCTCATGCGTTCGGCGTACGCCGCCCGTCCAGCATCAACCCGCGCAGATAGTGCCCGCCGGTCGCCGCGACGCCGATCTGGCTCCTCCGCGCCGCTGAATCGCCTACCGCCACCGACCTCGGTCAGGACTTCCTCATCTCGTCGACACGCCGAGAAAATCTACGACATGCCGACTAGGTTTTCTCGGCAGTCTCGGCTAACGTTTTTGGAGTCGAACGAAGAGATCAAGGATGACGCCGACGAAATGACCGAGCGTCAAGCAGGGCCCGGACCCATGTCGTGGGCTCGCTCGGCATAAGCGGCCACGCCGCATCGGAACAGCTCGTCGCACGTGCTGGGGCCAAGGATTCGCGTGGGGCTCCGGTGCCGGCGAGAGGCACTGCAGAGGAACAGAGGAAAGGGAGGGCTGAACGCCGTTGGATCGCCCTGGGCGGTCACCGCAGTTTCCATCGAACGAGAGGTGGTCTTCGGTCACGCATATGCGATCCTCGCACCGCACAGGTGCGGACAAGTGTTCATACCCGTAACCCTGGGCCCCGGCGCAACGCCGGGGCCCTCGTCATGGAGTAGAGGTGTCTATGGCCCAACCCGACGACATGTTCGGCGACGAGGACTTCCCCGCCTACACGATGGGCCGCGCCGCGGAGATCACCGGCGCCTCGCAGGACTTCCTGCGCCGCCTCGGCGAGGCGAAACTGATCACCCCGCTGCGGTCGGCCGGTGGCCACCGCCGGTACTCCCGCTATCAGCTGCGCCTGGCCGCGCGGGCCCGCGAGATGGTCGAGCAGGGCACCGCGCTCGAGGCCGCCTGCCGCATCATCATCCTCGAGGACCAGCTCGAAGAAGCGCTGAAACAGAACGCCGAATACCGGCGTCAGCAGGAGGCCGGCGCCTGAGCTGATCAGAGGTCAGTCGCCGCTTCCGCCGCCGCTGTTGTCGCCGCCGGTCACGCTGCCCTCGTCGGAGGATCGGTGGGAGCCGCCCAGCGAGTTCCCTCCCCGGCCGCGGCGGCGGGTGGGGCCGATGCCCTGGCGATAGCCCTCGTCGAAGCCCCGGCGCACCCCGATCACGAGGGCGACGACGATCACGACGATCACCGCGACTGACGCGATCGCGAGCACGATGTCCATGTCCGTAGTGTGCCCGGCGGCCGCCACCGTCGTGACTTTCGACAAGGCGGTAAGGATTGGGGCTCCGGCCGACATGAAACGGTCGAGGAGGGACGGATGGGCGACGCGCCACCTGAGCAGAGGTTCACCGACCTGTACCGGGCCAGCCACGGGCGGGTCCTGCGGTTCGTCGCGCGCCGGGTCGACGACGACGCCGAGGCTGAAGATCTGACGGGTGAGATCGCCGCGCTCACCGGCCTGTCCGCGTCGGCCGTCTGGGTGCGGCTTCATCGGGCCCGGCAGGCGTTCAAGAAGTCCTACGGAGCGGAGGTCGGTCATGCCCAGCGTTAGGCGGCTGATGCGGGAGGCCAATCCGGTGCCCGGCGACCGCGCCGAGGACGGCGCGCGGGCCGAAGCCCGGCTGGCCGAGCTGATGGGCGGCGGCCGGACCCCGGCACCGGCACGGAACCCGGCCCCCAGGACGGCGCGGGCCGTTCTGGTTTGGGCGGCTGTGGCCGTCGTGGCCGCCGGGGTTGTGGGGGCGGTGGTTCTCCGCGAAGCGGCGCCACCCTCCGGATCGTCCACGGCGGACCAGCCCTTCTACAGCACCACGGCCGAGCTGGAGGAGAGCGCCGAAGCCATCGTCCGGGGCACCGTCACCTCGACCCGGGGCAGCTCCGGCGAGACCGTGGCCACCGTTGCGGTCGGCAAGGTGGCCACGGGCACTCCGGCGGTGGGCTCGTCGATCCGGGTCGTCTTCTCGGCGTCGGGGCCGGAGCAGGCCGACGGCATCCACGACGGCGGCGACTACGTCCTGCTGCTCCAGGCCCGCGACGCCACCTCGTGGAACCTGGTGAACACGACCCAGGGCTACTACACGGTCTCGCCCGGACGGCTCGTACCCACCGCCGACAACCCGGTCGAGCTCAGCCCGCCGGTACTGGCCGCGCTGGGGCTCGCCTGATCAGGCGTACGGTCAAAGCCGGAATCATCACCGCCGCCGCCACCAGATGAAGCCCGGCCAGCGTGGCGGCAGTGGCGGCGTTCGCACCGGACAGGAACGGCGGGATCAGCGAGATCGCGGTCAGCGCCCCGGCCGTCCACACGAAACGCTCGGCGGGGCGGGCGCTCCACCGGCGCAGCGCCGTCGCGATGACGACCCCCACGAGCGAGAAGAAGCCGGTCACCACGGCGATCCCGGGCAGCGGGACGGTCTCGCCGCCGTCCGGCACCTCGAAGTCGGCACCGAGAGCGCGGGCCAGCGCGGCGGTCAGGGTGGTGGCCAGCACGGCGGCCAGCACGGCGACGAAGGCCATGGCCATCACTCCGTTCCGCCGGCGGGCAGGCTCTCGGGCAGGCCGAACCGCGGGAACCGGTCGGCGTGGAACGTGTAGATCTCGGTGATCGCCCCGCCCGTGACGCGCAGGACGTCCATGGTCAGCGGCCGGTACAAGCCCTCGGCCTCGCGCCAGTGGTAGTAGGCGATCGCCGGCTGCCGGTTGGCCGAGGTGGGCACGGCCCGCAGACCCGTCATGCCCTCGAAGCCGCTCTCGATCCAGTACTTCACCACCGTGTCGCGGCCGACATAGAGACCGGGCGTGGGCGGCATCGCGCTGCGCACGTCGTCGCGCACCATCGAGGCGAGCACCGGGATGTTGGTGGTCACGCTGGCCTCGGTGTACCGGCGTACGAGGTCAAGCGTCCCGGGGTCGTCCTCGCCGCCGGTCCAGTCCTGCCGCTCGGCCGGCAGATGCTCCCGCATGCCGGCCCGGGCCCGTTGCAGCGCGCTGTTGACCGAGTTGACCGAGTCGCCGAGAAGCTCGGCCACGTCCTTGGCCGGCCATCCGAGCACGTCCCGCAGGATCAGTACGGCCCGCGGGCGCGGGGCCAGATGCTGGACGGCGATGAGGTACGCCAGTTCGACCGTCTCCCGCGCCACGGCCAGCGCCTCGGGCGCGTCCGCGTCGGCCGTGGGCAGCTCGTCGAGCAGCCGGTCCGGATAGGGCTGCAACCACAGCACCTCACCGCCGCTCGCCGGCTCCGGGCGGACCTTGGCCAGCAGGTCGAGGCAGGCGTTGGTGGCGATCCGGTAGAGCCAGGCCCGGAACGTGGAGCGGCCCTCGAAGGTCTCCCGCCGCCGCCAGGCCCGCAGGAAGGTCTCCTGCACGGTGTCCTCGGCGTCCTCGTACGACCCGAGCATCCGGTAGCAGTGCACGTGCAGTTCCCGCCGGTGCCGCTCGGCCAGCCCGGTGAAGGCCGGCTCGCTCAGCTGCGTCCGCGTACTCATCACGTCATCCTTCCGCCTCATCACGTCCTGTCGTAGGTATGACGGCGGCGGGCGCGGGAACTCATCACAGCTCCTTGTGGAAGACCTGCAGATGACACGGCACGGCCAGCAGCGGCGACAGCTCGGGATAGTCGTCGGCCAGCGACTCCGTGCCGACCTGCCGGTAGCCGATCCGCGTGTACCACCCGCGCAGGAACTCCTTGACCGGATGCTCCCCCACCAGCGGCACGAGCAGCTCGAGCTGCATGACCGAGGCCCCGGCCGCCCGCGCGTGTTCCTCGGCGAACCGCACCAGCTCGCGCCCTACGCCGCTGCCACGCTCGGCGGGGTCCGCCGCCAGCATCCCGAGTTGCCCGACGCGGGGCGAGAGCAGCTGAACCCGTACGGAACCCAGAACGTGATCCCCTCGCCGCGCCACCGCGAGCTTCCCGGCGAGCTCAGCCATCTCCGTCGCCGAGGTCCGGAGCGTGCCCTCGCGCCAGAGCCCTTTCTCCCCTTCGGCGTAGGCGTCATTGACGATCCGGGCCAGCCGCTCAGCAGTCGCGTCATCGGGATCGGGCTCCAGCATCGAGATCTCCATCCACCTAGCATGCTGGCATGTCCACCACTCCTGGCGCCGGGCTGAGCCGGCTGAACACCATCTACCGGGCCGGGGTCCTCGGCCGGCGCCCGCGCGTGCCCACCGATTTCGCCGAGCTCGAACGCCGCGCTCGCCGGGCCAGCAGCGCTGCGGCCTGGGCGTACGTCGCCGGCGGGGCCGGTGAGGGCCGGACCATGCGCCGCAACCGGGAGGCGTTCGACCGCTGGGCGATCGTCCCGCGGATGGCCTCCGGCGCCGTGGAGCGTGACCTCTCCGTCGAGTTGCTCGGCCACCGGCACGCCACCCCGGTGCTGCTGGCGCCGGTCGGAGCGGGCGCGCTCATGGGCGCCGACAGCGATCTGCACATCGCGCGGGCCGCGGCCGCCACCGCGACGACGTACATCCTCTCCAACCAGGGCTGCACCCCGATGGAGGACTGCGCGTCCGCGATGGGCGACGCCTCGCGCTGGTTCCAGCTCTACTGGAGCAAGGACGAGGCGCTGGTCGACAGCCTCATCGCCCGGGCCGAGGCGGCCGGGGCGGGCGCGCTGGTCGTCACGCTCGACACGACAGTGCTGGGCTGGCGGCCGCAGGACCTCAACCTCGGATCGCTGCCGTTCAGCCGGGGGCTGGGCATCGCGCAGTACACGTCCGATCCGCGCTTCCGGCAGATCGTGGCCGAGCGGCTCGGCCGCCCGGCGGCCCGTCCGCAGGTCACGCTGGGCGCGATCCGGACGCTGCTGGCCATGTCGCGCCACCATCCGGGGCGGTTCCTGGCCAATCTCCGGTCGCCGGTGCCGCGGGCGTCGGTCGAGACGTTCCTCGACATCTACTCCAATCCCGGGCTGAGCTGGGATCATCTGGCCACGCTGCGCGACCGCACCCGGCTGCCGGTGGTGCTCAAGGGAATCCTGCATCCCGACGATGCCCGGCGCGCCCTCGACCTGGGTGCCGACGCCGTGCTGCTGGGCCGCCCTTACATGTACGGGCTGGCCCTCGACGGGCGCCGCGGCGTCGAGGACGTCATCCGCAACGTCGTGGCCGAGCTCGACCTGACGATGGCGCTGGCCGGCACACCGGACATCGCTTCGATCACCCGGGACAGGCTGACGCGGACCTAGGGATTCTCCCGTCGCTGGGATCTCCGGGGCGGCCGCATGCTGGTGACTCTTCACCTCGGTTCGTTGTCACACCAGTGAAAGGGCACCATCATGACCGATGTCCAGACCACCGCCGTCGATCCCTTCGAGGCCGATTTCCGGCAGTGGACCGCCGACCTGGCTCCGGCCCAGGCCGCCACTGGGGCGATCCCGCCGCCGGGTGACGGCGCCGCCCGGGCCGACCAGCTGACGACCCTGTTCGCCTATCGGAACTACCGGTCCGGGATCGACTGGAACACCTGCGGTCAGGCCGCGATCGCCACGATCGCCGACTATCACGGCCGCGACCCGTACCACCTGCCGCGCGGGGCCAACGGCCACTGGGACGACGGTCAGGCCATCGACGCGGTGATCGCCGGCGGCTTCGGGCCGGACGTGGTGTTCGGCCTGGGCAGCAGCGGCGGCCGCATCCGGGACGCCCTGCAGAGCTACGGGCTGACCGCGTCGGTCGGCTACTCGGGTTTCGCCTCGGCCGGCTGGCAGGACCAGTGGGCCACGCTCAAGGCGTACGTCTCGCAACGCCTGCCCGTGCCCGTGCTGGTCGACGTGGGTGCCCTCGGTGGCTCCTGGTGGACCGCGCACTGGCCGGTGGTCTACCGGATCGCGGACGGCCGGGTGCACATGGCCGCGGCGGCCGGTGCGGCCGTGGTCGACGAGGCCACCTTCCTGAGGGCGTGGCACTGCTGGTTCCTGCCGTACGGCTTCAACCACTGCGCCGTCTACAGCTACTGAGCATGCTCAGCTCGCCCGGCGGTAGCGCTGGGCGAGCTGGGTCCGGTTGCGCACGCCGAGCTTGCGGTAGATGTTCCCGAGGTGGAACTCGACCGTCTTGCTGCTGAGGAACAGGGCGGCCGCCACCTCCCGGTTGGTCTGGCCGGTGGCGACCGCCCGGGCCACATGCGACTCCTGCGGGGTGAGGCCGTGGCCGGCGTCGCGGCCGGGTTCGGCCGCGGTGGCCGAGAGCTCGGCCCGGGCCCGGGCCGACCACGGCGTGGCGGCCAGGCCGTCGAAGAGGTCGACGGCGGCCAGGAGCTGGGCCCGGGCCCGCACCCGCAGCCCGGACCGGCGCAGGCGCTCGCCGTACGCCAGGCGGGTGCGGGCGAGCTCGAACGGACACCTGGTCGCGGCGTGGTGGCGCAGCGCCGTCTCGAACCATTCGGCGTAACCGTCCTCGGCCGCGACCAGGGCCACGGTCCGGGCCGCCACCGCGGCCGGCAGGGGGTCGGTGGCGGCCCGGGCCCGGTCGATCAGCTCGGCGGTCTGTTCGCCCGAGGGCCGCCAGCCGGTGCGCACGTGGGCCTCCAGCAGGTCGGCGCTCCACGCGGACCAGTCCCGCCGGTGACGAGCCACGATGGCCGAGCAGCGGCCGGCCCCAATATCCGACAAGTCCGAAATGTGCGGCAGGGCGGGAACCTCCCCGCGGATCGCCTTCACCGTAGCCAGCACATGCCGGGCCCGACGGCCCGCTCCAGCGTCTCCGACCAGCCCGGAGAGGAGCAATGCCTCGCCGCCCAGCCGGAGGGCGGCGTCGAGGCGGCCCTCCTGAAGGTCGACGAAGGCGGCGACGGCCAGCGCCGCCGGAAGGTGCCGCACCGAGCCCCGGACCCGGAGCTCACCGAGCAGGTTCTGCATCGCCACCCGGGCGATCCCGGTGCGACCGGCCACCGCATACGCGTAGGCCGTGGGCACGCGAGGATCGGCGCTGTCGGTGGCCGGCTCGACGCGGTCGGCGGCGGCGAGCAATTTGCGGGCCAGGGGCTCGTCGCCGGAGAGGTGGGCGTCGACCGCGGCCCGGCGCAGCCAGCGGGCCCGCAGCCCGTCATCGGCCGTGAGGTCGGCCGCCAATTCCAGGGCGCGGGCGGCCGCTTGATGGCCGGCGCCGTCCCGGGCCGTGGCCGCGATGGTCTCCAGCGCGCTCACCAGTCGGTCGGGCCGGTGCCCGCCCCCTGAGGTCCGCATCGTGATCCTCCGTCGAAGTCTCCGATGCCCGGGCGGGCGTGGGTTCGCAGGCCGCCCGGGCAAGGACTGACAACGACGCTCCGGCACCTGGTGGTTTGCCACATCAGGCAGTTGCCGTATATCGCCGGACCGGCGGCCTTAGGCCTTTCACCTGGGGATTTCCCGGGCGCGGGCCCGGTCCCGGCCGGGTGACGGTGTTCCTGCCCGGCCCGGTGTGGGCGAGGATGGCATCTCCGAGGAGGACGAGATGGCGGGAAAGCTGTTCGCTCTGCTGATCGGCATCGACGAATATCTGTCGAGCGACGCGCCCACGCTCGGTGGGTGCGTCAACGACGTCGACCGCCTGGCCGCGGTCCTCCAGTCGGGCGCCGCGCCGCCGGGCGGCACCGAGCTCGTCCTGCGGACGCTGCGCGACGCCGAGGCGACCCGGGCCGAGGTGATCGCCGCCTTCCGTGCCCACCTCGGGCAGGCCGGGCCGGACGACATCGCGTTGTTCGCCTTCTCCGGCCACGGGTCGCAGGGCGTGGCTCCGCCCGAGTTCGCCCGGATCGAACAGGACATGCTGATCGAGACCCTGGTCTGTCACGACAGCCGGACCCCGGGGGTACGCGATCTCGCCGACAAGGAGCTGGCCAAGCTCATCCACGAGGTCGCACAGACCGGTGCCTCGGTCGTGGTCGTCCTCGACGCGTGCCACTCGGCCAACGGGACCCGCGAGCCCGGCCCCGGCGTGCGCCGGGCGCCGGTCGACGAGCGTCCCCGCCCGGTCGACTCGTTCATCGTCGGCGCCGACGAGATCGTCAAGTTCGGCGCGGCCGCCGGCGACCACTCGGGCTGGACGCCGGGGCGTCACCTGCTGCTCGCGGCGTGCCGGTCCGACGAGGAGGCCAAGGAGATCTGGGTCAACGCCCGCAAGTGCGGTGTCTTCTCGTACTACCTGGCCAAGACCCTGTCCGAGGCCGGGCGTGACCTCACCTACCGGGAGGTCTTCACCCGTACGGCGGCCCTGGTCCGCACCCGGGTGCGCTATCAGAACCCGCAGATGGAGGCGGTCCAGGTGGCCGACTTCGACCGGATCTTCCTGGGCGGGGCCGGGCGCCGGACGCCGCACTTCGCGGTCTCCTGGAACGACGACTTCGGCTGGGTGGTGGACGCGGGCGCGGTGCACGGCGTCCCGGCCCCGGACGGCGCCGAGACCACCACGTTCGCGCTCTTCCCACCGGGCACGCCGGACGACGAGCTGCGGAACCTGGCCGCGGCGAGCGGCCGGGCCGTCGTCCGCAGTGTCCAGCCCGGCCTCAGCGCGGTCGACCTGAAGCTGGCCGCCGCCGGTCAGCCCGACCGCACGAAGGTGTGGACGGCCGTGACGACGGCGTCGCCGCTGGTCCGGATGCCGGTCGTCCTGGACGGTGCGGCCGCGCTGCTCCAGGCCGCGCGTGACGTGATGGGTCCGTCCCTGTTCGTGCGGGAGGCGGCGGGTGACGATGCCGAGTACGGGCTGACCGCGACCGGTGACGGCTACGAGATCCGGCGCCTGCCCGAGGGCCAGCCGGTCGCGCCCCGCCTGACCAGCGCCGACACCGCGGTCGCCTCGCTGGAGCACATCGCACGCTGGTGCCGGGTGGCCGATCTGGGCAACCGCAGCGCCCTGGCCGGCGACACCGTCCGGCTCCGGATCCACGACTGGAGCGACGAGATCGCGGCGCTGGGCGGCGACCCGCCGGAGCTGCCGGTCGACGGCGAGCTCCGGTTGGCCTACCAGTTCCGGGACGGCGCGTGGCGGCCGCCGCGCATCAAGATCTCGGTGGAGAACACCGGCGACCGGGCGCTCTACTGCAGCGTGCTGGTCATGCCGGAGACGTACTCCATCGTCTCCGGGCTTTATCCGTCGGGACGGGTGCGCCTGGCGCCGGGCGAGCGCGCGTGGGCCAACGACGACCTGCCCCTGCGGGTCAGCGTGCCCGACGAGTTCGCCCGGCTCGGTGTGGTGACCCTCGACCACATCGTGAAGTACGTGGTGACCACCGACGACGCCGACATGACGACGCTCGACCAGTCCGATCTGGCCCAGCTGGAGCGGGCGGTCCTCAACCGGGCGCTCGATCCGCCGCTGAGCACGCTCGACCGGCTCCTGCGCCGGGTGCAGCTGCGCCACTTCGAGCCGGAGGCGCGCGAGCCGATCGCCGACTGGGCGACCGGCGAGATCAAGGTGACGGTGGTACGCCCGCGCGAGGCGGTGCCGGTGCCACCGGCCGGCGGCGAGGCCGAGCTGGCGCCGGCGGTGGTCCTGATCGGGCACGACGACCTGACCGGGGTGGACGCCCGGCTCACCACCGAGGACCTGGCCACGCGGGACGCGCGCGGCCCGGCGTTGCCCCCGCTGCTGCGGGACAGCCCGCAGGCGCGGCGGGTCGAGTTCATCGTCACGGAGAGCGGCATGGCCGGTCCGGGCGTTCTCGAGCTGGCCGTTCCGGCGGGCTTCGACCATCGTGTGGTCACCCCGGACGCCCCGCTCGTGCTGCGCGCCGGCGTTGCGCTGGCCGACGGCGAGGAGCTGCTGCCGATCGGCCACGACCACGGCCTGTTCCTGCCCCTGGGCGACGCCCGCCCGGTGGACGGCGGGGCCGAGGTGCGGCTCGTGCGGCTGCCCGGGGCGGGGCCGGACGGCCTGATCCGGGTCTACTTCCGGCGGTTGAGCGCGCCTCACCCGGGAACCGCCGCGCCGCTGGGCGGGCTCGCGGTCGCGACCCGCGACGCGGACGGGATGGTGGCGTACGAACGCGATCCGGCCCGGATCCGCGACCTGGCCGGCGCGGCCCCGTCGATCCGTCTCTTCGTGCCAGGACTGACCGGTGACTCCCGGGACCTGCCGGGTGGGGAAGCGGGCGAGCTTCTGCTGACCTTCGACCATGCCTGTCCCGATGTCGAGGTGCAGGCCTGCGCGACCGCCCTGGCCGCCGCGCTGGCCGACGCCGGGATCGAGGCGGGCCACGGCCGTCCGCTGCACGTGGTCGCCCACTCGGTGGGTGGCCTGATCGCCCGCTGGTTCGTCGAGCGGGCCGGCGGCGCCCGGGTCGTCACCGACCTGACCCTGCTCGGCACCCCGAACGCCGGTGTCTCGTGGCCCCGGCTGCCGGAATGGGCCACAGTGGCCCTGGCGCTCGGCCTCAACCGGCTCACCACGGCGACCTGGCCGCCCGCGGTGCCGCCGGCCCTGCTGGCGCTGGGCCGGCGCGGCGATCCGAAGGCGGGCCACCAGTTGCGGCCCGGCTCGGAGCTGCTGCGCGAGCTGGCCGCGAGCCCCGACCCGGGCCTCCCCTGCCTCGCGGTGGCCGGCACGTCGTCCACACCGGCCACCGCCCTGGACAAGCAGGACGACGGCACCACCACCGTCGGCCGGCTGCTCGGCCTCCTGCGCCTGCCCGGTGTCAGCGACATCGCCGCCCTCGCGTTCCTGCGCGCCCCCAACGACCTGCTGGTCAGCGAGGACAGCGCCACCCGGCTGCCCGGCGGGCGATCACCGGCGCCGGTGGCGCTGCGGGCGGACTGCGACCATCTGACCTATCCCGGGATGTCGCCCCCGTCGTGAACCGGCTCGGGACTGTCCATGTGCACGCTCCGGCCGTCCTCGATGATGAGGATGGTCGAGACGGCCTCGGGCCGGATGACGTACTGCCCGATCACCTGGTCCTGCTTGATGATGACGGGCAGCACGATGTAGGTGGTGCCGAGCTCGGCGGCGCTGTTGAGCCGGTCGACCAGATCGTCCGGGTCGACGGCGACCCGCACCGGCTCGTCGCACCCGTTGACGCGAATCACGGCCATGAGATCTTCCTCCTGATCGATGTCGAGGGACCGTAGAACACATTCGCAGAACGACGCCGTTCGCCACATCGGGAGAATTCCCGAGTACGCCTCCGCGAACGCCTTAGATCACCGGAAAGCGATATGCTCGCCTCCGGCAAAGGCGCTGTTAATGGGAGGTCCGATGACCTCACGTGACGATCTCGTGGGCCGTCGGAGCGAGCGGGCCCGGCTCGACGCCGCCCTGTCCGCCGCGGCCGCCGGCCGCCCCTCCACGGTGCTGCTGGGCGGCGAGGCCGGTGTCGGCAAGACGGCGCTGCTGCGCGCCTTCGCCGGCGGCGCCGGCGAGAGCGCCCGGGTCCTGTCGGGTGCCTGCGTCGATCTCTCCTCGGGCGATCTGCCGTACGTGCCGGTCGTCGAGGCCCTGCGGTCCCTCGTCCGCGACGTCGGTGACCAGGAGGTACGCCGTCTGGCCGGCCCCGCCTGGGCGTCGCTGGCGCGGATGGCGCCCTTCCTGGGCAAGCCCGCCGACGGCGTCGTCGAGGGCGCCGACGCGCGGGTCCACATGTTCGAGGGGGTCCTGGGACTGCTGCGCCGGCTGGGTGAGGACCGGCCGGTGGTGCTGGTCTGCGAAGACCTGCACTGGGCCGACCGGTCCACCCTCGACCTGCTCGCCTTCCTGGTCCGCATGCTCACCGACGAGCGGCTGCTGTTATTGATCACCTATCGCAGCAATGATCTCGAACCGCGTCATCCCCTGCGCCCCCTGATCGTGGAATTCGAGCGGTCCCGTCGCGTCGATCATGTGCGTCTCCAGCCATTCGATCACGACGAGTCGGTGCAATTCGTGCTCGGGAGAAGTGTCGGATCGCTGACTTCCGTACAGCTGGAACGCGCCATTTCCCTCGCCGAGGGAAACGCCTTCTTCCTGGAGGAAATGGTGGTTTCCGGCGCGGCCGCCACCGAGCCCGGCGACCGGCTGCCGTCCTCGCTCAGCGACATGGTGCTGACCCGCGTCGAGCCGCTGAGCGCCGAGGCGCAGGAGGTGCTGCGCGCGGCCGCGGCCGCGGGGCGCTATGTCGGCCATCGGCTGCTGGCCACCGCCTGCGATCTGCCCGAGCGGTCGCTGCTGACCGCGCTGCGCGAGTGCACCACGCGGCAGCTGCTGACCGAGGGCCCGCAGCCGTACTCGTACGCGTTCCGGCACGCCCTGGTGCGCGAGGCCGTCTACGGCGATCTGCTGGCCGGCGAGCGGATGCGCCTGCACGCCGCGATCGCCACCGCGCTGGGCCGCGAGCACGCGGCCGCCGGCGAGCTGGCCCACCACTGGTTCCAGGCCGGCGACCGCGAGCAGGCCTTCACCACCGCCCTGCGGGCCGCGGCCGAGGCGGCCACCGCCTGCGCCTTCGCCGAGAGCGACCGGCTCTACGAGCGGGCCCTCCAGCTGTGGGGCGAGGTGGGCGATCCGGAGGCGCTCGGCGGCACGCCGCACGCCGAGGTGCTGCGCCGGGCCGCGGACGCGGCGCGCTGGGCGGGCGACCTGGCCCGCGCGCTGTCCCGGGCCGGGGCCGCGCTCGACGAGCTGCCCGGCGGCGACCGGGACGGCCGCGCCGCCCTGCTCGAACGGCTGGGCCGCTACCGCTGGGAGACCGGCGACAGCGAGGGCACGCTGCGGGCCTACGCCGAGGCCGACGCGCTGCTCGCCGACGGCCCGCCCACCCCGCTGCGGGCCCGGGTCCACGCCGATCTGGCCACCACCCACCTGCGCAACGGGCGGTACGCGCTGGGCAAGCGCCTGGGCGCCGAGGCCGTCACGATGGCCCGCGCGGTCGGTGCCGAGGCCGAGGAGGGGCAGGCCCTCAACCCGATGGGCATCGGCCTGACCATGACCGGCGACCCGGACGGCGGGGTCGCGGCCATCCGGCGGGCGGTCGAGATCGCGCGGGCCGGCGGGCACCTCGACGACCTGCACCGGGCGTACGTCAACCTGACCTTCGTGCTGGCCAACGTCGGCCGCCGGGCCGACGCCCTCGAGGTGGCCCGGCACGGGATAACCCACGTGCGCCGCCTCGGTCTGGAGTGGACGGCGGGCGGGGTGCTGGTCTCGAACGCGGCCACGTTGCAGGCCGAGCTGGGCCGGTGGGACGAGGCCGAGCGGACGGCCGTCGAGGCGCTCGACCACGACCTGCCGACGCGCTCGACGCTCTATCTGCGGCTGCTGCTGGCCGGTCTGGAGATCGCCCGGGGCCGTTTCGACCGCGCCGAACATCTCATCGGCTCGGCCCGTCGCCTCGACGAATCGGAGTACAGCACCGACATCCACACGTGCCTGGCCGAGATCGCGATCTGGCGGCACGACCACCGCGAGGCCCGGCGGGCGGTCGCCGACGGCCTGCTCGCGGTCCGCGACTCCGAGGACCAACTTCAGCAATTGCGGCTGTACGGCCTGGGGCTGCGGGCCGAGGCCGACGAGGCGCAACGGCTGGCCGCGCTCGGCCGGGACGCCACGGCGGTGCGCGAGGCGGCCGGCGATCTGGCCGCGCGGGCGGCGAAGCTGGCGCCGGAGGGCGGCGACGCCCCGCTGCTGCCCGACGTGCCGCTGCTGGCCCTGGGCTGCCAGGCCGAACGGCTGCGGGCCGACGGCGCCGACGACCCGGACGAGTGGGCCCGCGTGGCCGAGGGCTGGACCGGCCTCGACCGCCCCTACCTCGCCGCCTACGGCCACTGGCGCCGGGCCGACGCGCTGCTCGCCACCGCCGCCCCCGACCGGGCGGCGGCCACCGAGGCGCTGCGGGCCGGGCACCGCATCGCCTCGCGGCTCGGCGCCGCCTGCCTGCTCGCCGAGCTCGGCGCCCTGGCCCGGCGGGCCCGGATCGAGCCGGTCGAGCAGGTCGCGCCCGAGGCCGATCCCGAGCCGATCCCGTTCCGTCTCACCCGGCGCGAGCTTCAGGTGCTGCAGGAGCTCGGCAAGGGCTCGAGCAACCGGCGGATCGCCCGGCAGCTGTTCATCGCCGAGAAGACGGCGAGCGTGCACGTGTCCAACATCCTGACCAAGCTCGGCGTGACCAGCCGGGGCGAGGCCGCCGCGATGGCCTATCGCGCCGGGCTCATCCCCCGCGAGGACTGAGACCTAGGAGGCCGCGATGCTGCTGCGACTGGTGCTGCGCGAGGACTGGCGTGACCTGGCCCCCTTCGAGGCCTCGGACGACCTGCTCGTGCTCGCCGCCGCCGCGATCGGCGCCGGCGAGCCCAAGCGGGCGCTCGCGCTGCTCGAGGCGGCCGAGCCGGGGCCGGTGGCCGGCGCGCTGTGGCATCTGGCCCGCGTGCAGGACCTGAACTGGTTCCCGGGCGGCGCCGGCGCGGCCGGCCTCGACGACGTCGACTTCTCCCACCTGGTCGTGCCGGCCGAGGCGGCCGAGGCCACACCGGTCACCGACCTCGCCGCCTATCTGTTCGTGCACGTGGCGGCCGAGCTGCCGGGCCGGCGCAGCATCGCCCGGGACGGCGGCGGCCTCGGCCCGCAGATGGTGACCGAGGCCTACGACGTGCTCATGCGGGTGCAGGAGACCGGCGAACCGGAGGCCATCGCTCCGGCCGCGTACGCCCTGGCCAGCCTCCTGGGCCAGGGCGGCGGCCCGCTCGACCTGGCCCGCACGGCCTATCAGATCGCGGGCGACCAGGTCGGCGAGGCCGCCTGCCGGCTGGCCGAGGGCGACTGGGCGGCCCACCCGTCCCGCCATCCGGAGCTGCTCGACGAGGACCTCGAGCCGCGCACCGCCGGCCGGCCCGCGCCCCTGCTCGACCCGGCGGCGGCCGAGGAGCACTACGCGGCGGCCGAGCAGCTCTACGCCGCGGCCGGATCGCGCCGGGGCGCCGCCGCCGTCGCGCTGCGCCGGGCCCGGCTCGCCCTGGCCGCGGGCGATGCGGGCCGGGCCGTGTCCCTTCTGGACTCGGCCGGTGAGCTGGCCGAGGCGGCCGGTGACGGCGCGCTGCGCGCGCTGATCCTGGTGCAGCACGCGCTGGCCACCATCCGCGACGGCGGCCAGGTCGACGCCGACCGCGTCGCGGGCCGGGTCGCCGACTGGGCGACCACGGTGGGCAGCTCGTCGTTCGCCCGCGGGCTGTGCCGGCTGGCCTACGCCAAGGCCGGGCGCTGGCGCACCGAGGACGTGGTGCTGGGCCAGCGCGCCCTGGCCGTGGCCGAGGCGATCGGCGGGCGGGTCGGCGCGGCCGCCGAGTCGGCCGCGTTCGACCGGGAGCGCGGCGAGCTGTACGTGGGTGCCAACTACCGCCCGGCCGCCCTGGTCTGGACGATGCTCGTGGTGGCCGAGGCCCGGGCCGCGGCCACCGGCGAGCTCAGCGTCCTCGACTGGGCCCGGCTGGCCGAGCGCCTGCTGCGCGCCAACCGGGACGCCAACGCGGCCGGCGACCCCTCGGCCATGGCCGAGGTCCGCGACCAGCTGGAGTGGCTGCTCACTTGCACGCCGGCCGAGCTTCCGGAGCCGGCCGGCGAGGTGCTCGCGCCCGTGCGCGACACCATCGCCGAGGCGGCCGTGCTGGTGCCGCTCTACCGTGGCGTCATCGCCCGGCTCGGTGGCGACCTGGCCGTCGCCGGCGAGCTGTTCACCGCGGCGCTGGCCGAGGCCGAACGGCTCGGCAACCCGCTGCTCCAGGCCGTGGTGCTGGGCACGATGCACCGCCGGGACGAGGCCGCGGCCGTCATCGAGCCCTACCTCGGCGGCTTCCCGCCCGACATCGCGGCCAACTTCCTGGTCCGGCTGCACCGCTACGAGCAGGCCCTCGCGATCATCGAACAGACCCCGCCGGAGGACCTGGCCACCCTCGAACGGCCGTGGGAGCCGGCCGCCCGGCACGCCGAGGCGCTGCTCGGTGTCGGCCGGGCCGAGCAGGCGGCCGAGCTCGCCGTCACCGCCGTCGCCCGGTTCGAGGAGCACCTCGGCCTGCTCTCCCGCGACGTCCTGCGGGTGATGGCGACCGACGACAACACCGTCGCCGGCCTCTACGCCACCGGGGTGCGGGCACACGCCGCCGCCGGGCGGACGGCCGAGAGCTTCCGGCTGGCCGGCCGCTGCCGCGGGGCCTCACTGCTCGACCTCCTCGAACCGGCCGCCACGGCGGGCGAGGAGGTCGCGTCGGCCGTGCGCGAGTGGCAGCGGGCCGGGGCCGCGTTCGGGCGTACGGTCGAGAGGTTGGCCCGGTCCCGCAAGGACGGCGAGCCGGCGGTGAGCCGCAACGAGATGGTGGCGGCCGAGCGGGAGCTCGACCGGGCCGAGGTAAAGATGATCACGGTGGCCCCCGAGCTGCGGCACCGGCGCGTGCTGCCCGAGACGCCGTCGCTGGCCGAGATCCAGGCCCGGCTCCGGCCGGGAACGCTGCTGATCGAGTGCCACGCCTTCGACGACGTGCTCACCTGCTGGGCCGTCACGGCCACCACGGCCCGCGTCGTCCAGCGGGACGCGCCGACCCCGCAGCTGACGGCGGCGGTGCGCCGGTTCCACCGCGCGATCGAGGACCGCACCACTCCCCCGGCCCTGCGCCTCGAGCTGGGCCGGCCGCTGGCCGAGTTGCTGCTCGGGCCGTTCGCGGCCGAGCTCGCCGACCACGGCCGGGTGGTCGTGGTGCCGTACGGCGGCCTCTCGGTGTTGCCCGTGCATGTCCTGCCGTTCGGCGGTGACCTGCTGACCACCGAGCACGACGTGTCCTACCTGCCCTCGTCCTCGCTGCTGCCGTCCGGCCCAGCGCCCGCACTGGGCGCCGGCGCGGTGATCGTGGGCAACCCGGCGTATGCCTCCGACCGCGACCTCATGCGGCTGCCGGGCGCCGAGGTCGAGGCGGTGACCATCGCCCGTCTGCGCGGCCAGGAGGTGCTGCGTGGCGAGGAGGCGACCGGCAAGGCGGTGCTCGACCGCATGGTCACGGCCCGCGTGGTGCACCTGGCCACGCACGGCTCGCTGGCCGAGGGCGCGCCGTACAGCGCCGAGCTGGCCCTGGCCGGCCCCGACAGCCTCACGGTGCCCGACCTGATGGGCCTGGGCACCACCATCGACCTGGCCGTGCTCAGCGCCTGCGACAGCGGACGCGGCCGGGCCGGCTCGGCCGGCGACGTGGTCGGGCTGACCAGGGCCTTCCTAGGAGCGGGGGTACGGGAACTGATCGTCTCCCTGTGGCCGGTGCACGACCGGATCGCCTGCCTGACGATGGTCGCCCTGCACCGTCATCTGCTGGACGGCGCCCCGACCGGCGTGGCGCTCGCCCGGGCTCAGCGCGAGACCCGGGCGATGACCGAGGCCGAGGCGAACGACCTCTACCGGACCCTGGAGCTCGAGGCCGGCCGCGACGACCCGCCGTCGGCGCGCACGAGGCACATCGGCCCCGACGTCGACGAGCCGGAGGTGCCGGGCATCGAGCACCCGTTCTTCTGGGCCCCGTTCATCCACGTCGGAGCGTGAGGGTTCAGAGCCGGTCGAAGGGCGCGGCGTACCGGAAACGGCCGGTCTCGCCGTCGTACCGGCTGAGGGTCCGGACCTGGAAGTTGTCACCCCACTCGGGAACCGGCGAGGCGATCCCCACCGGCTGCGCGGGAACGAAACCGAACCGGCGGTAGTAGGAGGGGTCGCCGAGCAGCCCGACCAGGGGCTCACCGAGCGCGTCGGCCGCGCCGAGAACAGCGTGCATCAGGGCGCTGCCCACGCCGGCCCGCTGGCGGCGAGGGTGAACACTCAGCGGCCCCAGGCCCAGGGCGGGCCGCCCCTCGACATGGGCCCGCGTCGCGAGAACGTGGCCGACGACCTGGTCGTCCTCGACCGCGACCAGCGACAGTTCCGAAATCCAGCCGGCGTCGTCACGCAGCCAGGAAACGAGCGTGGCCTCGCCCGGATCACCGCCGGGCTCGACCGGCGGGGCGCTGTACGCGGCGCCGCGGAAGGCGGCCGCCGTGACCGCGCGGATGGCGTCGACATCGTCGGGCCGTTCACGTCGGATAATCACCATCGAACAATAGGGGCTTGCATCCGGTACCTGGGTACAGGTTTACCGTCGAGGCATGACCACGACGACCGGGTTGCGCAGCAGTCAGGTCGCCCAGGCGGCCGGGGTGAACTTGCCGACGTTGCGCTACTACGAGCGGCGCGGCCTGCTGGCCGAGCCGGAGCGCAGCCTGGGCGGGCATCGGATCTACCCGCCCGAGGCGGTCACCGTGCTGAGGGTGATCAAGGCAGCGCAGCGGCTGGGTTTCACGCTGGACGAGATAGCCGACCTGCTGGCCGCCGGAGCACATCGGCACGGCGGCGGGGACGTCGGATTGCAGGAACGCGCCCGGGCCAAACTGGCCGAGGTGGAAGCCAAGATCGCCGACCTGGAAGTGATCGCCGCGACCTTGACGGCAACGGTGGCCGCCGGCTGCGACGACCTGGTCGCTTGCGCGGGCCGGCCGTGCTGCCCGATCCCGTTCGCCACGATCGGACAGGGAGCCCCCGACGCCTGTTGTTGACCGAATACCGCTCGGCGCCGACCGGGCTGCATGTCGCGCGATCCCTGTCCTGCTGGCGGCGGGCGCTTGCTCGTGCGGCACCCCCCTAACCGCCACGGCGTGTCCCGCGACCGGCGGCCCGACAGCGTCTCCGGAGGGGCACGCAGCCGCACGCGTTCGCCGTGCCCGGCGGCGGCTAGAGGCTGGGGCTTCCCGGCCGCCGGTCGGACGTCCGCCATGGGCCGGCCTCTGATTGCCGCGCCGGGAGGTGAGGGCACCTCCCGGCGGGCGGTGGTCAGCCGACGTAGATCTTTGTGGCCATTGCGGGATCGGCGGCCGGGCCGGACAGGAAGTACAGCGCTACCAACGCGATGACCGCGGCCACGATGGCCGCTCGCCATAGCAGTGACGACATGCTCATGGTGGTTCCCCTTCCCCGTGATGTGCCGCCACGATAGGGCGACTCCCCGCCCGGTGCTGCCGGATCTCGGACTAGAACGACGAGCGCGGCACGCCCTGACCCGGATCGATGCGGGCCGGGCCATTGGCCGAGGGGCGGATGTCGAAGTCGAAGATGGCCGTGGGCAGATAGACCGTGGCGCAGGCGTTCGGGATGTCCACCACGCCGGACAGGCGGCCCTCGATGGGTGCCGCGCCCAGGATCATGTAGGCCTGCTCGGGGGTGTATCCGAACGTCGTCAAGTAGTCGATCGCGTGCAGGCAGGCCCTCTGATAGGACAGGTGCGAGTCCAGGTAGCGCTGCTCGCCGTCCAGCGTGACCGATGTGCCGGAGAAGGCCAGCCACTCGCTGTACCTCGGTTCCACATTTCCCGGCATGAATATCGCGTTCTCCGTGACGCCGTACGTCGTCATGCCGTTCTTCAGCACTTCGACCCGCAGATCGATGAAGCCGCCCATCTCGATGGCCCCGCAGAAGGTGATTTCGCCGTCGCCCTGGGAGAAATGCAGGTCGCCGACCGAGAGGTTCGCGCCCGGCACGAAGACCGGATAGAAGACACGGGTGCCCTTCGAGAAGTTCTTGATGTCCTGGTTGCCGCCGTTCTCGCGGGGCGGGGCCGTTCGCGCCGCCTCGGCCGCCACCCGGGCGTATTCGCTGCTCGGGAGGCTGCCCAGCACGGCGTCATTCGGTTCCGGCGGCAGGGCCAGCGGTGGCACCCGGTTCGGGTCGGTCGCTATCAGGGCGCCCTCGCGCTGGTTCCATTTCTGCAGCAGGGCGGCCGATGGAGCCGTACCCATCAATCCTGGATGCACTATGCCGGTGAAAGACACGTGCGGAATGTGGCGCGAGGTCGCCGTCTGGCCGGCGAAATCCCAGATCACCTTGTACGCGTCGGGGAACTGCTCGGTCAGGAAACCGCCGCCGTTCTGTGTGGCGAAAATTCCCGTGTAACCCCAGCCCTGGCCGGCCAGCGGGCCCGAATCCTCCTGCGGGATGGGGCCCACGTCGAGGATGTCGACCATCAGAAGGTCGCCCGGTTCGGCTCCCTCGACCGCTATCGGGCCGCTCAGCACATGGACCGTCGACAATGGGGCGTCCCTGATGTCGTCGGCCGAGTCGTCGTTGTGGATGGCGCCGTCGAACCATTCGCGGCAGTGCACCCGGAAGCTGTCGCCGGGCCTGACCCGGACGGCGGCGGGCACTTCGGGATGCCACCGGTTGTGCCCGACCAGCGCCTGATCGGTGAACCGTTTGGTCGAGTCGAGAGGAAACACGAGTTCCGGCATGCGAGCCTCCTACGGCAACCGGGTGACGACAGTGGGTTCCGCCCTTGTTCGCTCGATTCGGTCGATTTCCCGTTTGTACGACGCCTGGACGCGCCGTCCGAGAAGAGCCGCCGACCAGACCCGCCGGCAGTCGTTCCCGCACTCCGGGCAGGGATGTTTGCCCGGCGCCCGCCCGAGGGGCGCCTCGACGTCGGCCGGGCCGTGGCGTTCACAGTGGAATTGATAGATGACCATCAGTCGCCTACCTCCTCTGGAGAGGGTAAGCCGACAGCCGTGACCGTCAAAGTGTTCGCGCCCGTGCAGAGCAGGTAGCCGGGCGTTCCCCGGCAGTCCTCGGCGGTGGGCAGGCCGACCGCGCCGAGCACGGTCTCGCGGCCGGTGGCCAGGTCGAGCCGGGCCACACCGGTCCGGCCGTCCGGTGTCGCGGCCGTCCGCAGCAGGAGCATCGAGCCGGCCCCGCCGTTCAGCAGCGACGTCCGCTCGTCGAAGGGCCGTCCGATCGTCCGTCCGGTGGCCGTGTCGGCCAGCACCGTCGTGGTGACGTCGGCCGCCGAGAGCAGCAGGCGGCCCTGTCCGACGTCCCAGGCGTAGTTGTCGTCGCGCCGCCAGACCTCCCGGCCGGTGGCGGCGTCGTAGGCGGTCACGCCGCGCACACCGGCCGCGCAGATCAGCGGGCCGCAGCCGGCGACCGATCCGATCAGCTCGCCGGTCCGCCACAGCGGGCGCAGGTCGCCCGGGCGGTAGATGGTGGCCACGGTCTGTGCGGAGGCGGTCCGCACCACGATCAGGTGCGGGCCGGCGGGGACGAGGCCGGCCGAGTACACGCCGTTCCAGGGGATCCGGTCGCGGTGCAGGATGGTGCCGTCCGCGTAGCGGTAGACGGTGGCGTCGCCCTGGGCGGTCACCGCGACGATCACCGACGGCCGGCCGTTCCCGGTGAGCGTGGTCCACTGCTCGGCCGGCGCGATCGGGTGTCTCCAGATCTCGTGCCCGTCGCGCAGCCCGACCAGGCGCAGGGCCGTGGTGATGCCGTCCCGGCCGGTCTCGGCCAGCAGCACGTCACCGTTGGCGGCCGAGGGCTGGGCATCGCCGTACGACCGCCACAGCTCCCGCCCGCTCGCCGCGTCGAGCACGATCGCGCCCGGCCCCGGCCGGCCGGAGAACGACGGGGTCGGAATCAGCACCACGTCGCCGGCCGGGATCACGCCGCTGTTGGCGGGCCCGGCCCCGGCCGGGGCCGACCATCGGGGCCGGCCGGTGGCCAGGTCGTGGGCGGTCACCACGGTCGCGCCCTCGTTGTCGCGGTGCACGTAGACCGTACGGCCGGCCGCGGCCAGGGTGTCGCTCGGCGCGAACGCCGTCGTCCAGACGGTGCGCACCGCCGGCGGCACGGGCGGCGCCGAACCGGTCACGGTCAGCAGGCCGGCCGCGGAGAGCGCGGCCAGCGCCATGCGGCCCAGGCGGGGCAGGTCGACCGGGGCGGTCGCCGGCGGGGCGTCCGCCCCGGTGGTGTCGCCGAGGTCGATCAGAGTCATCCTGCCCGGCAATGTAACTCAGCGGAGAAAGATCAGCTGGGGACGGAACTCGAGGTGGGCGGGCGGACAGGCAATCCATATGACGACAGATCCGCGGGCCCGGATCCGGGCCGGTGATCGTGAGGCGTTCGGCGAGCTGTTCGATCAGCACGCCCGGGCGGTCTACAACCATGGCTACCGGCTCACGGCCGACTGGGCACTGGCCGACGACGTGGTGTCGGAGACGTTCGCGCAGGCCTGGCGCCTGCGGGAACGGGTCGAGGAGGACGGCGGGTCGCTGCGGCCGTGGCTGCTCGGCATCGCCACCAACATCACCCGCAACCTGCGCCGCAGCGACCGGCGCTATCGGGCCGCGGCGCTCGCCGCCACCCGGCTCGACCACGTCGTGCCCGACCACGCGGGCACCGCCGACAGCCGGATCGACGACGCGCGGCTGCTGGCCCGGGCCATGACCGCCCTGGCCGCCCTGCCCCGGGCCGACCGCGAGGTCTTCACGCTCTGCGTGTGGGAGGGCCTGGACTACGCGTCGGCGGCCGCGGCGCTCGGCATCCCGATCGGCACCGTGCGGTCCCGGCTGTCGCGGGCCCGGGAGAAACTCCGGCGGGAACTCCCCGCCGCGGGGCGACAGATAACAGGCGACCACCTCACCACGACCCGGAACGCGGAAGGACACCGATGAGCGAGCACCCGACCGTGCCGGCCCCGCCCTCGCGGGACCTGCCGCCCGGACGTCACGAGTTCCACAAGGAGCGCCTGATGACCCTGATCGAGCAAGAGACCACCCATAGGTCGCGACGGCCGGTGTTTGCGCTGGCCGCGGTGCTGGTGCTGATCGCGGCCGGCGTCACCGGCCTCGTCGTCACCCGCACCGGCGGGGAGACCACGCCGGCCGCCGTGACCGAGCCCGCCCAGTTCGCCGACGCCCGGGCCGGCAGCCCGCAAGGCCTCGACCAGCTCGTCGACAAGATGGTGCTGGTGGCCGCCACCCGCGACAAGAAGCCGGCCCCGGCCGGCGACTGGGTCTACATCAGCAGCAGGAGCACCGACGTGCACCTCGCCGACGGCACCCCGGTCGCGACCGTCTCCGACCGGCAGACCTGGCAGTCGCTCGACGGCGCCAAGGGCTGGCTCATCCAGAGCGGCATCGGCCAGAAGGAGGGCGGGGAGACGCTCGACAGCGACGTCGCCGCGTATCTGAACGCGCCGTCGTACAACCTCTTGAAGTCTCTGCCGACCGACCCGGACGCCCTTCTCGCCAAGATCTACGCGGAGACGCAGGGGAAGGGCAACGGCCCCGACAGCGAGGCCTTCACCACGATCAGCGACCTGCTCGGCGAGAGCTACCCGCCGGCTGCCCTCTACCCGGCGCTCTACCGGGCCGCCGCGAAGATCCCCGGCGTGCTGGTCGTCGGCGACGCCGTCGACGCGGCCGGCCGGCACGGGATCGCGCTGGCCCGGGTCGACGAGGCCGGCCTGCGCCAAGAGCTGATCTTCGACAAGAAGGACTACACCTATCTGGGTACGCGCATGGTCCGCACCAATGACGACCCGGAGGGCATCAAGGCCGGTACGGTCACCTACTCCTCGGCGATCCTCAGCCGGGCCCTGGTGGGCGCTATGAAGCAGACCGGCTGACGGCGGCCGTCCCGAACAGCAGCGCCACGTCCTCCCCCGGCATCGGCCGGGCGAAGTGGAAGCCCTGCGCCAGCCGGTAGCCCAGCTGGTGCAGGCGTGCCGCCTGCTCGGCGGTCTCGACGCCCTCGGCGACGGCCTCGATCCGCAGGCCCTCGGTGATCCGGATGAGGTTGTCCACGATCACGGCCTGCGGACTGGCCGTCGTCACGCCGTCGACGAACGACTTGTCGACCTTGAGGATCTGTGCCGGGCAGTCGACCAGCAGGCTCAGCGACGACGCCCCGGTGCCGAAGTCGTCCAGCGCCACCCGCAGCCCGAGGGCGTTGAGCGCCTTCACGGCGTCCAGCGCGGCCCCGCTGCCGAGCACCGCCGTCTCGGTCACCTCGGCCACCAGTCCGGCCGGGTCCACGCCCTCCCGGGCCAGCAGGGCCGCCAACTCCTCGACGAAGCCCGGCTCCTGGAGCTGCCGGGCCGAGATGTTGACGCTCACCTTGGCCGGCGCGTGCTCGCCGTACTCCCGTTGCCAGACCGCCGCCTGCCGCACCACCTGCTCCAGCACCCACCGGCCGACCTCGACGATGGAACCGGTGCGCTCGGCCAGCGGGATGAAGACGGCCGGCGAGACCAGCCCGTGCTCGGGGTGCCGCCAGCGCACCAGCGCCTCGACACCGGCGAAGCGCCCGTGCGGCAGCTCGACGATCGGCTGGTAGAGCATGAACAGCTCGTCCCGGCCGATGGCCTGCTGGAGCTGGGCGCCGAGCAGGGCCTCCTCGGCCTCCATCCGGTCCATGAACGGGTCGAACCAGGTCCAGCGGTCGCCGCCCAGGCTCTTGGCCGCGTACATCGCCACGTCGGCGCGGCGCAGCAGCTCCTCCGGAGTGTCGCCGTCGACGGCGGCCGTCGCGCCGATGCTGACCCGCGGGGTCATTTCGAAACGACCGACGACCAGCGATTGGCGTACGGCCTCAAGCAGCTCCGTCAGTAGTTTTTCCGCCTCTTCGCCGGTCCGGCCGGTCAGCAGCACGGTGAACTCGTCGCCGCCGAGCCGGGCCGCGACGTCGCCCGGCCCGATCGCGGCCGACAGCCGCGCCCCGATGGTCCGCAGCATCTGGTCGCCGGCGCTGTGGCCGAGCCGGTCGTTGATCACCTTGAAGTCGTCGATGTCCAGCAGCGCCACGTGGAACGGGCCGTCCGCGGCGAGGGCCGAGGTGAACAGCGTCCGGTTCGGCATACCGGTCAACGGGTCGTGGGTCACCTCGTGGTCGAGCTTCTTCTGATAGTCATGCAGCTGGTCGAGCAGCCGGTTGTTCTCCCGCAGGGCCGACACCTGCCGGGACGCCACGAGAGCGCCCAGCACGACCGTGGAGACCACCAGCAGCAGGAGCTCACCCTCGGTCGTGGCGGCGGTGGCGACCAGGGTGACGTCGATCGCCGCGAGGGCCGCGTAGGGCAGCACGGTGAATCGGCGGGCCGATCTCCGGTCGGCCGGACCGGGTGCCGGAACGCGGCGCTGGCGCTCGGCCGCGAGCTGGGCGGTCAGCGCGACCACGGCGGCGGCGAGCATGGTCCCCGACAGATAGGGACGGTCCCGCAGAAACGGCGCCAGGCTGCCGCTGGCCGCGGCGAGCGCCACCCCGACGGTGATGATGCCCAGCGACACCCGGTCGAGGTGCCCGGAGCCCGCGAACGACAGCTTGATCATGGAGAGGGCCGAGATGAGCACGAGCGTGATCACGGCCAGGAAGGGCAGCACCGCCTGGTCACCCTCGGCCCACATGTGGCGCAGCGAGTAGTGCCAGAACAGCACGCCCACGGTGATCAGCACGATGGTGGCGTCGACACCGAACCGGAACCACTCGGGGCGGGTCCGGTGCCAGGACGTGAGCCGCAGCATCGCGCCGAGGGCGAAGAACAGAAGCCCGAGCAGGAGTACGGAGGTGAGCGGGCTGACATAGCGGGAAGGCGCGCCCGGCCCGGTGGTGGCGTCGATCGCGTTGCTGACGATCCCGGCCGCGAGCACCGCGCAGGCCAGCCCGATCCGCCGCCAGAAGGCGCGGGCGGGTGCGGTCAGATCGCTCCGCCGCCCCACCCGCAGGCAGGCCCGCGCGGCCAGCCCCGCCGAGATCGGCAAGGCCAGCCAGCCCACGACCGGGTGGGCCCACTCGTGGCCCAGCCCGATCAGGAACCAGCCGGCGCTGAAGACGAACAGCACCGCGCCGAGCATCGTCGACCTGCTTCTTGGCACGGCTTGCCATGTCGGAAGCCGTGCACCGGACTTGAGGTTTCAGCTCGCGGCGTTGATGACGGGCATCCGGCGGCGCAGGCTGACCGAGATGTCGAACTGGCCGTTGCCGTTCGTCATGTTGTCGTCGTTGAGCCGGAACCAGAGCTCGCCGTCCTCCCGGTCGGCCGGCACGGTGAACCGGCGGCCGCCGCCGACCGGGAACCAGTTGGTGTTGTCGAAGCCGCCGATCAGCATCGAGCCGCGGACACCGTCGCCGTCGGGCAGCGGGTACCAGGGCTTGGGCGGCCCGTCGAGGCCCTCGGGGCCGTTGCGCCCGATGAAGAGCCAGCCGGCCCAGATCGAGCCGGTGGCCGTGACCGTGACGTCGTCGCCGCGGTTCATCCGGAGCCCGGTGCCGACCGGACCGCGTCCCGGCCCCTCGCCCACCGAGCCCGCCCACACGGCCTCGCGCCCGCCGTAGACGTTGGCGTCGACGATGCGCACGGGGTCGGTGGTGCGGCTGACCTTCACCAGGTGGTGCGGCGCGGCCATGTAGCGCACCGTGTACTGGATCGGCGTGACCGGCAGATCGGCCGTGATCCTGAGCTGCTTCCTGACCCACCCGAGCAGGTTCTCGGCCGGGTTCTCGATGATGTCGCCGGCCGCACCGGACGACCCGCCGACCACCACGGCCCGGACCGAGCTGCGGGACAGTGTGTTCTTGTACTCGGCGGACAGGCTGGCCGACCCGCTGACGGCGGCCGTCCAGGCCCCGGACAGAGCGGCCTTGATCTCCAGGCTGCTGGCCTCGCCGTCGACCAGCAGGAGCACCATCCGCCCATAGGTGACCGAGGACAGATAGCACGGCGGGTTGTTCGGACCGGCGTACGTCTTGACCTCGTCGAGGGTGACATCGTCGGCGAAGAACTGCGGCGGCGAGCCCTCCGGGGTGAACGCCACCTGGTAGTAGGCCTGCGAGAACATGCCGAACACGGTGCTGCGGGTGAGGTTGCCGTTCAGGGAGGCCTTGGCGTCGACGTTCCAGCCCGAGCCCTTCAGGTTCAGCCCGAAACTGACCATCCCCTGCTCCAGGGTGTTGATCTTCTCCAGCCGGTACGACATGGCGGCCGCGCTGTCGGTCGGCCGCAGCTCGTCGAGAAGCTCGTTGAGCGCGTCGACGTAGCTGGGCAGGTCGGGCCGCTCCAGCCGCTTCGACTGCGACCGCACGGCGGGAAGCGTGAGATCGGTGGTGACGGTGATCTGCCCCGGCCCGCGGGTCAGCGCGATCGGGGCCAGAGCCCCACCCGGCACCGAGACACCGGCGACGGCCGACCCGGCGTACATGACATCGGAGATGGGGCTGATCTCCACGAAGTCGGACACCTGGCGGCTCATCCGTACCCGCTGCTCGGTGACCTCGACGTCGACCCCGTCGACCTCGGTGACGCCGGGCCGCTTGACGATGGGCCCGGCGGTGTCCGAATCGGGCTCGTAGGGAAGCGGAGCCAGCGTACGGATGTAGGCGTCGATGGCGGCGGCGTTGGCGCTGGTGTCGGTGACGCTGGGCAGCGGATCGCCGACGGCGCCCTTGAGCAGCACGAAGTCGTCGGCCAGCGTGGAGGCGACCCGGTCGCGGGGCAGAGTGGCCAGGGTCTCGGCGTCCGGCACGAGATGGAACTGCCCACCCCGGGCGAAATAGGCGGGCCCACCCGGGCAGATGGAGAGGCTGCCGTCGTTCAGGGCGGGCAACGGCACCCCGGCCGGCAGAACGAGAAGGTCGGACTGCGGTACTCGCTGCACCGCCCCCCAGCTCCGCGGATCGACGGCTTGCAGGGTGAGCGGGTCGGGCACCCAGCGCCGGCCGCCGTTCTGAACGTAGTAGACCTCGGGCCCGTCACCGATGAGGAGAGATCCCTCGGGAAAAGACATAGCTGCTCCTTCGAACTGGACGAATGTCCTTTCGAGGGTCAGCCGCCCCACGGCCCCACCGCGCCCGAGAAATCCCTAGGCCCCACCCGCAAGATGCGGAATCCAACCCCTGCAAGATACGGAAAATTTCGCCTGCCGATCCCGGGCGGTTCGTCAGTGGCCCCGGCCCGGTCCTGATCGATGAGTATCAGCATGCTCCGGATCTGCTCAGTGCGATCAAGGCCGAGCTGAACCGGGACCTCAGTCCGGGACGGTTCGTCCTGGCCGGCTCGACGCGATACACGACGCTGCCCGAGGCGGGACAGGCGTTGACCGGCCGGGTCGACATCCTCGAGGTGCTGCCCCTGACCCAGGCCGAGATCGACGGGGCGACCGGGCAATCTCTGATCCTCCGGCTGCTCGACGGCGCCGAGATGCCCCTCAGCCCGGCGCCGTCCACGACGACGCGCGCCGAGTACGCCCGCCGCATCACCTCCGGCGGAATGCCTGTCGTGCTGCGGCGGCCAGCGCTGCGCGCCCGCCTGGGCGACCGCCTCGCCATCGCCATGGTGCTCTACACCGGCGCGTTGACGTTCCCATTCGACGACGGCACGTGGGTGCTTCCGCTCGACGCGCTCTGGTCGACGACGCCGTAGCCGATCGCCGCTGTGCTTATTTCAGCGGCGGCCAGATCGTGTACGTGGTGCTGTCGACGATGTTGCTGGGCAGGTGCAGGAAGCCGAAGCGGGCGTCGCTGGTGACGATGCAGAACTCGGTGTGGCCGAGGCCGAGGAACATGCTGGAGTCGGACCACTCGCCTTGGGGGATGGACGAGCAGTCGGCCAGGGTGGGGTCGGCCTCCCCGTCCCATTTGTGCAGTCGAGCGCCGTTGGTGAACTTCATCTTGTAGTAGCTGTAGTCCATGCTGCCGTCGTCGCCGCGCAGCTGGGTTCCGGAGTCGAAGTCGATGCCGGTGTAGGCCTTCGCCTGGGTCAGGCTCAGGTTGAACGAACCGGTCCGCTCGACAGTGTCACCTGTCGTCGCGTCGGTGACCACTATCGTGGAGTCCACGGCCGGGTCGGCGGTCAGAGTCACGACGTTCTTGTCGATGACCTGTTCGAACTTGCCGTTCATGGCGACGCGCACCTTGTGCCCCGACGCGAACCGGAAGACGGAGGCCTTCGGCCGGCCGTCGAGCTGCTGCTTCACCACCAGGAAGGTGGAGTTCGCCTTCCTCAGGCTTTCCTTCCGGAGCTGTTCGATCTCGTACAACCCGACCCACGCCGCGATGCCGGCCGGGCCGCTGATCTTCGCGGCCCGCTGCTTGAGTACCTTGATCACCACCGGGGCGAACGAGCTCTGCAGGGCGGCGTCGACAGTGCCGTTCCCGTCCGCGGACATGCAAGCCGACGTCGAAGCTCCCAGCGTGACGACAGCCGCCAGGACGGCGATCCGCCCGAACAAGTGATTCACGATGGCCACTATCACACCGCCGCCGACCACCACCCATCCTCTGAGCAGCCTCCACAGAGGGCTCGTCGAACGACACCGAAATCCGATCAACCGACCCGATCTGTGTCAGACGTGCGCCTGGCGGGTGAACTCATCGACCGGCCGGCCGTGGCACGGCCACCACCGTGACCAGCCGGTCGAGCCCGACGAAGCCGGCGGGGTGGGTGGTGTAGAGCGGAAGCCGGTTGGCCGCGGCGATGGAGGCGATCATCAGGTCCGCGACGCGCCGCCGGGGCGTCCGCCCGGTCGCCAGGACGGCCGCACACACCAGGCCGTAGGTCCGAGCCGCCTCGGCGTCGAAGGGCAGCGGGTCGAAGGTCGCCTCCGTATGCTGAAGGACGCTGGTCCGCCTGGCCCTCTCGACAGGATCATCCGTGTGATGTGGACCAGCCGACAACTCGGCAAGGGTGACCGCGGAGACGACCATCTCACCGGGCAGCACGGCGGCTTCGAGCGCGGCCAGATGGACAACGATGTTCGTGTCGATCAGGCCGCGCGTGACATCACCACTCACGGTCGAACGGGTCCTGTTCCACGGCGGCGTCGAGGTCGGCGCGCAGCCGGTCGGGATCGACGACGGCGGCGGTGGCGAAGGTTGCCATCACCTGCTCGCGGGACACATAAGTGCGACGCCGGAGCGGGATCAGGCGACCGATCGGGGTCCCGTTCCGCGTGATCGTGTAGGACTCGCCTCGCTCGACCCCCCGCATGATGGCGCCGGAGTCGTTACGAAGCTCCCGCTGAGTGATCTCGTGACGCATCGCATCGGCCATGAGAACAGCTTAGCGATGTGTGCTACAAGGTGCTACGCAAAGTCGGCCGTCGTCTGGCGGCGGCGTTCGTTGATTTCCCACGTCATGACGTAGGAGCGGATCGTCTGGGCGGCCTGCTCCTCCGTGGTGAACGTCAGGACGATGTGCTGGCCCGGGTCGCCGTGCGGGGCCTGGCGGACCGTCAGGATCGTGCCGTCCAGGGCCAACCGGTTCGCTCCCGGCAGGTTCATGGCCGCGCGCAGGTGGTCGCCCGGGGTCAACGGGGCCGGCTCGTCGATCCAGCAGCGCAGGCCGCCCTCGCTGATGTCCAGCAGGGCGGCCTGCATCTCGTGCTCGTCGGTGGTCAGGCGGACCGCCGCGCCGCCGCCTCCCCGGACGTACTCGCGGCGGTTGCTGTGGCGTGCCGGGCCCGTCGGGGCCAGGGTCCAGCAGTACGGGGCCTCGCCCGAGACCGCCACCAGGCGGCTCGGCAGCACGATGCGGGTGCTCGGTGACGCCCAGAAGACGTCGAACTCCTCGGCCTGGCCCGCCACCTCGAGCGGGGCCGTGACCGTGAAAGTGTCGCCGTCGGCCGCGACCAGGCGGGAGCGGACGTTCGCGCCCTCGCCCAGGGCGAGGAACATCGACGTGCCGACGGCGGGCAGCTCAAGGGTGGAAGCCGAAGCGATCATGGCCCCTGGATCGGCCGGGGGTGCCGGGACCTGAGCACTTCGGTTGCAAATGAGGTGTGATCTGTCAGGGCAGGCCGACCGTGATCTTCCATTCCTTCAGCTCGCGGTCCTTGGTCACCCCGTGCTGGGTGTACGGGTCCTGCTCGACCAGCGCCCGCGCGGCCTCCAGGTCGTCGGCGACCAGCACGATGATGCCGCCGCTGAGGTCGGCCAGCGGCCCGGCCAGCAGAAGCGAGCCCGAAGCCTGGAGCTTGGCCAGGTGTTCCAGGTGTTCCGGGCGGCGGGAAGCGCGCGCCGGGGTGTCGTTGTAGCCGTACGTCAGAATGAAGTGGCTCATGGTTCTTTCCTTTCGGGGAGGCCGTAGACCCGGCGGGCCGTACGGGAGAAGACGTCCGCCTGCTCGTCGTCGGTGCGATGTTCCAGGGCTTGCTTCCACGCGCCGGTCAGCGCGGCGGCGGTGGTCCAGAGGGTTTCGACGGGCAGATTCGTGCCGAACATCGCGCGCTCCGACCCGAAGAGCGAGAGCACCTCGTCGGTGACGAGCCGGAGCAGCGACGGGTCGACGCGGTGGACGAAGGTGCCCTGACCGGTCAGCTTGACCACGACGTTCGGCAGCGCGGCCAGCTCGCGCAGACCGGCACGCCATGCGGCGACGACCGCCGGGTCGGTGTGGTCGGTGAGCATCCCCGCGTGCGCCAGCACGAAGGTCACCTCGGGGTGGTCGGCGACCAGGGCCGCCGCGTCGTGCATCTGGCCCGGGAAGACCTGGAGCTCGAACAGCCAGCCGAGATCCTTCAGCGCCGCGATGTTCGAGCGGAACACCGGGTCCTTCATCCGGTCGGGGGCGGACGCGAAGCGGAACTCGGTGCGCTCGTGCCAGTGCAACTGGAGGCGGGTGCCGACGACGAGCGGGCTGATCGCCTGCTGCGTACGCATGACCTCCACCGCGTCCTCGGCGAACAGGTCGGCGCAGCCGACGACGGCCATCGGCCAGCCGGATCGCGCGTGCACGCCGGCGATCCAGTGGATCTCGTCGACCACCTTGTCCATCGGCCAGTTCGGCTGGACGTAGACCGACGCGCCGATGCCGGCCGAGATCGCGTCGTTGCGGTACTCCTCGATGAGATAGTCGCGCCGGATCGGCTCGTACGGTCCGAAGATCCTCGGGACCATCGGTCCCGAGAGCCACGGCATGTCGGCCTGGCGCCAGACGTGGTGGTGTGAGTCGACGATGTCACCCGTGTACATGGGCAAACCCTTCTCGTACGGCGGTGAGCGCGGTCCCGAGGTCCCGGACCCCGGTCAGCGAGTCGAGGTCGGCCCGGACCGCGGCCATGGCCCGGGTCAGCGGCCGATAGGCGGGGTCGCAGGCCAGCGGCGACCACCAGCTCAACCGGTGGGCGAGCCGGGACAGGCGGCCGGTGGCCTCGATCATGGCCGCGCAGTCGCCCCGTTCGAGCCCGTCGGAGAGGACGAGCACGAGCGCGCCCCGGGCCATGGTCACGTAGTGCGCGTTGCCGAGGAACGTCCGCAGGCTTTCGCCGATCTGGGTGCCGCCCTCGGCGTCGAGGACGACCTCGGCCAGCGCGCCGAGCGCGGCGTCCAGCGACGGGACCCGCAGGGCCGAGGTGACCCGGGTGAGCCGGGTGCCGAAGGTGAAGACCTCGGCGCGGGCGCAGGTGGCGACGACCGTGTGCGCGAAGCGCAGATAGTCGGCGCTGTACTGCTTCATCGATCCGGACACGTCGACCAGCAGCAGCACCCGGCGTTCCTGGGGTGGCCGGTGCCGCCAGTGGAGCCGCATGACTTCGCCGTAGGTGTGCCGCGAGTCGTGATAAGTGGAGCGCAGGTCGACGCGCTGGCGACGTCCGCCGGGCCGGCTCCGCCGCGATCGCGTGGTGGGCACGGCCCGGGGCAGCGAGCGCCGGATCTCGTGGAGGACATCGAAAGCGCGCGGTGACGTGGCCGGGAAGCGGACTGTCGATTCGGGACTGATCCGGCCGGCCGCGAGCCCCTCGCTGCCGCCCTGTTCGAGGACGAGGTCGCCGGCCTCGTGGGAGCCGGGAACGCCGGTCGGCTCCTCGCCGGCGTCCGGGACGGCCGCCATGATCAACTTCGAGGAGGAGAACACCTCGTTGTAGATGCGCAGCTCGGCCTCGGACGTCACGAGCGTCGTGGCGCCGGCCCAGTAGAACTGCGACGGCATGAGCTCCACGGCGGCGAGGAAGTCCCGCTGCTTGTCGACCGGGGCGGCGAGCCCTCGCGCCCGCAGCTCGCGGATGAAGGCGAACAGGACGTCAGCGGGCGTCATCGGTGAAGACCTCGCCCGCGTGCGCCGTGATGAGGGCGACGTCCTCCTCGTTCTTCAGCACCAGCCCGAGCGACGCGCGCAGGGCCTCGACCGGCGACGCGCCCTCGGCCGTCAGCGCCAGCGATCCCTGCGCCCACGCGATCGATTCGGCGATGCCGGGCCGCTTCAGCGGGCCCAGCGACCGGATGACGTTGACCGAGTGGACCAGCCGCGCCGCCGCCCGCGCGCTGAGCCCGGGCGCCTGCGCCTCGACGATCGTGCGCTCACGTTCCGGGTCCGGAAAGGGGATCCAGTGATAGAGGCAGCGCCTTTTGAGGGCGTCGTGCAATTCGCGGGTGCGATTGGAGGTGAGCACGACCAGCGGCGGCACGGCGGCGGTGACGGTTCCGATCTCCGGAATGGTGATCTGGAAGCCGTCGAGGAACTCCAGCAGGAAGGCCTCGAACTCGCTGTCGGCCCGGTCGATCTCGTCGATGAGGAGCACGGCGCCCGTACGACTGCGCAGCGCCCGCAGAAGGGGCCGTTCGAGAAGGAACTCACTGCCGTACAGATCGGCCACCGGTGTGCCCTGGACCTCGGCCGCGCGCAGGCTCAGGAGCTGTTTCGGATAGTCCCATTCGTAGAGCACCTGCGACACGTCGATGCCCTCGTAACACTGCAACCGGATCAGCTCACGCCCCAGCGCACCGGCCAGCACGTGCGAGATCTGCGTCTTTCCGACCCCCGGCTCCCCTTCCAGAAGCAAAGGCTTTCCCAGGCCGATGGCCAGCCGTACGGCGGTGAGCAGCCCCTCGTCCGCGAAATATCTACGCTCCTCCAGTTGCCGGCTGAGGGCGTCCCGGTCCGGCGTCATGCGCGCAGCGCGTCGAGCCCGCGCAGGATCGACTCCGGTGTGAACGGCATCGTGGTCAGCCGTACCCCGCAGGCGTCGAAAATGGCGTTCGCGATGGCCGGGATCGGGGCGTTGGCCGTCATTTCGCCGATGCCCTTCGCGCCGAACGGGCCGTTCGAGGCCGGCCGTTCCAGGATGACGCTGGTCTGCACCGGAATCTCACCCGGACCGGGCATCAGATATTCGGTGAAGTCGACCGGGCCGTGGTCGCGCGACGCCGGGTAATAGGGCTCGGTCGACTCGAAGATGGCGTGCGATACGCCCATCCACGCGCCGCCCTCGACCTGCTGGGTGGCCATTGCCGGGTTGAGGGCACGGCCGATCTCGTACGCGTTGTGCAGGCTCAGCACGGTGACCACACCGGTCTCGTCGTCCACCTCGACCTCGGCCACACTGCACGCGTGGGCCTGGCACGAGTCCGGGTCCATCTCGCCGGTCTCCGGCACCGGATAGTTGCGTTCCTTGAGGAAGATGCCCCGCCCGGAGATCGTCCGGCCCTGCTTGAAGTGGGCGGCCAGCGCCACGTCCGAGATGTGGATCTTCGTCTCGGGGCTGCCCTTGAGCCGGACGAAGCCGGTGCCGTCGGTCTCCAGGTCGCCCGCGTCGACCTCGAGCTCGTCCCCCGCCACCTGCAACATCACGTCGCGGGCCTCGCGGGCGGCCATGATGACCGCGTTGCCGACCCGGTGGGTGCCACGGCTGGCGAAGGTGCCCATGCAGTGCGGGCCGGTGTCGGTGTCGGCGGTGTCGATGATGATGTTCTCCATCGGCATGCCGAGCGTCTCGGCCGCGCACTGGGCCACCACGGTCTTGAGTCCCTGCCCGAGGTCGACCGAGGACAGGCTCACCACGAATCCGCCCATGGTGGTCGCGTGAATCAGCGCCTGGGACGGGTCGCCGCCGAGGTTCATACCGGTGGGGTAATTGACGGAGGCGTACCCACGTCCGTACCGAAGCGTCATTGATCTGCTCCTCTCGGGGTTGAGGAGGACAGGGCCCGGAACTCGTCGGGAAGCTCGTGACCGACCAGCGCCGCCGCCCGCTGAATGACCTCGATGAGGGCGGTGCCCTCGGCCACCTTGCGATGCGCCTTCATGTCGCCGTCGCGATAGGCGTTGATGAGCCGGAATTGCAGCGGATCGATGTCGAGGGCCCGGGCCAGCCGGTCCATCTGCGACTCGAGCGCGAAATCGGCGATGGTGACGCCGAAGCCGCGCATCGCGCTCGACGGCGTGCGATTGGTGTAGACGCAGTGGCAGTCGGCGTAGACGTTCGGAATCGTGTACGGGCCCGGCAGGTGGGCGCACGCCTTGGTGGTTCCGTACGGCGAATGGCGTGAATAGGCGCCGGCGTCGACGTACAGCATCACCTTGCGCGCGACGATGCGGCCGTCGTTCATGACGCCGTCCTTGATGTAGATGCGCTCGGCCGCCCGCGGCGACGAGACCTGCATCTCCTCCTCGCGCGTGTAGACGAATTTGACCGGCCGATTGGTGAGCGTGGCCGCGATGCAGGCCAGCGGTTCCACCATGACGTCGACCTTGCCGCCGAATCCGCCGCCGACGGTGCCACCCTTGACCTGCAGATCGGTGAACGGCCGGTCGAGAATGAGCGCGGTGTTGTCGAGGGTGAAGAACGCGGCCTGGGTGTTGCTGTGAATGAGCAGCCGCCCGCTGCTCTGCGGCACGACGATGCAGCCGGTGGTCTCGGTCGGCGCGTGCTCGATCGGCGCCGAACTGTACCGCCATTCGAAGACGTGATCGGCCTGGGCGAAGCCCTGCTCGACGTCGCCGAAGCGCAGCCGGCGCGCGTGATGCCCCTCGTACACGAAATAGTTCGTGCCCGCCTGCTTGATGACCGGCGCGCCCTCCGCGAGGGCCTCCTCGACGTCGAGGACGGCCGGCAGTTCGGTGTAGGTCACCTTCACCCGGCGGGCGCCCTCGAGCGCGGCCGCCTCGGAGTCGGCCACCACGGCCACGATCGGCTCGCCCTTGTAGAGGACCCGGTCCTCGGCCAGGACCGGCTCGTCGTTGGGCTCGATGCCGATCAGCCGCAGCACGACGTACCAGTTCGAGGGCACGTCGGCGTGCGTGATGACCCGCAACACGCCGGGCACCTGGAGCGCCTCGGAGATGTCGACGCTGTCGATCAGCGCGTGGTGGTGCGCCGAGCGGTGGATCTTGACATGGGCGAGGTCGGGGAAGGTCCGGTCCTCGAAGAATTCGGTACGCCCGGTGACGTGCCCGAGCGCGTCGGAGCGCTGCACCGTCTTGCCGATGACCTTGAAGCCGGCGTCCGGGCGCTC
Source organism: Actinoplanes sp. CA-131856 (assembly GCF_050956135.1). Lineage (GTDB taxonomy): Bacteria > Actinomycetota > Actinomycetes > Mycobacteriales > Micromonosporaceae > Actinoplanes. The sequence continues at coordinate 2,896,238 of NZ_CP191849.1, read as the reverse complement.
GTCCTTGAAGTAGTCGGTGTCGATCGGGTTGACGCGCGGCATCAGAGCCTCGCCCGCTCAGCCGCGTCGAGGACGGCGCTGATGATCGGCTCGTAGCCGGTGCACCGGCACACGTTCCCGCTGATCGCCTCGGCCACCTCGTCCCGCGTCGGGTTCGGGTTCCGGTCGAGCAGCGCCTCGGCCGACATGATCATGCCAGGGGTGCAGAACCCGCACTGGGTCGCGAACCCGTCGAGAAAAGCCTGCTGGACATGGCTGAGCTTGGGGCCGTCGGCCAGACCTTCGACCGTGGCCACGTCGGCCCCGTCCACGGTCACCGCGGGCACCAGGCAGGACACGACGGGCTCGCCGTCGAGCAGGACCGTGCACGAGCCGCACGCGCCCTGGGCGCAGCCGCGCTTGGCGCCGGTCAGCCCGAGTTGCTCGCGCAGCGCCAGCAGCAGCGTCGTCTCGGGCCTGGCCATGAAGGCCTTGCCGACACCGTTGACCTTGAGATTGACGATCTTCACCGGCTGCCTCGTTCTCCTCAGCGGCCGAGCAGAGCTCGCCGCAGATGGACAGGGAAGACACGCTTGCGATACCAGGCCGAGGCGTACGCGTCGTCGGCCGGCGTGAGATGGGCTAGTTCGGCCTCGGCGGCGGCGTGCACCGTCTCCTCGGTCAGCGGCCGGCCTCGCAGGGCCGCTTCGGCGGCGTGGGCCCGGACCACACGGTCACCGACGCCACCGAGCGCGATCCGCACCAGGCCGGCTGCTTCATCGATCGTCGCCGCGACGGTCACCAGCGACGCCGAGTTGTAGCGGCGGCGGGCCGCCTTGAGGTACTTGAAGGCGCCGTCCCCGGGCAGATCGAACGTGACGGCGGTGACGAGGGTGCCCGCTCCCCCGTCCGGCGGAGCCCCGGCGACGAGCTCCTCCACAGACAGCGCGGCCCCGGCGGCCAGAGCTCCCTCGGACGGCGCCGCGCGAGCGGCCAGCGTGGCATGGGCGCCCAGGGCGACCAGAGCCACAGCGAGATCGCCGTGCGGCTGGCGGGCGAACAGGTTGCCGCCGACCGTGGCCAGCGTGCGCACCGGCACCGAGGCGATCGAGCGCACGACCGGGTTGAGGATCGCGAGCCGCGGATCGTGCTCGATCTGCGACAGGGTCGTCATCGCGCCGATGGTCACCGTGCCGCCGTCGACGTGGACACCGGTCAGGCCCGCGCGGCGCAGGCTCACCAGCTCGGTCGGTGGTGATGCGTAGTCGTTGAGCCGCGGCATCAAGCTCGTGCCGCCGCCGATGATCGTCGCGCCCGCCGCGACCAGACCCACAGCCGCGGGCACGTCCTCGGGGACATGAACCTCAGTCAACATGCGAGATCCTTTTATCGATATCGATAATCCAACGTAACGATGACTTACTATGCTGGTCAAGAGACGCGTGACCTTGAGGAGGGCGAGTTGCCGTCGAGGCCGACGTTGAGCGAGGGCATCCGGGACGGCCTGGTCGAGCTGATCGTGTCCGGCAAGATCAAGAGCGGTGAGCGCCTGATCGAGACCAAGATCGCGGCCGACTTCGGCACCAGCCAGGCCCCGGTGCGCGAGGCCCTGCGCGAGCTCGAGGGCCTGGGATTGGTCGAGAGCCGGCCCCGGCGCGGCCGGCATGTGCTCCCCTTCGTCGAGCAGACCATCCGGGAGGCGTACGTCGTCCGCGCCGCCCTGGAGGAGGCAGCCACCCGGCTGGCCATGCTGAACGGGAAGCTGCCCTTGGAGGACATGCGCGGCGACGTCGACGAGATGTACCGCCGCGCCACCGAGGCCGACGTCCGCGGCATCGGCCAGGCCAGCGCCCGCTTCCACCGCCGGGTCGTCCTGGCCAGCAGCAACTTCCTGCTCGAGCGAGCCTGGGAGGGCCTGCAGATCGAGGCCCGCACCGCCATCACCCTGGTCGTGACCAACCCCGACCTGCACCACGTGGCCGACGAGCACGCCGAGCTGCTGGCCGTCCTCGAGTCGGGCGACGTCGAGGCCGCCTGCCTGCACACCCGGTCGCACCAATGGGCGTACGCCGACCTCCCCCACGACATGCACGGCGCCGCCCGCGCCCTCCGCTTCCCGGCGACAGATCGAGGACAGTGACCCCCGATCAAGCGCTTCCGGCGCTAAGGTCCCCGGCACGTCCGATCGAACGGGGGACTGCCATGAGAAAACGCACCTTCCATCGCGCCCTCAGCGCATGTGCCGTGGCCGGCGCCCTGGCGCTGACCGCCGGCGCCATCGGCGCCGCCGCGGCCGCGCTGAACGCCAAGCCGTTGCGGGCCGAGCTCGCACCGACCGCACCGGCCGACCAGATCCAGGCGAAGCCCCTCCGGGCCGAGTGACACCCGGCGCTACATCCTGGATCTCAGCACGTCGACCTCGCAGCCCGGCGCGAACGGGTCGAAGCCGTGCTCGGCCAGCCAGCGCACCGCGAGCAGGCTCCGCAACGACCACCAGGCCCGGACCACGTCGAGGTCGACATCGGCGCCGTAGCCGGCGATGACATCGGCGAGGCGCTCCTCGTTTCCGAGAGTGAAGGTGGCGAGGTCGTAGAGAGCGTCGCCCTGGCCCGCCTCGGACCAGTCGATGATCCCCGTGACCTCGTCGCCTTCGACAAAGACATGCGCGAGATGCAGGTCGCCGTGCGTGAAGGCCGGACTCCAGGGCCTGAGAGCGGCCTCGGCGATCTCGCGGTTGCGGGCGACAAGGTCGGCGGGCAGCAGAGCGTTCGCCACCAGAAGCCCGCACTCCTCCTCGAGCAGCGCCGTCAGCGTGGCGACGCTCCGCCCGGCCTGCCCGGTCCGGCTCGGCAGCGGCGCCTCGTGCAGCTTCCGGATGGCGGCCCCCACCGCGGCCCACGCCGCCGGCGACCCGGCCGACGGTCCACCGAGGCGTCCCAGGGTCCTCCCCCGGACCGCGGCGAGTGCGAGCACATTCGGCCGGCGCCACAACACCTCCGGCGTCGGAACCGGCGCGAGCGCCATCACCTCGACCTCGGCGTCGATGCGCCCCTGATCGCCGTCCACCTTGAGAAACGTGGCGCCGACGCGCAGGGTCACCCGCTCGGAATGGGCGATGACGACTTCGACCTCATCCATGGCCGACACCCTACTTTGACGCAATAATTGCGTCATCCTATTATCTGGTCATGCTCTACCCCACGCCGTCCTTGACCTCGGCCGACCAGGCAGTACTGGCCGACATCGAGAGAATGCGGAGCAACCTACGGCACCAGGTACAGGGACGGCCCGGCCCGTGGACATCCGGTCTGCGCAGGTTCCTGACGGCCGACGCCATTGCCGCCTCGAACTCGATCGAGGGCTTCCGCGTCAGTACGCAAGACGTCCAGGACCTGATGGCGGGCGAGCGCGATGTCGACGTCTCCGAGGAGAACCGCGAGGAGACCCTCGCCTACCAGCGGATGATGACCTACGTGCAGTCGCTGCACGACGTCGCCGACTTCGCATACGGCAAGGATCTGCTGAACGCGCTGCACTGGATGTTGCAAGGGCACCGCCACACGCGCAACAAGCGGGCCGGGCAATGGCGCCTGGGACAGGTCTACGTCACCGATCCCAGCGATCCCAGCATCGCGGCCTACACCGCCCCGCCCGCGGCCGACGTTCCCGAGCTCATGGCGGAGTTGGTCTCCTGGCTCAACGCGGACGACGGCACGCACCCGCTCATCCGGGCGGCCATGGCCCACCTGCATCTGGTGTCGATCCATCCGTGGGCGGACGGCAACGGCCGGATGGCCCGGTCGCTGCAGACCCTGCTGATCGCGCGCGAAGGCGTACTGGCACCGGAATTCTCTTCCATCGAGGCCTGGCTCGGGCGGCCGGGCAACACATGGAAGTACTACGAGGAGCTTCAGAGCCGTGGCGCCACTTATCGGCCCGACCAGGACGTCTCCGGGTGGATCCGGTTCAATCTGACCGCCTACCACCAGCAGGCACAGCTGGTCCACCATCGGATCGAACGATCCGCCGCCGTCTGGGATCTGCTCGCCGACTTCGTGGGCAAGGCCGGGCTGGACGAGCGGGTCGTCTCCGCGCTGCACGACGTCGCGATCGGCGGGCGGGTCCGCCGGTCGCGATACGAACAGGCCGGGGGACTCACCCTTCAGCAGGCCCAGCGCGACCTGCGTGATCTGGCCGCCGCCGGCCTGCTGGTCCCGGTCGGCCGTACCCGGGCCCGCTACTACACCGAGGGCACCGGCTTTCCCGCGCCGTTCCTGGAGCTGGCCCGGACGCCCTTCACCCTCGCCGCGCCCTATCCGAAGTGATACCGGCTGGCCGGTAGCGCTGTTTGCAGGCTGGCGGTGATGCCGGCGCGGCGCGCGCGGACGAGCGTGGGCGGTGACAGAGTCCTGAAGAAGGGAACCGGTCCCATGACCGATCATGTCCTGCCTGCGCACTCACACTTGGCCTGGCGCGATGTCTCAGTGGCGCAACGGGTGCTCAGCGTGCTGACCGCCGCGTTGCTCGGTGTCGACGCCTTCGTGCACCTGCACGACGCCGGCCGGTACGACCAGTTCCGTACGTCCGTGATGAGCGAGGGCACGCTCTTCGAGATCCAGGCCATCGTCGCCATCCTGGTCGCCCTGGCCCTGCTCCTCCGGCCGAGCGTGACCACCTGGATCGTGTCGCTGGTGGTCGCGGGCAGCGCCGCGATCGCGGTGACGCTTTACACGTACGTCAACGTGGGCGCCCTCGGGCCGGTGCCCAACCTCTACGAGAACACCTGGAACGAGCCCGGCAAGGTCGGCTCGGCGGTCGCCGAGACGATCGCGGCCCTGCTCTCCATCGCCGGCCTCGTCCTGGCCGTCCGCGCCCGCCGGCGGGCCTGAAGTCCTGGCCGTCCGCGCCCGCCGGCGGGCCTGAAGTCCTGGCCGTCCGCGCCGCCGGCGGGCCTGAACGCCTGCCTAGTGCGCCTCGCCGGTGGCCAGGGCCAGCAGGGTCGGCCGCAGCGGCCGCCCGCTGACCGCGATGAGGTCGCCGGCGATCTGGACCGACCGGCTGACGGCCGGCTCCAGGGGGATCTTCCACCGGGCCGAGCCGTCGCGGCCGACCGCGACGGCCCGGTCCTCGCCGAACGAGACGAACAGGCTGGCGTCGTCCGAGCAGGCCAGCGCTCGGGCCGGCTCGCGGGCCCCGGGCACGGCGTCCACCTGCTGGAAGCCGGCGTCGAAGCAGTCGAGCCGCCCGTCGGCGGCGGCCAGCACCAGCAGCGACGTCGACCAGGTGCAGGCGCTGACCGGACGGGCCGTGAGCCGGATCCACTCCCCCGGTTGCCGCCGGGGATGCCAGAGCCGCGCCCACCCGCTGTCGGTGATGACGACGACCTCCTCGCCGCGGTAGTGGGCGGCGAGCACCCGCCGGCCGCCGCTCACGTTGACCCGCCCGACGCAGGCGCCGCTGCGGACGTCCCACACCGAGGTGCCGCCGTTGGCGGTCATGCTGAAGACCCAGGCGCCGCCGGCCACCCAGCCGACGTGCCGGGGTCTTTCCGGCAGGGCGGCCCAGCTGGCGAACAGTTCCGGCGGCCGGTCGTCGCGCAGCCACCACACCGCCCCCGAGCCGTCGGACGACGTCGTCGCGAGCATGTCGGTCACCGCCGGGTTCCACGCGGCCGCGACGATGCCCCGGCCCTGCCGGAGCCGCCCGGCCGCCTTGGGTCGCGCGGGATCGGCGGTGTCCCACAGCGTCAGCTCGCCGCTGGGCGCGCTGATGGCGAGGCGGCCGGCGTCCGGGCGGAACGCCATCGCCCCGTAGGGAGAATTCCTCACTGATGTGTCCCTGGTCTGCTGAGGGGGCAATTTTCCGGCGCGCGAATAAATACCAGGGAGTACGCGCCGAACGGATGCGAACAGGCCTCCGACAAGGCCATTCGCGAGTCGAGCCGCCGCCACGGCAATGGACTGTGAACGAGTACACAGACATGCTTCTATATCGATTGAAGAAGTGCAAGAGTCGATTAAGCGGAATTCGGGGAATAGGCGGCGGTCAGCATCCGGAGCGCCTCCTCGGACGGCGAGCCGGGCTCGGCGTGATAGAGCGTCAGCGACTGATCGTCGTCGCCGGGCAGCGCGAACGACTCGAAGTGGACGGTCAGCTCGCCGGCCGCCTCGGTGCGGATCCGCATGCCGCCGTGCGTCTTGCGCTTGACGTCGTGCGCCGCCCACAGGCGCCGGAAGTCGTCGCTGCCGTCCAGCAGCTCGGCCACCAGCTCGCCGGCCAGCGGGTCGTCCGGTCGCCGCCCGGCGTACCACCGCAGCTGCCCCACCACGTCGGCGGCCTTCGCCTCCCAGTCGAGGAAACGCGTCCGCGACGCCGGATCGAGAAAGGTGATCCGGGCCCAGTTGCGGTCCCGCGGCGCGCGCTCCGCCCAGTCGCCGAACAGGCCCGAAGCCGCACGGTTCCAGGCCAGCACATCACCGCGATGACCCCAGATGTACGCCGCCACGCCGTCCACCGCGCTCAACAACTGGACCAGATCGGGCCGCACCTCCTGACGCTCGGCCACCGGCCCCCGCCGCGCGCCCGGCCGGGCCAGGTGGCGCAGGTGGGCCCGCTCGGCGCCGGTGAGCCGCAGTGCGGTGGCGATGGCGTCCAGCACCTCGGCCGACACGTTGCCGCCGTTCCCCTGCTCCAGGCGGGTGTAGTACGCCACCGAGACGCCGGCCAGCCGGGCCAGCTCCTCCCGCCGCAGCCCCGGCACCCGGCGGCTGCGCCCGTAGTCGGTGAGCCCCAGGTCGGCCGGTTTCAGCCGGGCCCGGCGCGTCCGCAGGAACTCGCCGATGTCGGCGGTCGGGGTGGCCATGGGCCCCAGTATGCCGCCGCCAAGGTGTCCCCGGCGGTGGTACGCACGGCCGTCGTACGTCAAGCGGAGGCCTGGGCAGCGACGCCCCGCCGGCGCAGCGTTGCCTGGTGCTTGTTGACACCAATCGCTCGACCGGCCTGCCCGGCAAGGCCCTTCTCGGCCTGTTCCTCGCCGGCTTCGCCGGCATCCTCACCGAATGCCTTCCCGCCGGCCTGCTCCCGGAGATGTCCCGGTCCCTGGACACCAGCGTCGCGCTCACCGGTCAGACCGTCACCGTCTACGCCGCCGCCACCGCGGTCGCGGCCATTCCCCTGACCCGGCTGACCTCGAACTGGCCGCGCAAGACCGTGCTCCAGGTCGCCCTCGGCGTCGTCGCCGTCACCAACGTGCTCACCGCGATCTCCACCGCCTACGCGCTGACCCTGGTGGTCCGCGTCGTGGCCGGCCTCGGCACCGCGCTGATCTGGCCGCTGCTCGGCGGTTACGCGGCCCGGCTGGCGCCGGAGGGCCGTCAGGGCCGGGCCATCGCCATCGCCCTGGCCGGGACCCCTGTCGCGCTGGCCCTGGGCATCCCGCTCGGCACCTGGATCGGCGGTCTCGGCGGATGGCCGCTCGCCTTCCTCCTGTCGGCCGCCCTGACCGTGCTCACCATGCTCTGGATCGCGGCCACGCTGCCGAACCGGCCCGGCCTGCCACCGGACCGGAGCCACCGGATCGGCACCACCCTGGCCCGGCCCGGCGTCGGGATCATCCTGGTGGCGCTGGCCGCCTACATGATCGCCCACAACATCCTCTACACCTACATCACCGACTATCTGGAGTACGCCAGCGCGGCCGGCCACACCGGCTGGGTGCTGTTCGCCTTCGGCGCCACCTCGGTGCTGAGCGTCGTGGTCGTCGGCCGGCACATCGACCGGCACCCGCGCCGGCTGACGGTGGGCAGCACGGTGCTGCTCGCGGCGAGCGTGCTCGTGCTGGCCGTGTCCACCGGCGCGCCGGTGCTCGTCTACGCGGCCGCGGCGGCCTGGGGCCTGGCCTTCGGCAGCTCCCCCAGCCTGTTCATCGGCGCCGTGATCACCGCGTCGGGCCCGGCCTCGGACGTGGCCCAGTCGATCACCGTCACGGTCTTCTCCGGGTCGATCGCCCTGGGTGGCCTCGCCGGCGGCGCGCTGATCGCCGGGCTGGGCACGGCGTCGATCACCTGGGCCTCGCTGGCCCTGCTCATCGTGGCGGCGGCCGCCCTGATCGGCGGCCGCCGGCACGCCTTTCCCTGAACGGGCCCGTCAGACGTCCAAGGTCACGTCCGAGAGCGGGCGGCCCTTCGTGGACGAAAGTGCGTTTCACGGTGACCCCGGCTCCCGGCTTGGCGGGCCGGGCGTCATGTCGTACCCCTCCTTGCCCAGACCGGACCGATAGGCCCGGTCCATCACCGCCCTCATCAGCCGGGACACCCCAGGAACGGCCGCGACCCCCTTGACCAGCGCGTTCGACCGCCCGAGATGCCGGCTGCCGATCGCCAGCAGGTCCGGCGCCGAGTCCGGGCCCAGGCGCGCGCCGGGACTCCACATCCGTGATGCCGTGACGGCGCCGTTGCCGGTCAGCTCGGCGTGCTCGACGTCGACGACCAGGGCCAGATGCGGCGCCCGGCCGCGCAGGGCCAGCGTCTCCAGCAGCGCCGGATCGGCGGTGACCACCCCGCGCCCGCGCACGTGCAGCACACCTTCGCGCCCAGGCACGAGCGCGGCCAGCGAAAGGCGGTCGTCACGCATCAGGTTGTGCAGCGTGTCCGCTCGCTTGTTGCCGTTGCGATCCGGCATGACCAGCGTGCGCCCGTCCAGGATCCGCGTCACCGCCGGCCGGTCCCCGCGCGGGCTCGTGTCGCTCCCCCCTTCACCGTCCCACGAGGACAACGCGAGGAACGGCGACGCGGCCAGGAAACCGGCGACACCCGGCCGGCTCAACGGACCCGCCTTTGGGACCTCCGCCGCCGCTACCGCCGGAGTGGGCGGCTGCCACAGCCGGGACCGGAGAACGGCCTGAGCGCAATGCACGTACGCCTGCTCGACGACGACCGTCGTCCGCGTGCCCTTGACCGCCGCCACTGTGCCGTTGACGCGCAGCACCTCGCCGACGCCCGGGAGCAGGAAGAAGAACGAGACCGGACCGGCCGCCGCCTCACCCTCGGCCACGTCAAACGACAGCCGCTTCGGTGAATAGACCCGCGCGAACCCCGGCGCGCCGCCGATGAAGGTGGTCCGGCTGACCCCGTCGCCGTTCCGATATCCGAAGGCCGCGACCGGGCACCGCGCGAGGACGGCACGGCAGCCCTCGTCCAGCTCACCGATCTGCTTGAGCGTGACCACCGACGCCGGCCGCCCGACCACGGCCTCGACCTCGCCCACCGTTGCCAGCTTGTTTTCCCAGCTCATAGCTATATTCTGAGCAATAGCTCAACTCTTTGGCTACTCGCTTTTCCCGCCCGCAGGAGGATCTCCGATGCCGTCGGCCGACCGCCGCGTTCAACCACGTCGCAAGCCTCGTCAGGTCCGGGCGGAGCTCACCCGCGAGCGCATCCTGGCCGCCGCTGCTCACGTTTTCGCCGAGCACGGTTACGCCGCCGGCACCACCAACCGGATCGCCGAACGCGCCCGCGTCTCGATCGGCTCGCTCTACCAGTACTTCCCCAACAAAGAATCCATACTGGCCGACCTTCTCGTACGTCACATCGACCGCGGTACCTGGACCGAGGCCGACCGGCTGGACCTGTCCCCCGGCAGCCTCCGGGAGACGGTGCGCGCACTGGTCCGCGATGCTATCGACAACCACAGCGACGACCCGCAGCTGCTCCGCGTCATGATCGAGGAGGCGCCCATGTCGCAGGAGCTGCTGGACACCATCGACCGCCACGGCCGCTCCCGCGTCGCCCAGATCCGCGATCTGTTCGCCCGCCACCCCGACGTCCAGGTGAGCGACCTGGAGGCGGCGGCCGAGCTGATCACCTTCACCGTGGAGATCAACATCCACCGGCTGATGGCCGCCCCGCGGACGATGACCGTCGACACCATCGAGTCGGAACTCGTCGACATGATCACCCGCTATCTGCGGGGCGACCGGCAGCTGTAGATCAGTCCTCGTGCCCGCAGTTGAAGCGGGCCACGCCGGCCGCCATCTTGAGGCCGCCGAGGATGTGGGCCAGCAGGAGCGGGTCGCTGTAGTACTCGGCCTTGTGGCCCATGGCGGTGTAGAAGGCGCGGCCGCCGTCGTACGGCTGGCACCACGAGATGGGGTGGTGCCGGCCCATGCCGGGTGAGCCCTCGGGCTCGCTGTAGCCGCGCGGGTCGTACGTGCGCTCGTCGACCTCGGTCAGGACCCGTACGGTGTCGCGCGGGTTGGTCCGGAAGTTGTACCACTCCTCCTCGCGCACCCAGCGGCGCGGCAGGGGCTTGGTGGCCGCCGTGTCCTTGCCGTGCACGTGCAGGGTGGCGGTCTGGAACTGCTCGTTGACGCCGCCCGGGTGGTCGCGGAAGTAGGCGCCGACCAGGCCGCCGTACCACGCCCAGTCGTATTCGGTGTCGGAGGCGGCGTGAATGCCCGCGTAACCGCCCCCGTGCCGGATGTAGCGCTCGAAGGCGGCCTGCTGGGCGTCGTTCAGCACGTCGCCGGTGGTGCTCAGCCACACCACGACGTCGTAGCGGGCCAGGTTGCGGTCGGTGAACGCGGCCGCGTCCTCGGTGGCGTCGACCCGGAAGTGGTTGCGCACCCCCAACTGCTTGATCGCGGCCACCCCGGCCGGAATCGAGTCGTGCCGGAACGCCGCCGTCTTGGAGAAGACCAGCGCGCTGAACCGGGAATGACCGCCCGACGCCGCCGCCGGGCTGGCGAACCCGGCCACGACGAGCAGTACCACCGCGAACCTGACCAGAAGCCTCATGACCCCTCCCGTCTTTGATCGAAGCCTATGACTTCCTAGTGACCTCGGGGAAGGCGCTGGAGGTACCTGTTCACCGTCCAGTCACCGACCTCGGCTCCGTGCGCGATCCCCTCACGCACCGCCTTGCGGAAGTGGAAGCCGACGAGGATCCGCGAGGTGCCGTTCTCGGCCTCGGCCTGGCTGAACGACGTGAACCGCCGCAACACCGGCGACGGGTCGGCGCACGTCTGCCCGGACGGCAGCGTGTAGCTGCACGAGGTGAACCGGACCCGGTCGGTGCCGAAGAAGCGCTGCAGCACCTGCGCGGCCGCGCCGCCCTCGACGCTGTGCCCGGAGTCGTAGTCGGGGATCGGCGGGGTGACCACGAGCGGCGCCCAGGTGGGATCGGCCGAGGTGGCCGGGTTGCCGTCGGTGGCCGCGGCACGGATCGCGGTGACCGGGCGCCAGAAGTTGTACGCCTTGTACTTGGTGTCGAAGGTGGTGACATATCCGTCGGCGAGCGCCATGTTGAGCAGGCCGAACAGGCGGGCGTTCTGCCACAGGTCCAGGCCCTTGCCCTCGGCGATCTGCCGCGCGATCCGGTTCCACATGAGCGGGGAGCTCTCCACCCAGAACCGGGCGATCTGGGTCTGGTCGGCGGTACGGGCGCTGGGCGTGGTGACGCCGTCCCCGCCGAGCCGCTTGACCTCGGCGAAGTCCTTGGCGTACGCCTTCGAGGCCACCGCGTACGGCGGCCCGGGACGGAACTGGGCGGCCTTGCGCACAGCGAACGGCGTGACAGCGGCCCAGCCGGGCGCGAACGCGAAGTCGGAGCCGGGGGTGAACCGGTATTCGCCGGGCCGGGTGCCCTGCGGATAGGCCGTGTCGAACAGGTTGGTGTCCGAGCCGTCGCCGGCCCGCACGGTCCGGATCTTCGCGGCGGCGGCGCTTCCGGCCGCGACCCCGCGCGTCTTGGCCGAGCCGTCCGGAACGGCGCGCAGGGCGGCGGCGTACTTCGCCTCCACTTCCTGAACGACCTTGCCCGTGACGACGCAGTCGGCGAACGGCGCCGGAAGCTCCCGCAGAAGCGGCACGAGCACCCCACGCGCCGCGGCGGCCACGGCAGCCGTGGGCGACGCGCCCGGCACACGACCATGGAACGCATAGGGACGCGACCGAAGGTCGATGGCGTTCAGCGCGTCATGAATGGCGATGTGGACCATCGCGTACATCCGCGATTCGTGAAGCGGATTGTTCGTAGGAGCCAGACAGGCCCCCATCGCGGCCGTTCCGGCAATGCCATTCCATTCGATCACCGCCGCCCCCGGCACCGCCCGGGGCTCGGCCTCCGCCGGAACACCGAGCGCGACCACGAGGACGGGAGCGATGACAGGTATCATCCATTTACGTGCGGTTGAGCGCATGACCATTCCCCCTTTTCGCTGCCGCCCCTCTTGATACGTCGGCCGCGAAGATCCGGTCAAGCGCTTCACTCTTCTGTCGATGATTCGACGGCGACGGCCCGGCAAATAAGCCGAAAAGATGCGTCATAAACGGCCCATAAAGTCCGACGAATGGAATGCGCGGGCGGGCCCGGCGAGCGTCACCGTTTGGCGGTGTCGGGGTCCCAGAAGTCGGGGATGCCGTCGGCGTCGGTGTCACGTGCCTCGGCCGCGCACAACTGCCGGTAGTGACGATTGCGGATCCGCAGCACCACCATGGCCAGCAGAGCCGAGATCAGCGACCCGGCCAGAATGCCGATGCGGGCGTGCTCGTCCTTCTCACTGCCGGCGCCGAACGCGAGCTCGCCGATCAGCAGCGACACCGTGAAACCGACCCCCGCCAGCAGCGCCAGACCGAAGACGTCCCACCAACTCACACCGTCGCCCAGGGTGGCTCGGGTGAACCGTTGCACCAGCCACGTGGATCCGAGCACCCCGGCGCATTTGCCGACCACCAGACCCAGCACGATGCCGATCGTGACCGGATCGCGCAGCGTCTCTGCGAGCCCACCCGCCCCGGCCACCGACACGCCGGCGGCGAAGAACGCGAAGACCGGCACCGCGAAGCCGGCCGACAACGGCCGCCAGCGATGCTCGAAGTGCTCGGCCAGTCCGGGCCCCTCGCCGGGGCTACGGCGGATCACCGGAACCATGAAGCCGAGCAGCACCCCGGCGACCGTAGCGTGGACACCGGAAGCGTGCACCAGCGCCCACGTCACCGCGGCCAGCGGCAGCAGCAGCCACCAGGACCGGACCCGACGCTGCACCAGCACCGCGAACAGCCCCAGCGGCACCACCGCGGCGGCCAGCGGCAGCAGATGCAGGGAACTGGTGTAGAACACCGCGATGACCAGGATGGCGAGGAGGTCGTCGACCACCGCGAGGGTGAGCAGGAAGGTCCGCAGCGCGGCCGGCAGATGCGTGGAGATGACCGCCAGCACGGCCAGGGCGAAGGCGATGTCGGTGGCGGTCGGCACGGCCCATCCGGACAGCGCGCCACCCGAGGCCGTCGCGTTGATCGCCGTGTAGATCAACGCGGGCACGGCCATGCCACCGACCGCCGCGACGACCGGCAGCAGCGCGCGCCGCGGGTCACGCAGGTCACCGGCGACGAACTCGCGTTTCAGCTCGAGCCCGGCCACGAAGAAGAAGATCGCGAGCAGCCCGTCCGAGGCCCACTGCGCCAACGTGAGATCGAGATGAAGAGCGTGCGGGCCGACCTTGACCGCGATCAGGCTCTGATATCCCGACGACCACGGCGAGTTCGCCCAGACCAGGGCCAGGACCGCGGCGCCCAGCAGCAGTGCCCCGCCGACGGTCTCGGTGCGCAGCACGTCGCCGATGCGGCTGACCTCGGGCCAACTGCCCCGGCCGAACAGGTGGCGGTGTGGGCGGGACGGTGGTGCGGTCACGGGAACTCCTTCGGGAAACGGGCACGGCGATGACCTCGCCGACCAGGCTTCCCGGCACACCTCTTTCCAACCTATCTTACCCAGGACGCGGATGGTCGAAGGCCGAGCAGACCGCCACGGCCCGGCCGCCCTCGCCGCCGGGCCGTGGTGGTGTGGGGCCGCTCAGCTGAAGGCCTTCACCTCCAGGAGGCCGATCGAGGCCGTGCCGCTGGTCAGGGCGACCCGCAAGCGCGTCGTGTTGATCTGGCCGAAGGTGACGGTGTTGTACTGGTTGGCCGCGACCGGGTAGCCGCTGGATGCGGGAACGTCGGCGTAGGCGCCTCCGGTCCAGTACTGGAGTTTCCACGACGCGGGCAGGTCGATGCCCTGGCCGTCGTCGAAGAAGTAGACCTGGGCCGAGCGCAACGTCTGCGCCGACGGCCAGGTCAGCTCGGCCCACTGCTCACCCTGGTTGGGCCAGGTGCCCCAGCGCGGGTTCACCGTGTCGTTCGACGACGGCGGGTCGATGCCGTCGTTCACGGCGGCGACGCTCTCCCAGGACGAGGTGTACGAGGCGGTGGCCGTGGCCGCCGTGGCCAGGTTGCCCGACGGCGGCACGACGACACCGCGCTGGTACAGCTTCAGCTCGGTCAGGCCCGTCTTCGCCGTGCCGGAGGGCTGGGTGAAGACCACGCGCAGACGAGACGTACTCACCGGGGTGAAATTGACCTTGTTGTAGTTGGCCTGGGGAGCGCCGGGCGACTTCACCTGGGAGGCCGCGGCGACCCAGGCCGTGCCGTTGAAGTACTGGACCGTGTAGGACGTGGGCGGGCGGTAGCGGTTGGTGGCCCGGTCGTGGCGGAAGTAGAGCCGCGCCTCGTCGACCGTCCGGGCCGTGCCGAAGTTGACCTCGTACCAGTCGGTGGCGTTGGTGCTGCCGTAACTGCCCCAGAGCGGCGAGTTGGTCGGCAGGTCGTCGATCGCGGCCGCCGCGCTGGTGCCCGACGTCGTATACGACGCCGAAGCCGTGGCCCCGGCGGCCAGGTTGGCCGTGGTGGAGGTCAGGTCGACGCCGGCCTTGGCGAAGATGTCCACCACGCGGGAGCCGTTCTGCACCACGTTCTGCGGCGCCTGCAGCGACGGGAAGGCCGCGCTGTAGGTGGCCGGGACGCTGACCGCGCCGGTCGCCGGGTTGTAGACGAACGAGGTGAGCTGGTTGACCGTGGCGACCCGGGTGCCGTTCAGATAGAGCGAATAGCCCTGCGGCACACCGGGATAGCGGGTGATGCCGTCGGCCGGGTCGTCCCAGACGATCGACAGGTCGGCGTTGCGGTAGCGCAGGTTGTTGACCGCGAAGTGCGACCAGCCGATGTTTATCGGCGAGACCTCGATCTGGGCGTCGTTGCGCGGCCGCAGCCCGGCCACGTCCTCGATGATCGTCCAGTTGCTGCTGCCGAGGATGTTGTGGTGGATCCACGACCGATAGGTGATGGCGCTGCCGTTCCAGTCGGCCCAGAACTCGTTGGCGTCGGGATAGGCGGTGTTGCCGCCGATGTATTGCGCCCAGGCGTTCCAGTAGAGCAGTTTCTTGTAGTCCTCGGCGGTCATCCACGAGTTCGGATAGTTGCGCAGCACCGACGAGTACAGCCGGAACTGCACTGTCGAGTTGATGGTCGAGAAGTTGTTGCTGCCGGTGGCCGAGGCCGCCTTGTCCTTCTGGTTCGCCGTGTAGAACGGGAAAACGGGATATTCGGCCGGATCGGCGAACAGGCGCAGCGCTTCGCGGTACTGCGCGGTGTTCGGCATCAGGCCCACGGCGTACGGGTAATAGTTGTTGATTTCCTTCCAGGGCACATGGGTGTTGGTCGCGACGTGCTTGTGCTCGAGCAGTTGACGCGACGGGTTCCAGAGCGTGCCGACGACGCCGTTCTGGATGCGGTCGGCCAGGGTCTGCATCTCGGTGGCCTTCGCGGTGTTCCCGAGCAGCGCGTACGCCTGACGGGCGGCATTGGCGGCGGTCCACACATACGCGGTCTCGGCCCGGTCGAGGTTGCCGGCCCGCCAATGGAAGGACACGGCGTCGGCGTCGTTTCCGGTCATCGCGCCCCAGTCGTACTCGATGACGCCGTTGTTGTTGGTGTCGTAGGTGGCGAGCTGGCCCTTGGCGTCGCCCTCGGCGTAGCGGGCGAAGTTGCGCAGCATGGCCGGCTGCCCGCCGTGGATCTGATAGGCGCGCCAGGCGGCCTCGGCGATGTACTGGGTGTAGGAGTTCGACCAGTTCTCCGGATCGCCGGGGTTGTCGACGAAGCGGCCGTTGGCCGAGTACTGGCCGACGGCCAGATACGGCCCGTACGAATACTCGGCGCCGCGCAGGTACTTCAGGTCGTCGATGTGCATCGGCTGGGTCAGCGCGATCGCGTTGTTATATCCGGTGACGCCCTCGATGGACTGCGGGAACTGGAAGTCCTGACCGGGGATGTCGGCGTCGAGGTGGTTGAAGCGCATCAGCCACCAGCGGTAGTAGATGTTCTTCTTGATGGCGGCGTCGGGCACGTCGATGTACGGGACGTTGTCGGCCCACCATTTGTTGTACTCGCGCACGTGGGTGCCGAAGGCGTCGGCCGCCGTCCGGGCCCGGTACGCGTCGTATTCCGTCCGGGACTGGGGAATCTCGGTGGCGACGAAGCCGAGCTGCACCTTCACCGTCACCGTCTGGCCCGCCGCGACCGTGACCGACCTGGTCAGCGCCCCGCCGGAGGCGGTGAAACCGTCACCCGAGAACCGCGGGTAGAGGGTGGTGAGGTTGTTCTTCACGGCCCGGGTGCCGGTCAGCTCGGTGCCGCTGACCGTGGTCGCGTAGGGCGAGGTCGCGTTCAGATTCACGGTCGCCGAGGCGGTTCCGGTGTTGACCACGGCCACGTTGGTCACCAGCACATTGTTGGCCGTGATGAATTTGGTGACGTCGAGCCGGACCGCGCCGCTTCCGGTGTGCACGCTGCGCCAATGGCTCGGCGTCTGCCGGCGCTGGGCCGGCTGCTCGGTGAAAGTGCCGGGCGACGCCGTGATGGCGTACGCGTTCTGGCTGCTGATGTTGTCCCAATAGGCCGCGTTGCCGCCGAAACCGATCACCGAGGGGTTGTGGGTGTACATGAAAGCCGCCCGGCCACGGCTCATCAGCCAGGTGCCGGCCGGGTCGTTGCCGGTGCGGGCGAGCAGCCGGTCCATCCAGAAATCGGTGCCGGAGGCCTCGGCGTCGTAGATGGCCCGCATGGTGTCGCCGGTCGAATAGCCCACGGGCGGGGCGGGAATCGACGCGGTTCCGCCGAAGGTGGGATAGCCGATGGTCTGTGCGGCTTGCGCCGGGGTCGCCAGACACGTCGAGACAAGTACGAGGCCCATGGCGTAGGCCGTGAGACGGCGCATCATGACTGGAACGCCTTCCACTCGAGAATGCCTGTGGAATAGCCGATGCGGGACGTGAAGCTCAGCCGGAGCCGGGTCGTGCTGATCGTGCTGAACGCCATTTGGTTCTCGGTATTACCGGCGACGCCACACGCGCCCGGCACCGCGACGTAGGCGCTGCCGTTCCAGTACTGGAGCTGGCACGAGGCGGGCAGATCGATGCCCTGGTTGTCGTCGAACCAGTAGACCGAGCTGCGGTTGATCGACTGGGCGGCCGGCCAGGTGTACTCGACCCATTGCGTGCCCTGTTGGGGCCAGTTCCCGTAGGCGAGGTTGGAGCGGTCGGCCGAATTGGCGGGAGTGCCACCGTTGTTCACCGCGCTCAGACTCTCCCAGGGCGAGACGTACGACGTGGTGACCGTGGCCGATGTGCCTCTGGTGGGAATAACCCGCTGAATGGTGCCGTCAGCGTTGAAATTGAGCTTGTCGATCGCCACCGAGCGCCGGAAATTGCCGCCGCCGGGCGCGTCGGCCGTGTGGTAGACGAGATACGACTGCCCGTTCAGCTCCGCGATTCCGGCGTGGTTCGTGGTCGACGAGACCTGTCCCAGCACGATGCCGCGATGCGTCCAGGGGCCCATCGGGTTCGTCGCCGTGGCGTACCGCTGGCACGCGTAGTTCGAGTTCGTCACGCAGCCGTTGGTGTCGTTGGCGGCGTACATCATGTAATAAAGGCCGTTGCGTTTGAACATCCACGGGGCTTCCCAGTAATTGGTGAGCCCCTGCGGCGTGACGACCGAGCCGACCGTGTCGATCATGTTGGCGGCCAGCTTGACCGCGCGGGGCGCCCAGTAGCCGCCCCAGTACATGTAGGCCTGGCCGTCGTCGTCCACGAAGACCGTGGGATCGATGTTCAGCCCGGACGAGTTCGGGGTGCTGTCGCTGATCAGCGGGCCGCCCTTGGCGTCGGTGAACGGGCCGAGCGGGCTGTCACCGACCGCGACGCCGATGTTCATCCAGCCCGCGCCGTTGCCGTTCACCGAGGTGTACCAGTAGTACTTGCCGTTACGCGGCTCGACCTCGCCGGCCCAGGCGTCGGCGCCCGCCCATGGGAACGTCCCGATGCTCGCCTTGGCGCCCTGGTCGGTGAAGTTCTGCGCGTCGGTGGAGGTGAGCACGTGCCACTCGCGCATCACGAAGTTGTTCGTCCCGGCCGGCGCCTCGTCGCGACCGGCGTACACATAGAGGGTGTTGCCGACCACGAGCGGCGCCGGATCGGCGGTGTAGATGCTCGTGATGACGGGATTGGCCGCCCGCACCGGGGTGGCCACGGCGGCGACCGCCGTGATCACCCCACACAGCGCGGCGGCCCATCTTCTGGCGTACATGGGCCTCCTTTTCTAATAGCCGTAGCGGCTCTTGAGATGCCGCCACCAGTCCCGGAACATCCAGGCGTCGAACTCGGTGATCTGCGCGGCGCTGCCCGCCTTCATGAGGAAGCCGCCGACACCGGTGGGGCTCCAGTCGTAGAAGTCGTCAAGGCCCCACGTGTGGCCGATCTCGTGCAGCAGGATGTGGATGTTGGCCGCGGTGAGGTTGCCCATGAAGTACTCACGGCCGATGCGCTGACCCCAGTCGCCGCCCGCGCCGCCGCCGAAGCCGTCGGTCAGCCACAGCGACTGGTCGTAGTGGCGGGCGTAGCCGCCGGGGCAGTTCGGATAGTTGCCGCTCTGGTTGAAGAAGCGGCCGCACGGCACCGAGCACTGCGGGGCGTTCTCCCGGATGTCGTTGACGTAGATGTCGACCGACGAATCCGTCCACTGCAGCTGCGAGCGGTTACGGACGGCCCAGCCGACGACCCGGACCGGCACTTCGGCGTACGGCCAGGCGTTGTGCCCGGTGAGCTCGTCCATCCACTTCTTGTGCTGCCGGGCGAGGGCGGCGTGGACCTGATCGCGCTGGGCGGCGGTCACGGTGGCGGAGGAGTCCCACCGTACGCAGTAGTTGATGTAACCGCGGTTGGCCATGACCTGGTCCCAGCCGTAGTTGCGGAACGCGTACAGGTTGCCGTTGTTGTAGGTCTGCTCCTGGTGCTGCCAGACCTGGTTGAGACCGGTGACCAGGTTGGCCGGCGGGCTCCACGTCGCGGGGGCCGCCACGGCCGCCCCGGCCGGGATCATGACGACCGCCACCAGGGCGGCGATCAGCGTTCGCACGAGTCTCACGGAACCTCCCATAGATCCAGATGTGTCTATGCCGCTGTCCCACGATGAAGTGAGACTCCCTTACGAAAACGTTTTCGGCAAGATGTCCACTGTGTTACTCCAAAAGGCGCGATCCTGCTGGTAGCGTCGCCGCAATCACAGCTGACGGCGACCGAAAGGCAGCGCATGGGGCGGCGACGATCGGAAACGGTGACCCTGGCCGACGTGGCCCGCCGAGCCGGGTGTTCGATAGCCACCGCGTCGAAGGCCCTCAATTCCCGGGCCCAGGTCGCCGAGGCGACCAGGCAGCGGGTCCTGGCCGCGGCGGCCGAGCTGTCGTTCCGGGCGCCGGGCCGGACCAGGGCGATCGGGCTGCTCACCGACGAGCTGGGCGGGCGCTTCTCCATCCCGATCCTGCTGGGCGCGGAGAACGCGCTGGCCGGCGAGCGCATGTCGGTGTTGCTGTGCGACGCGCGGGGAGACGACGCCCGGCGGCGGCACTACGTGAGCACCCTGCTGGCCCGTCAGGTGGACGGCCTCATCGTGGTCGGCGACGACAACGACGTGCGCCCGTCCCTGCCGCGCGACCTGCCGGTGCCGGTCGTCTACGCGTACGGCGAATCCGGTCATCCCGACGACGTCTCGGTCATCGCCGACGACGGCGGAGGGGCCCGGTTGGCGGCCGAGCACCTGATCGGGCTGGGCCGCCGCCGCATCGCCCACATCACCGGCCCGCGCCGTTACCGGGCCGCGCGCGCCCGGGCCGCCGGCCTGCGGGCCGTCCTCGCCGAGAACGGCCTCCCGCTGGCCGGCGACATCCCCCGCTACGGCGAGTGGTCCCAGCGCTGGGGCCGGCACGCGGCCCACCGGCTGCTGACCGAAAACCCCGAGACCGACGCCGTCTTCTGCGGCAACGACCAGATCGCGGCCGGCGTGGCCCAGGCCCTGACCGAGCGGGGCCGCCACATCCCCGACGACGTGGCCGTGGTCGGCTACGACAACTGGACCGAGTTCGCCGCCGACTGCCGTCCCCCGCTCACCACTGTGGACCTGAAGCTTCAAGAGCTGGGCGAGACGGCCGTACGCCTGCTGTTCGCCGCCCTGGACGGCCATCCCGCCCACGGCGTCGTCCGCGAGCCGTGCCGCCTCGTCGTCCGCGCCTCCACCACCCGGTGATCAGGCCACCGCGGTGGCCTCCAGCTCGACCATCTGCCCCGGGACGGCCAGCCGAGCCACCCCGAGCATCGTCGTGGCCGTCGCACCGCCGAGCCGTGCCGTCAGCACGCCGTAGTGCGGGAACAGCAGGTCGACGTCGGTCGTGTAGACGTTGAGCCGCACCACGTCACCGAACGACATGCCGGCCCCGCCGAGGACGGCCTCCAGATTGTCCAGGCTCATCGCGAGCTGGGCGCCCATGTCACCCTCGTGCCGGGGCTTGCCGTCCGCGTCCATCGCGGTCTGCCCGGAGCAGTACAGGGTGCGGGTGTGCCCCTCGACGAGCTCGCCCTGGTCGAAGCCGAGGGATAAGGACCAGTTCACGGGATTGATGGCCGTTCGCTTGACTGTCATGCGCCCACCCTGCCAACAAATCACGACATCCCCTGTCGTGTATTTCGCTAGGGTCGGCGCATGCGTGCCGATCGACTGGTCTCGCTCGTGCTTCTGCTGCGGCAGCGCGGCCGGATGACCGCGGAGAGCCTGGCCCGCGAGCTGGAGGTGTCCACACGCACCGTGCTGCGCGACATCGAGGCGCTGTCGGCGGCCGGGGTGCCGGTCTACGCCGAACGGGGGCGGCGCGGCGGGTTCGCCCTCCTGCCCGGGTTCCGGACCGAGCTCACCGGGCTCAGCCACGACGACGCCGTGGCCCTGCTGACCGGCGGTCCGGCGTTCGGCCTCGGGCCGGCGCTGGCCTCGGCCGTGCGCAAAGTGGTCGACGCCCTGCCCGAGAGCCATCGGGCCACCGCGAGCGACGCGGCCCGGCGGCTGCTCGTCGAGCCGGAGACCGACCTGCTCTCCCGGCGCGCCACCGTCGAGGAGGTGCCCGGCGCGACGATGGCCGCGGTGCGGCGCGCGGTCCTCGACGGGCATCGGCTGCGCCTGCACTACGCGGCCACCGGGCAGGAGCCGCGGTGGCGCACCGTCGACCCGGTCGGCCTGGTCACCGTGCGCGGCCGGGCCTATCTGCTGGCCACCCGAGCGGGCACCGACCGCACCTACCGGCTGTCGCGGGTGCTCGCGGCCGAGGAACTGCCCGAGCCGGCGCGGCGCCCGCCCCTGGCCGATCTCGACCAGATCTGGCGGGAGCGCCGCGCCCGGTTCCTGTCCACCGGCCACATCGTCGTGCGGGCCCGGGTCGACCCGGCCCGGCGCGAGGAGCTGCTGAGCGCCGCGGTGGCGGTCCGCGCCGAGGAGCCCCCGCTGCTCGAGGTCACCTTCCAGGACCTGCGCCACGCCGTGTGGGCGCTGTGGCAGCTCGGCCCCGACGCCGAGGCCCTGTCCCCGCCCGCATTGCGCGCCGCCCTGCACGACCGGGCCGCCGCGATCGTCGCCCGTTACGAGCCGTGAACCATCACCGCGACCCGCTCTCCCCCGAACACCGTCAGGGACCGCCCGACCGGCCGCAGCAGCCGCTCCTGATATTCCTCGGCGCCCAGGTCGGCCACGACGCGCAGGCCATGGCCGGCCAGGTGACGGGCGAGCTCGTCCGGGGCAAAGGCGCTCCGCCACCGCAGGCGCCGGGCCCAGGCGGCGTTCCGGGGATCCTCGGCGACGGCCCTCGGCATGTACGTCATCACGAAGCGGCTGCCCGGCGGCAGGCTCCCGGCGTACGCGAGAAGCGGCTCGACCGCCGGTGGCGGCAGGTACATGGTGACCGCCTCGCAGAGCAGCAGGACCGGCCGTCCGGGATCGAAGTCGGCCACCCCGCCGGGACGCCGGCCGGCCAGGTCGATCGGGGCGTACCGGACGTGCGAGGGCAGCCCGCCCAGCCGCCGCCGGACCACGGCCTTCTTCGCCTCCTGCACGGCCGGCAGGTCGAGCTCCCACACCTGAGTCATCCCGGCCATCCGGTAGGGCCGGGTGTCCATGCCCGCGCCGAGGATCACCACCTGCTCGATGCCGCTCGCGAGCGCTTCCCGGCACGCGTCGTCGATGACCCGGGTGCGGCACACGACGGCGCCGTAGAAGCCGGGTCCGAAGTGCTCCAACAGGCGCAGGAAGGCGTTGCGCAGCACGCGGTGCCGCGCGACGACGGCCGGCCATCCGCTCAGGAAGCGCCCGGCAAGGGGATCGTCGAACAGCGGCGGGCGGGCGTGCGCTTCCAGCGCCCGCATCATGCCGGCGCCCGACGCTGTCCGCTCCACCCGACTGGCCGCCACGTCCTCCCCCGGCTCGACGGTAACGGCCCCACCCACGTCGGCGCGAGCCCGGTCTACGCGCTGATCACCGACAGCAGCTGGAGTTTCTCGTAGCTCTCCGTGCCAGGGACTGCGGTGTAGACCAGCAGGGCGTGGGACTGGTCGGGGTCGAGCAGGGACTGGCAGGTCACCTCCAGGTGGCCGACCTCGGGATGCACGAAGCGCTTGGTGTGGTGGTAGCCGACGCCGATCTCGTGCTCGTTCCAGACCGTGCGGAACTCCTCGCTGGTCTGAAGAAGCAGGGACTGAAGACGAGCCGCGTACGAGCCGGGGCCGCGCAGAGTGACGATCCGGCGCAGGCCCGAGGCGAAGACGCGGGAGTGCAGCTCATGGTCGTCCGGGTGGTAGCGGCGGCGGAAGCCCGGGTCGGTGAACCAGCGGTAGCCGATGCTGCGGGCCGGCCCCTTGTAGCGGGTCGTGTCGCCGGTCAGGGCCACACCCATCGGGGTCTGGCGCAGGGTCTCGCCGAGCTCGGTGACCACCTCGGCCGGGGTGTCCGACAGCCGGTCGAGGATCCGCAGCAGGCCGGGGCTGATGTGCTCGCTGGCCGGTCCCCGGGTGGGCGGCCGGTGGCCGGCCAGCCGGAACAGGTGGTCGCGTTCGTCCAGGGAGAGATGCAGGCCCTGGGCGATCGAGGCGATCATCTGCTCGGACGGATGCGGGCCCCGCTCACGTTCGAGGCGGCTGTAGTAGTCGGTGGAGATGTGGCACAGGACGGCGACCTCTTCGCGGCGCAGGCCGGCCGTGCGGCGGCGCTGGCCGCGGGGCAGGCCCACGTCCTGCGGCTGCAGCGACTCCCGGCGGCGGCGGAGGAACTCGGCTAGCCCGGCTCGATCGATCACGCCTTCAGTTCTACCGCCGCCGGGCGGGCCCAGCCTGGGATCGTCAGGCCGTGGATAAGCGCGTGGCGCCCCGGCAACCTCGACATCACCACGACGTCGAGTGACAGGGAGTCACGACATGGCCGTACCCGACCTGACCGGAAAACTCGCCCTGGTGACCGGCGCCAGCGACGGCGTCGGCCTGAGCCTGGCCACCCGTCTCGCGGCGGCCGGGGCCGAGGTCGTCCTGCCGGTGCGGAACGCGCGCAAGGGCGAGGCGGCGATCGCGCGCATCAGGCAGCAGCATCCGGGGGCCGTGCTGTCCCTGCGGGAACTCGACCTGTCGTCGCTGAAGTCGGTGGCGGCGCTGGGCGCCGAGCTGACCGGCGAGGGCCGCCCGATCCACCTGCTGATCAACAACGCCGGGGTGATGACGCCGCCCGAGCGGCAGGTCACGGCCGACGGGTTCGAGCTCCAGTTCGGCACCAACCATCTGGGGCACGTCGCCCTGGTCACCCACCTGCTGCCGCTGCTGCGGGCCGGGCGGGCCCGGATCACCTCGCAGATCAGCGTGGCCGCGGCGTCGGGCGCCCTCAACTGGGACGACCTGAACTGGGAGAACGCGTACGACGGCATGCGGGCGTACCGTCAATCGAAGATCGCCTTTGGTCTTTTCGGTCTCGAGCTCGACCGGCGCAGCCGAGCCGGCGACTGGGGCATCACCAGCAACCTCGCGCATCCGGGCGTCGCCGCCACCAACCTGCTTCAGGCGCGGCCCGAGGTCGGCCGGCCGCGACCGACCATGGGCGGGCGGCTGATCCGGGCCCTGGGCCGCCGCGGCATCCTGTTCGGCACGCCCGAGAGCGCCGCCCTGCCCGCCCTCCACGCCGCCACTTCGCCAACGGCCAAGGGCGGTTTGTTGTACGGCCCCAGCGGCTTCCAGCATTTGTCGGGACCACCCGCCGAGCAGCCCCTCTACTCGCCGTTGCGAAGCGCGGACGAGGCCCGGCGGGTCTGGGAAGTGTCCGAGAAGCTCACCCGCGGTTGAGGGCGACCACCTTGTCGATCAGGCCGCTGCCGGGGAAGTCGAACAGCAGCATGCCCGTGCGGGCGGCCGCGGTCTGGTTGAGGTAGTTCAGCAGGAACGGGTTGACGCCCTGCACGCCGAACGCTCCCCCGGCCACCTGCTGCGGCTGCGCGAACAGGCTGGAGCCGCTGGTGAAGTTGACGTACATGAGGGACGGGTCGGCGGCGCGGGTGGCGTCGAGGAAGCGGCGCACCTGGTCGCGTTTGGTGGCGATGGCGCCGACGTTGGGCACGGTGTACTCGTCCTGAACGTAGGTGGAGGAGCCGTCGTCCCAGCCGGCGAACTGGGCCAGGCCGTAGCGCTCGACCGGGCCGCCGCGCGGGCCGTTCACCACGGCCAGCACGACGCGGCCGCGGATCTGGCCGAGGGTGGGTGTCGCCGCTCCGGCCGACCGGCTCACCGAGGGCGTCCAGAAAAGAAGCGGATTGCGGGAGACGTACGCGTCGAGGATGTCGGCGAAGCCGCGCTGCCCGGCCACGTCGGTGCAGGAGCCGAGCTCGCCGGTGCACTCCTGCTTGAGCCGCATGACGACGGACTCGCGCGGATGGGCGGCGAGGAAGGCGCCCAGCGTCGTCAGGACGTCGTCGAAGTTGGCGTTCTGATAGACCGCGCCGTGGTGGATGGTGAAGGTGTTGCCGGTGTTGACCCGGGCCCGGATGTCGATCATCCGGATCCCGGCGGTGAGCTGCCGGGCCAGCGTGCCACCGCTGTCGCCGTAGTTCTCCTGCGTCTGCGTGAGGATGCCGCCGTGGATCGACATGGTCTCGTGCGTCCCGGGCACGGAGAGCGCGGCCAGGCTGGTCGCGTCGGGCAGCGGCGCCATCCAGTCGGGGTTGCTGGCCGCGCCGAGCGTGCGGTACGACGCGTCGGCCGCGAACGCCGGCGCGGGCGCGGCCAGGAGGGCGAGGACGAGGAGGCCGGCGGCCGCGAGACGTCTCATGCAGCGAAAGATATCGATGCCAAGTGAACGTGCGGCGACCGGCCCCACTCGGGCGGTCAGAGGACGTAGCCGTAGATGTTGGTGTTGAAGCCAGGCTGCGCCACCTCGTCGCCGGAGGTGCTCGCCGTGCCGTACATGAAGTTGGGGTCGCCGCCGAGGCACTCGTAGATCGTGCCCGCGGTGTCGCCCTGGGTGGCGCCGCGCTCGCCCGGCGCCGAGACGACGGCGTCCAGGCCCTCGCGGCCGTCGAGGTTCAGCACCCGCAGGTCGTGACCGAAGCGGTCACCCGCCTGCGAGACGCCGTCGACGTACTCGTAGCCCTGCGAGATGTCGGCGCCGCGCGAGACCAGGCCGGACGCCGAACCGCGGAACGGACTGACCACGCCCGCGTCGCGGACCGTGCCGGGCGGGGCCGTCGGAGCGTCGACCACGTCCTGGCCGGGCACACCGACCAGCAGGTCGCCGAAGCCATCGCCGGTGATGTCGCCGGCGGCCACCGCCGCGCCGAAAGCGTCGCCCGCCGCCGGGTCGCCCGGCACCTCCGCGGAGGCGCGGGTCAGCACCGACGACGCGGTGACGAAGAAGCCGTCGTTGTTGCCCCGCAGGACCGCGACCATGCCGGCCCCGGTCCTGCCGCCGACCACCGCCTCGGGCGTTCCCGCGAACAGCTCGTCGGCGCCGTCGCCGTCGGTGTCGGCCATGGCCAGGCCACCGAAGCCGAGCCGCACCGGCTGCACGCCCGGGGCCACCTTGGTGAAGTCGCCGCCACCGACCGAGAAGACACCGATCACGTTGAGGCCGGTCCCGACGCCGAGGATGAGGTTGAGCGAGCCGCCGCCGCTCTCGCCGGGGCTGCCGACGGCGAGATCCCCGTACTCGTCGTGGTTGTAGTGGCCGATGGCCAGCACGCTGCCGAAGCGGTCGAACGCGGTCGGGCTGCCCGGCACGTACGGGTCGGACTGGTCCAGCCAGCGGGCGCCGGCGGTGCTGACGCCGTTGGCGTCGCTCAGGAACATGATGACGCCGCCGGCGTCGGCGACCGTGCCCAGGCGCTCGCCCGGCAGACCCACAGCCAGGTCGTCACGGCCGTCGCCGTTGATGTCACCGGCGGCCAGGGCGCCCGCGAACTCGTCGCCGGCCTCGGCCGTCTCGGGCACGCCGGGGCTGCTCTGGTTGAGGTGGCGGATGCCGGCCACGCTCAGGCCGCCGGCCGAGCCCGGAAGGATCGAGAGCCCGCCGGCCGCCGTACGGTTCGTGCCGTCGGCCTCGGCGGGAACGCCGACGACGAGGTCGTCGTAGCCGTCGCCGTCGAAATCGCCGCTGGTCAGGGCGGCGGCCTTGGTGATGGTCGATGGGCTCCGGGGCAAACATGAACGATCGATAACGTGGCACGAACCCGGCAGAAGGCCGCCGCGTCCGTTAGCGTCGGTCGGTATGACGAGCTCAATCGGGCGCATCCCGGTGGTCGGCGTCGGGCCGGTCGTCGAGCACGGCACGCGGCCCGCCAAATCGGTGACCGGCGAGGAGTTCGAGGTCACGGCCACGGTGTTCCGGGAGGGACACGACGCCGTCAACGCCACCGTCGTGCTCACCGACCCCCAGGGGCAGGAGCACGCCGTGCCGATGACGCGGGTCAACGCCGGGCTGGACGCGTGGTCGGCCACGGTCAGCGCCGACCGGGCCGGGCGGTGGACCTTCCGGGTCGAGGGCTGGTCCGATCCGTACGGCACGTGGCACCACGACGCCGTGATCAAGGTCGAGGCGGGTGTCGACGTCGAGCTGATGCTCGAGGAAGGGGCGCGGGTCCTCGAGCGGGCGATCGCCGAGGTGCCCCGGTCCAAGGAGCAGTGCACGCCGCTGGCCGAGGCGGTGACGGCGCTGCGGGACACCGCGCGCACCCCGGCCGGGCGGCTGAGCGCGGGCGTGTCCGAAGCCGTACGGAATGAACTGCAAGCCCGGCCCCTGCGGGACTTCGTCAGCCCGTCGGCCGATCTGCCCTGGCTGGTCGAGCGCGACCGGGCCCTCTACGGCGCCTGGTACGAGCTGTTCCCCCGCTCCGAGGGCGCCCACGTCGACGAGGAGACCGGCCGCTGGGTGAGCGGCACCTTCGCCACCGCCGCCCAGCGTCTCGACGCCGTGGCCGACATGGGTTTCGACGTGGTCTATCTGACCCCGATCCACCCGATCGGCCGGGTCAACCGCAAGGGGCGCAACAACTCGCTGCACGCGGAGCCGGAAGATCCGGGTTCGCCCTATGCCATCGGTTCCGAGGAGGGTGGGCATGACGCCGTACACCCGGACCTCGGGTCTTTCGACGATTTCGACGCTTTTGTGGCGCGGGCCCGCGAGCTCGGCCTCGAGGTCGCCCTCGACCTGGCCCTGAACTGCGCGCCCGACCACCCGTGGGTCGCCGAGCATCCCGAATGGTTCACCACGCGGGCCGACGGCTCCATCGCGTACGCCGAGAACCCGCCGAAGAAATATCAGGACATCTATCCGCTGAACTTCGACAACGACCCCGAGGGCCTGTACGAGGAGATCCTGCGTGTGGTCCGCGTCTGGCTCGACCACGGCGTCACGATCTTCCGGGTCGACAACCCGCACACCAAGCCGCTGTGGCTGTGGGAGCGGCTGATCGCCGACACCGACCCGGACGTCATCTGGCTGGCCGAGGCGTTCACCCGCCCGCCGATGATGCACACGCTGGCCAAGGTGGGCTTCCAGCAGTCGTACACGTACTACGCCTGGCGGCACACCAAGCCGGAGATCGAGGAGTACTGCACCGAGCTGGCCGGCCCGGCCGCCGCCTACATGAGGCCCAACTTCTGGCCGACCACCCACGACATCCTCACGCCGTTCATGCAGCGCGGCGGTCCGGAGGCGTGGATGATGCGGGCGGCGCTGGCGGCGACCCTCTCCCCCTCGTACGGCATCTACGCCGGCTACGAACTGATGGAACGCGTCCCGCGACCCGGGGCCGAGGAGCAGATCGACAACGAGAAGTACGAGTACAAGAACCGCGACTGGTCCGCACCCAACGGCGCCCCGTACCTGAAACTGATAAACGAGATCCGCCGCGCCCACCCGGCCCTGCACCGCCTGCGGAACCTGCGCTGGCACGACGCCGACGACGACAACGTGCTGGTCTTCTCGAAGTCACGACGGGTCTACGACCGCGACGACGTGATCGTGGTGGTGGCCAACCTGGAACCGGACGTCACCCGCGACACGTGGATCCACCTGCGCATGCCCGACCTGGGCCTGAACTGGACCGACGCGTTCGTGGCGCACGACCTGATCACCGGCGAGCACTGGAACTGGTCGGAACACAACTTCGTCCGCCTGGGCCCGGCCACCGAGCCCATCCACATCATCCACGTCCGCCCGGAGGGCATCACCGGACCGCGATGAGTTCCGGCCGTTCGCCAGGTCTACCCCACATGACCTCTATCCAGCCCATCGTCAGCACACCCGACCTGCCCCGGCTGCGCGCCTTCTACGAGACGGTGCTCGGCGCCGCACAGACCCTGCGAGTGCCCGAGGAGGGCCCCGAGTTCTACGTCGAGCTGCGGATCGGCGCGACCGCACTCGGCATCGTGCATGAGGAGAAGACGCAGATCGGCGCCCCGGTCCGCGTCATCCTCAGCGCCGACGTCGACGACGTCGACGCGCTGCTCCCCCTCGTCGAGTCGGCCGGCGGGTCCGTTCCCGCCCAGCCCAACGACATGCCGTGGGGCCAGCGGGTCGCCCACGTCCTCGACCCCGACGGCAACATGCTCAACCTGACCAGGTGGCTCTAACATCCTGAGCCAGGAGGTCGAGCGACGGTGACGACGAAGGACGGGCGGCGGACACCCGGCAGCCTGGAGGCGGCGGCCATGGGCGTGCTGTGGGCCGCTGACGGCGCGATGACCGCGGCCGAGGTTCAGGCGGCGCTCGGCGCCGGTCTGGCCTACAACACCGTGCAGACCATCCTCACCCGGTTGCACGACAAGGGAACCGTCCAGAGACGCCGCTCGGGCCGCGGGCACGCCTACTGGCCGACCCAGGACGCCGCCACCGCGGCCGCGGCGCGGATGAGCGCGGCGCTGACCGGCCGCCCCGACCGGTCCAAGGTTCTCCGGCAGTTCGTCGGAGCGCTGGACGAGTCCGACGCGGCCCTTCTGCGCCGGTTGCTGTCCGGGGCCCGATCAGGGGCCGGACCGGGCGCGCCGCCGGCCGCGCAGGAGCCCGGCGCCGACCGGGATGACCGAGACGGCGACGATCGCCACGAGGATGAGCTCGATGTTCGACTTCACGAACGCGACCTGGCCCAGGAAGTAGCCGAGGACCGTCACGCCGCATCCCCACAGCGTGCCGCCGATGACGTTGAAGAGCAGGAAGGTGCGGTAGCGCATGTGGCCGGCGCCGGCCACGATGGGCGTGAAGGTGCGCACGATCGGAACGAACCGCGCCAGGACGATTGACCGGGCCCCGTACTTGCCGAAAAAGGCGCCGGCCCGCGTCAGGTTCTCCCGCTTGAAGAGCCGCGAGTCCGGCCGCCGGAACAGCGACGGACCGAAGCGGCGGCCGAACACGTATCCGAACTGGTCACCGGCCACCGCCGCGACCGACACCAGCAGGCACAGAAGCCACAAAGGCTGTTTGAGGTACGTCCCGCCGGCCACCAGCAGACCGGCCGTGAACAGCAGGGAGTCGCCGGGCAGGAAGAACCCGATCAGCAGACCCGACTCGGCGAAGACGAGGGCCAGGATGCCGAGCAGCCCGAAGGTGGAGATCAGGTGTTCCGGGTCGAGGAACCCGAGCGCTGAGGTCATCGGATGGCGCCGTCTCTTCCGGTGGGATCGTTTTCCGCTGGTCGTGTCTCCATCCGGCGGTGATCAAAACCTACATCCTGTAGGTGATCGTGCCGGGTAGGGCTGTCCCCCACCCGCAATGGCGGACAGCCCTACCACTGACCAGGCGAAACGCCTTTCCGAGGAAGTGTGAGCAGCGGTAAGAACCGGTTCCGGGCGATGCTTCGGCGGGCAACTACCTCGCATCCGCAGCACGTCGCTACTCGAGAAGGAAGCCCCCGCGATGCCGTTCATCACCACCCCCGACGGAGTCGAGATCTACTACACCGAGCAGGGCAGTGGGCAGCCCATCGTGCTCAGCCACGGGTGGCCGCTGAGCTCGGACGCCTGGCAGGTCGAGCTCAAGCGGTTCGCCGACGCCGGATATCGGACCATCGCGCACGACCGGCGCGGGCACGGCCGGTCGGAGAAGACCTACACGGGCAACGACATGGACACGTACGCCCGTGACCTGGCCGCCGTGATCGAAGCTCTCGACCTGCACGACGTGATCCTGATCGGGCACTCGACCGGTGGCGGCGAGGTCGTCCGCTACGCCGCGCAGTACGGCCAGCAGCAGGGCCGCGTGGCCAAGGTGATCACCGCGGGCGCCGTGCCGCCGCTCATGGTGCGGACCGAGGCCAACCCGGACGGGCTGCCGATCGACGTGTTCGACGGCATCCGGGCCAACGTGCTCAAGGACCGGTCGCAGTTCTGGAAAGACCTGTCGGAGAGCTTCTTCGGCGCCAACCACGGCCGGGCCGTCTCGCAGGGCGACAAGGACGACTTCTGGCGCCAGGGCATGCTGGTCAACCTCGCCGCGGCGTACGACTGCGTGAAGGCCTTCTCCGAGACCGACTTCACCGAGGACCTCAAGGCGCTGACCGTGCCGATCCTCATCGCGCAGGGCGACGACGACCAGATCGTGCCGATCGGCGACGCCGCCCTCAAGTCGATCAAGCTGGTGAAGGACGGCACGCTCAAGGTGTACGAGGGCGCGCCGCACGGCATCCAGGGCGACTACCAGGACAAGCTGGACGCCGACATCCTCGAGTGGATCAAGCAGTAGTCACGTAGTCGCTGGGCGGGCCCGACTGCTCCCAGACGACGCCGACGACAGTGCCTCTCCCCGGGACCCGTGCCCCCGGGGCGAGGCCGTCGTACGGCTCGACCAGGAGCGCGTCGAGGGTCTGCCGGGCACCGTCGAGCGACCCGCGCAGGCTGGTGGACCTGAGCTCTCGTCCGAGGGTGATCGCCGCGTCCCGGACACGCCGATCGGCCCTGGTCTCGAAGGCGGTCAGGGCGGCCTCGATCCGGACCCAGAGCTGCCACCGGTCGCCGTCGAGCAGGAGCCGGGCCGCCCGGTCCACCGCCGCGCAGGCGATGTCCACACCGGCTTCCTCGCCCAGCCCGGCCGCCCAGTCCAATTCGTCCTTCGGCGGCAGCAGGTCCGGCGACTCGTGCTCGACGACCGCGTACAGCATGGCGATCGCTGTTTCCCGGCCTTCGCCGCAGTAGAGGGCCGTCGCCCGCGATGCGGGAAAGCGCGTGACCAGGTGGGCGGCGCGGCCCAGCGGAAGCTCGGCGGCCTGCCGGGCGTCGCGAACACGGGCGAGGAACGTGCGGCGTTCGCGAGCAGCGAACATCAGGGCCCGGTGCTCGTCGGTCACGCGCGCGGCCACGGAATACGCCACACCGAGCTCGGCCGCCAGGGCCCGGATCGCCCGCTTGCGGGCCCGGTCGGGCACCGATCGACGGCTCCGCGTTTGACTCATGGTGTTCCTCCCGTTGTAGCGTTGGGAACGCACCGCGCATGCACGAGCGTAGCGAGGTCCCCCACGCGGGCCACGCCCCGACGCCAAGAGGCTCCGACTCAGCGCACGCGATTCCCGGCTGCCCACTTTCTTCGTCGGGCGGGGTGCGTGGGGCTTCGCCACGAGGACGTGAGTGGCATGTTCGAGCGGTTCACCGACCGTGCGCGGCGAGTGGTCGTCCTGGCTCAGGAAGAGGCCCGCGCGCTCGACCACGACTACATCGGGACCGAGCATCTCCTGCTCGGCATCGTTCACGAGGACTCGACGGCTCTGGGCTTCTCCGTGGAGAGCGCACGGCGCCAGGTCGAGGAGATCATCGGCCGCGGCGGGGCGGCGCCGGGCGGGCACATCCCGTTCACGCCCGGGGCCAAGAAGGTGCTGGAGCTGTCGCTGCGGGAGGCGTTGCAGCTCGGCCACGACCACATCGGCCCCGAGCATCTCCTGCTCGGCCTTCTCCGCGAGGGCGAGGGCGTCGCCATGCAGGTGCTGGTCCGGCTGGGCGCCGACGTCCAACAGGTGCGTCTTTCCTTGTACGAGGATCAGGCGCCCACTCCCCCGGTCACTTCCGCCGTCTTGGACCAATACGGTACGAACTTGACGCAGCGGGCGCGGGAGGGCCGCCTCGACCCGGTCATCGGCCGCGAGCGGGAGATCGAGCGGGTCATGCAGGTGCTGTCCCGGCGGATGAAGAACAACCCGGTGCTGACCGGCGAGCCCGGCGTCGGAAAGACGGCCGCCGTGGAGGCGCTCGCCCGGTCCATCGTCGAGGGTGCGGTGCCCGAGACGCTGAAGGACAAGCAGATCTACACCCTGGACATGGCGTCCATGGTCGCCGGATCGCGCTACCGCGGCGACTTCGAGGAGCGCCTGAAGAAAGTGGTGAAGGAAGTAGCCGCCCGGGGCGACATCATCCTGTTCATCGACGAGGTCCACACCCTGGTCGGCGCGGGCGCGGCCGAGGGCGCGATCGACGCCGCCAGCATCCTCAAGCCGCTGCTGGCCCGCGGTGACTTCCAGTTGATCGGGGCGACGACCTCCGACGAGTACCGGAAGTTCATCGAGAAGGACAAGGCCCTGGAGAGGCGGCTCCAGCCGATCGCGGTGGGCGAGCCGACATTGGCCCACACGATCGAGATCCTCAAGGGCCTGCGGGACTCGTACGAGGCCCACCACCGGGTCAGCTTCACCGACGCCGCCCTGGTCGCGGCGGCGACGCTGGCCGACCGGTACATCGCCGACCGCTTCCTGCCGGACAAGGCGATCGACCTGATCGACGAGGCCGGCGCTCGCATGCGTCTCCGCCACGCGCCCGAGGTCGGCGATCAGCAGATCGCTGAGGTGCTGGGCAACTGGACCGGCATCCCGGTCCACAAGCTGACCGACGAGGAGACGTCCCGCCTGCTGCGCATGGAGGAGGAACTGCACAAGCGGATCGTCAGCCAGAACGACGCGGTGCAGGCGGTGGCGAAGGCGATCCGCCGCACCCGCGCCGGCCTGAAGGATCCGAAACGGCCGTCGGGTTCGTTCATCTTCGCCGGCCCGTCGGGCGTGGGGAAGTCGGAGCTGTCGAAGGCGCTGGCCTCGTTCCTGTTCGGGTCGGAGGACGCGCTGATCCAATTGGACATGTCGGAGTTCCACGACCGCTCCACCATGTCGCGTCTGGTCGGCGCCCCGCCCGGCTACGTGGGTTACGACGAGGGTGGCCAGCTCACCGAGAAGGTGCGCCGCAAGCCGTTCTCGGTGGTCCTGTTCGACGAGATCGAGAAGGCCCATCCGGACGTCTTCAACACCCTGCTGCAAATCTTGGAGGACGGTCACCTGACCGACGGCCAGGGCCGCATCGTCGACTTCAAGAACACAGTGATCATCCTGACCAGCAACCTGGGCACGCGGAGGGCGGCGCCGGCGGGCTTCCAGGCCGCGGAGAGCGAGGAGTCACGGGTCAACGACGAGCTGAAGCGGCACTTCCGCCCGGAGTTCCTCAACCGTATCGACGACACGATCGTGTTCCACCGGCTGCGCCAGAACGAGATCCTCGAGATCGTCGACATCTTCACCGCGCGCATCGAGACCCAGCTCAAGAACAAGGACATGGGCTTGGAGCTGACCGACGAGGCGAAGAAGTACCTGGCGGCGAAGGGCTTCGACCCGGTGCTGGGCGCCCGGCCGCTGCGCCGCACGATCCAGCGCGAGCTGGAGGACGCCTTGTCCGAGCAGATCTTGTTCAACGAGCTGCGCCCCGGCCAGACCATCATGGTCGACTGCGAGGACGACAAGTTGGTCTTCCGCCCCGTGGTGTCAGCCCCCGGCAAACGGGTAGCAACCATCGATAGCTAGCAATGCGGACGAGAGGAGGCGGGCCCATGACAGCACAGCGAGCGACCCGCCTCCTGCTCATGTTCGGGCTGGCCATAGCCGCTTTCGCAGCCTTGACGATCTTCGACCACGCCGCCCGGGCCGACGACAGCCTGACCGACTCCACCTTCTCCCCGACAGCCGCGAAGTTAACCACCGAGGCCACAAAAGTCCGGAAATTTCCCCCATCGCCGGTAGCGACTTCCTCGAAGACCGAAGCCCGCAAGAGCCTCCCCTCAAAGACTCAGAACGTCACCCGAGAGGCCACCGCCCGCAGGGACACCACGCCAAAAGCCGCGGAACGGAAGGCCGCCACTTCGAAGGCCGCCACTTCGAAGGCCTCAGAGCGCAAGACCGCCACCGCGAAGGCCACCATCTCGAAGGCCTCAGAGCGCAAGACCGCCACCGCGAAGACCGCCACCTCGAAGGCCTCAGAGCGCAAGACCGTCACCGCGAAGGCCGCAGAGCGCGCGACCGCCGCCGCCAAGACCGCCACCTCGAAGGCCGCAGAGCGCAAGGGCGTCACCGCGAAGGCATCAGAGCGCACCATCACGACTGCCTCGAAGAGCAAGAAGGCCATCACGAAGCAAGCGAGCCCGATTCCCCAGGTCGCCAAGCGGGTGACGGTCTCGGCCCAGAAGGCAACCACTCACAAGACGTCGCAGGCCAAAGCACGGACGGCCACCACGCTGAGGACAGCCGAGGCCAAGGCTCCGCGCCCGCTCCACCGCCTCATCCCCGCGAAGCCGCTGGGCACAGCGACCACCAAGCTTCCGACAAGCGCGGCCACTACCAGCCTTCCCCAGCACAAGGTTCCGACGGTCCCGCAGGCCACCGCTCTCCTCACCTCGGCGACCACCACCCTTCCCACGCCGGCCGAACTCCTCAGCCCGGCAACTGCCAACCTCCCCAAACCCGCCGAACTCCTCGACCCGGTAACCGCCAACCTCCCCAAATCCGCCGAACTGCTCGACCCGGCAATCGCAGGGCTGTCCAGGCCCAGGGAAGTCCTCGACCCGGGGAAGCTCACGGTGGCAACAGGGGCGGTGGGCTCGGGCGCCGTCGAGTTCCTCTCGCTACCCACGCCGGGCATCCCATCGCCGCCGACGCTGGAACTGCCGCTTCGCTCGGCAGCCTTGGCTGAGCCGCTCCCGCTGACGGCGTCGCTCGCCCCGGCCCCGCTCCGCATGCCGGAAATTTCGGGTTATGGGGATGGTCTGCGCTGGCCACAACTTGGCGGTGAGAGCAGCATCAGTGATGAGCGGGCGTTTGTGGGCGTCCGGTGTGACTTCGACGATCAGGTGCCCGCCGGGAACAGCCATGCACTGCCGCACGCGGCGCCGGCTTCGCCTGGGCAGCCCGGGGACCGGGCCGGCGGCGGGCCCTCGGTGCGTGACTCCTCCGGTGGGGCGGCGCCTTCTCTGGGCACCTTGTCCTCGTTCTGGTGGCCGGATGTGCCGGCTGCCGTTCGGGCCCTTGTCGCGCCTGTGCGCGTGTCCGGGCGTACCACCAAATATTGCGGTCCTCCCAGCTAGATCTCCCGGTTCGGAATCGGGCCGGTGCCGGTGTTCTCTCCCGGCGCTGTGTCGTTCTTTCCCACCGGACTGATCGTGGCTGGGAGGCCATTGTGATCCGCGTTCTTCTTGTCGAACCCATGAATCTGCTCCGCGGCGCCCTCGCCGCCACCCTTTCCCTCGAAGACGACCTCGATGTCGTCGCCGAGCTCGGCGAGCTTGCCGAAGCGCCCGGCATGGCCCGTGCCGTGCGGCCCGACGTGGCCCTTGTCGACGTCGGGCTGCTGGCCGGTGACGGGCTCCGGCTTCTCGGGCGGCTCGGCGCCGAGCAACCCCGCTGCGCCGTGCTCGTGCTGGCCGGGCCGGACGCCTCCGGGCGGCTCAACCGGGCGCTCGACGCCCCCGTCCGCGGCGTGGTCGGCACCCAGGCCGCGCCCTGCGAGCTTGTCCGTGACATCCGCCGGGCGGCCCGTGGTGAGCGTGTCATCGACGCCGGTCTGGCCGTCGCCATGGTCGCCGCCCCTCGCAGCCCTCTGTCGGCGCGCGAACTCGACGTGCTCAGCGTCGCCGCGTCCGGAGTGCCTTCGCGGGAGGTCGCGGCCCGGCTGCATCTGGCCGCCGGCACCGTCCGTAACCACATCTCGGTGATCCTGCGGAAGACCGGCGCCCGGAACCGGCTCGAAGCCGTCCGCCTGGCCGAGAGTTCCGGCTGGCTGCAGTAGAGCCAAGAGCTGCAGTAAAGCCAAGAGCTGCAGTAACACGGCAAACGTGACTTTTGTCAGCGATCCCGATGGCAGCGGTCACTGGGTCGGCACCCCGGCGGCATCGAGGCTTATCGGTGTCCACAGCGAATCGCCAGGAGGAACCATGACACTCCGGAAGAGGCTCTCGATCCTCGCCGTCACCGTGGTGGCGGCACTGGGCCTGACCGCGGTGGGGGCCAGCCCAGCCTCCGCCGCGCCGCCCGCCACCACCACCGCCGTTCCCAGCGCCCCGATCACCGGCACCTTCACGGACGCCGCGGGCGGGACCGGCACGTTCGCCGGCAGCTTCACGCCCACCAAGTTCGCCGCCCAGGACGGCAGTCTGGTGGCCACCGGCACCCTGACCGGCACGTTGACCGACTCGGCGGGTGCCGCCGTCGGCACCGTCGAGCAGTCGGTGACCGCTCCCGCCTTCGTCGCCCAGGCCACCTGCCGGATCCTGGACCTCACGCTCGGCCCGCTGCACCTCGACCTGCTCGGCCTGACGGTCGACCTCAACCAGGTGCATCTGGTCATCAACGCGGTGTCCGGCGCCGGGAACCTGCTCGGCAACCTGCTCTGCGCGATTGTCGGCCTGCTCGACGGCACGCCGACCGCCGGCCAGCTGGCCGCGATCCTGAACTTCCTGCTGGCCCTGCTCAGCGGGCTCTGAGACTCGCCGACCCCCGGCGAGACGCGGCCGCCCCCTTCCCCGGGGGCGGCCGTGTCGGGGCCTCAGGAGATCGCGACGTCGTCGTAGTAGACGGTTCCGGTGTTGTCGCCGGACTTGAGGTGCAGCTGCACGCTCGCCGCGCCGGCCGGCGCGACCGTGTCGACGGAAAGCTTGGTCCAGCTCGTGGTGCCGGTCGGCAGACGGTTCGAAGTGTTCTGGCCGATCCACGTCCCGTTGATGTCGAACCAGCTCAGCGCGATCTCGGTGATGCCGGCGGCGGAGACCCCTCGGGCGTACGCCTCGGCGTGCCACGCCTGCCCGGCCTGCACCGGGGTGATGGGCGAGGTGAGCAACGAGGGCAGGTTGCTGCCGGAGCGGGTCGTGCCGGAGAACTTGGCCGACTTGATGCCCGTACGTGCCGCCTCGGTCGTCACCACGGCGGCGCCGGCCTGCGGAAGGTACTGCCGCCACGGCGATTCGGCCGCGGCCGCCTCGAAGCCCAGGTTGAGGATGCTGTTCGGGGTCGATCCGGTGGTCCAGGCCGCGTCGACCACCGAGGCGCCGAACTTCGGGGTGCCGTCGGTGCGGTGGAGACCGAACTTGTACTGCGCGGGCTGCGCCGACACCGAGGAGTTGGTCGGGATGGCGCCCTGGGCGAAGTCGTTGAGCGTCCACGGCGCGACCGAGCCGATGCCCGCCTCGCCGGCCGCGCGGAAGACCCGGGCCAGATAGGCGCCCTGCTCCCCCTCCGAGGCGGACAGGGTGCTCAGGCCGGTCTCACCGATCACCACCTCGTCCGGGGCGACAGCGGTCTGTGCCCGGCGGATCTCGGCCAGGGACCGTTCCGAGGCGCCGTAGAAGTGGAAGTCGTAGTAGTCCAGCGGCGTCGTCGCCAGCTGCGTCTTGAGGGTGGCCATGCCGGTGGCCCCGCTGGCCCCGTCGACGGTCAGCGTGAGGGGCATGGTGGGTGCGGTCGTACGGATCGCCGGGATCAGTTGGCGGGCCCAGTTCATGGCGGCGGCGTCGTTCGGCGGGATCTCGTTCTTCAGCTCGACGGCGATCACCCGGGGATCGTTGGCGTACGGCGCCAGCAGGGTCTGTGCCCACGTGATGCTGCCCGCGACGTCCGTGTAGCCGGACCACCAGTCGAACAGGGTCAGCTTCACGTCGAGGCCGTTGGCCTCGGCCAGGTCGACAAAGGTGCTCAATTCATTGGTGTACGTCGAGGAGGGCACCGGAAAGCCGAAGGTCTGCGGGAAGACGATGGCCCGGACGCTGTCGGCGCCGAGCGCGGCCGCCTTGTTGAAGTCGGCGTGGATGCGTACCAGATCGAAGCTGGTCCACATGTACGTCCAGCCGGCGTTCGACGGGTAGTAGTTGATCGTGTTCGCGGTCCGCACCGCGGCCATCCGGCCGGCGAGGGTGGGCGCGGAGTCCGCGCGGGCGGGCAGCGCCGGCAGCAAGGTGCTCAGCAGCACGGAACCGGCCAGAACGAGGGCGCGAAAGCGGAGGGTGCGCATGCGAAACCAGGCCCTTACGTGGGGGGATGCGACTCACGGGGGCGCGCGGTGGAGAGGCGCGGCGGCCGGCGTGGTCGAGGGGGTCGGACACCCGCCACAG
This sequence comes from Actinoplanes sp. CA-131856, assembly GCF_050956135.1. Lineage (GTDB taxonomy): Bacteria > Actinomycetota > Actinomycetes > Mycobacteriales > Micromonosporaceae > Actinoplanes. The sequence goes on along the minus strand of NZ_CP191849.1, from coordinate 2,857,170 downwards.
CGAGGCGTCTATCGATGACGGTAAGCGGCGAAACCCGCACCCGGCAATGACCGCCGTGTGCCAGCCCGTCCGGCATACCGTTGCGTGGCGGCGCCGAACTCGGGTATTCCCGGGGCAGCGCCGAACAACAGGACTGAACGGGGATGAACATGCCGGAGCTGCCTGAGGTCGAGTCGGCCCGCGCGGTCATCGAGCGGTCCGGCCTCGGCCGCAAGATCATTGACGTCGACGACGCCGATTCGTACGTCTGCCGGCCCCACCCGCCGGGCCAGATCAAAGACGCTCTGGTCGGGCGTGAGCTCGTACGGGCACACCGGCGCGGCAAAAGCATGTGGTGTGACACCGGCGACGACGGCCCGGAGCTGGGCATCCACCTCGGCATGTCCGGCAAGATCGTGATCGCCGATCCGGACGGCGGCGAGATCGACGGCGGCGACTACTGGGAGGGCCGCCGCCTGCCCGGCGACTACCGCTGGTCGCGTTTCGCCCTGTTCTTCGCCGACGGCGGCCGCCTCATGCTGGTCGACCCGCGCCGCCTGGGCCGGGTGCGCCTGGATCCGCCGGTGGAGGCGCTGGGCCCCGACGCGGCCACGGTGACGCCGGCCCAGTTCCGCGCCGCCCTGGCCTTCGGCACGGCCCCGGTCAAGGCCCGCCTGCTCGACCAGGACGCCATCGCCGGCATCGGCAACCTGCTGGCCGACCAGATCCTGTGGTCGGCCCGCCTGAACCCCGGCCGCCGCGTCGACCACCTGACCGCGGAAGACATCGACCGCCTCCTGCGAGCAACCCGTCAGGCCGTGCGGGCGGCCATCCGCGACGGCGGCGTCCACACCTTGAAGCTGATCCCGTTCCGCCGGGCGGGCGGCCATTGCCCCCGAGACGGCGCCCCCATGTCCATGAGCAAGGTGGGCGGCCGCACCAGCTGGTGGTGCAGCGTGGAGCAGGCTAGATAAAAAGGGGCCCGTCATCGCTGACGGGCCCCACCATCGTTCAGGCCGCGGTGACCAGGCCGGCCGCGACCGGCTCCAGGGCCGTGGCCAGGATCTCGCGGACGTCCGCCACGATGTGCACGGTCAGCGCCTCCAGCACGTCGGCCGGCACGTCGTCCAGGTCGGGCTCGTTGCGCTGCGGCAGGTAGACCTCGGTGAGGCCGGCCCGCTGGGCGGCGAGCAGCTTCTGCTTCACGCCGCCGATCGGGAGCACCCGGCCGGTCAGCGACACCTCGCCGGTCATGCCGACCTCGGCCCGCACGTTGCGGCCGAGCAGCAGCGAGACCAGCGCCGTGGTCATCGTGACGCCGGCCGACGGCCCGTCCTTCGGCACGGCGCCCGCGGGCACGTGCAGGTGGATCGGGTGGTCGAGCTGCTCGGGCGAGATGCCGAGCTCCTCGGCGTGCGCCCGCACGTAGGAGAGCGCGATCTGCGCCGACTCCTTCATCACGTCGCCGAGCTGGCCGGTGACCGACAGACCGCCCTTGTCGCCGGGCAGCAGCGACGCCTCGATGTAGAGCACGTCACCGCCCATCCCGGTCACGGCCAGTCCGGTCGAGACGCCGGGGACGGCCGTCCGCTCGGACGACTCCGGGGTGAACCGGGGCCGGCCGATCAGGTCCTTGAGGTCGGCCGCCTCGACCGTGACGGGCAGGTCGCCCAGCGCCGCTTTGCGGAACGCCTTCGCGAGCAGGCGCTCGAAGGAGCGTACGCCCGCCTCTCGGGTGTAATTGGCGGCGATCTCGCGGAGCGCGCCCTCGGTGACCGTCACCTCGCCCTCGTTCAGCGCGGCCCGCGAAAGCTGCCGCGGCACCAGGAAGTCGCGGGCGATGGCGACCTTGTCGCTCTCGGTGTAGCCGTCGATCGAGATGAGCTCCATCCGGTCGAACAGCGCCTGCGGGATCGTGTCGAGCACGTTCGCGGTGGCGATGAACAGCACGTCGGACAGGTCGAGGTCCAGGTCGAGGTAGTGGTCGCGGAACGTGTGGTTCTGCGCCGGGTCGAGCACCTCGAGCAGGGCCGCCGCCGGGTCGCCGCGATAGTCGCTGCCGACCTTGTCGACCTCGTCGAGCAGCACGACCGGGTTCATCGAGCCGGACTCGCGGATGGCCCGCACGATGCGCCCGGGCAGCGCGCCGACGTACGTACGGCGGTGGCCCCGGATCTCGGCCTCGTCGCGGACGCCGCCCAGGGCGACCCGGACGAACTTGCGGCCGAGGGTACGGGCGACCGACTCACCCAGCGAGGTTTTGCCGACTCCGGGCGGGCCGGCCAGCAGGATCACGGCGCCGGATCCGCGGCCACCGACAGTGGTCAGACCGCGGGACTCGCGGCGGGCCCGGACACCGAGGTATTCGACGATGCGGTCCTTGACCTCGTCCAGGCCGTGGTGGTCGGCGTCGAGGACGGCGCGGGCCGCGGCCAGGTCGGTGTTGTCGTCGGTGCGGACGTTCCAGGGCAGGTCGAGAACCGTGTCGAGCCACGTGCGGATCCAGCCCGCCTCCGGGTTCTGGTCGCCGGCCCGCTCCAGCTTGCCGACCTCGCGCAGGGCCGCCTCGCGGACGGCGTCGGGCAGGTCGGCCCCCTCGACGCGGGCGCGGTAGTCGTCGTTGCCCTCGGCCTCGTCCTCGCCGAGCTCCTTGCGGATGGCCTTGAGCTGCTCACGGAGCAGATATTCGCGGTTGCGCTTCTCGACGTTCTCGCGCACATCGTGCTCGATCTTGTCGCTGACCTCGGACTCGGCCAGGAAGTCGCCGGTCCACTCGATCAGCAGCTTGAGCCGGGCCTCCACATCGGGGGTCTCCAGCAGCTCACGCTTGCGGTCGTTGGCCAGATAGGGCGCCCAGCCGGCGGTGTCGGCCAGGTCACCCGGGTCGTCGATGGCGCTGACCGAGTCGATGACCTGCCACGCCTCGCGGCGCTGGAGGACCGAGACGACCAGTTTCTTGTACGCCGCCGCGAGCTCACGGGCATTCTCGGTGGGAACACCGGCCTCGACCGGCTCGACCTCGACCCACAGGGCCGCACCGGGCCCGGTCACGCCGCCACCGATGCGGGCACGCACCCCGGTGCGCAGGACAGCGGCGGGCGTACCACCGCGGGCCTTGCCGACCTGCTGAACCGTGGCCACCACACCATGCGACGCGTAACGGTCCTCGAGCCGCGGGGCGATCAGCAGCTCGGACCCGGCCGAGGTGCGGGCCGCGTCCACGGCGGCCTGAGCGGGCTCGTCCAGCTCGACCGGCACGACCATGCCCGGCAGCAGAACGATGTCGTCCAGGAACAACACGGGAAGTCGCTTGCTAACCACCCGGCACCTCCGAAAAGTTGAGTATGCGGGGCTCAACCTCCGTCCTTCCGAGGATCTTCCACCGTTCGCTGGGAGCGGAAATCAGCCGGTCCGAGCGCGGATCACGCGTTCGTCAGCATCGATCCAGGCGTGCACGACGCCGTCCAGCGGCCGGGGCTGCCGCTCCCCGGCGACGAAATGGACGCGGTCACGCCCGATCCTGTCCGCCTCCAGTTCGGCGATCGTCCGGCCCACCACATCGCGCGCCAGTTCCTCGGCTTCGAGGCGCAGGCTGTAGCGAACAAGGGCGACGTGCCGGAGTTCGAGATCGTCGATCAGGGACGGGTTCTCGCGGTTCTTCTCGATGAGCCAGCCGGCTCGCCACATGCCGTACGAGCTGCCCCGGGTCTCCCGGCCGGGCCGCTCGTACGGATTGGTGTCCAGGGCGGCGCCGATCTGACAAGCATCACGCCCGTCGCAGAACTCGCAGTCCTCGTCGGCGTTGTGCATCAGGCGTTCCCGCCCGGTGAGAGCAAGATGGGGCCGGCGCGTCCGGTGCCATTTCCAGGTGTCGACCGACTCCTGCGCGTCCTCCCGGGACTCGTACGGCATGGGGTCGCCGAATTCCATGGGCTGCCCCATGCTGGCGTAGACGGCCGCACTGTAGATGGGCCGGACCCGGTAGTTCACGAGGTACTTGGTGTCCATCACCAGCCGGATGAGGCGCCGTCCCCCAGTGTTGCGACGAGTGCCGACGACGTACCTCTGCTCGCCCCCGTCGGCCCCGACCGCCAGCACCCAGACCCTCGCGCCCGGCACGAAATGCCGCGTCCCCGGCCTTTTCCGGCCCGACTGGCGAACGAGGATCTCACGGCTGACATTGGCCACGACTCCCCACGCCAGCGGCTCACTGGAGATCATTAATTGATTACACCAGCGAGGGGACTGTGCCAGAGTCACCCCCGTGCCCGTTGCCAGCGTTTCCCCGGACGTACAGATCGCCTACGAGACCTTCGGCCGCCCGCACGACCCGGCGGTGCTGCTCGTCATGGGCTTCGGGGCGCAGATGATCGCCTGGCACGAGGACCTGTGCCGGATGCTCGCCGACCGCGGGCGCTACGTGATCCGCTACGACAACCGGGACTGCGGCCTGTCCACCACATGGGAGCACCAGCCGGTCGACCTGATGGCGTTCATCGCCGCGGTCAGCAGCGGTGACATCGCGACCGCCCGGAAGATGGTCCCGTACACGCTCGCGGACATGGCGGGCGACGGGCTCGGCCTGCTCACCGCGCTGGGAATCGACCGCGCGCACGTCGTCGGCGCCTCGATGGGCGGCATGATCGCCCAGCGGATGGCCATCGGGCATCCGTCCCGGGTCCGCACGCTGACGTCGATGATGTCCTCGACCGGCGAGCCCGGCGTGGGCCAGTCCACGCCGCAGGCCCAGCAGGTGCTGTTCGCACCGAGACCGGCCGACCGCGACGGTTACATCGCGTCCGCCGAACGGGAGCTGGTGTGGGCCTCGCGCCGATACGCGGACGCCGCGGCCCTGCGGGAACTGGCCGCGGCCAGCTATGACCGCGCCTACTATCCGGCCGGCATCGCCCGCCAGCTCGGCGCCATGATCCTGGACGGCTCCCGGGCCGCCGAGCTGGCCACCCTTCAGGTGCCGACCCTGGTCATCCACGGCCTGGACGACACCCTCATCGACCCGTCCGGCGGTCGCCGGACGGCCGAGCTGATCCCCGGCGCCAAGCTCATGCTGGTCCCCGACATGGGCCACGACCGCCCGAAACCGCTGTGGGACGACCTGGTCACCGCCATCGCCGACCGGACGCGACCAGCGTGACCTACACCTTCGAGTTCCAGGACGAGGGCATCTGGTGGCCGGCCAACCAGGCCGGCCAGGTCTACATCGGCATGATCGCCACCGCGGCCGAGTTCGCGGGCAGACCCACCGGCCTCACCGACGAGCTCGGCACCGGCGACTTCTGGAAGATCGACCCCGTCGAGTTCCCCGAGCTGGTGGCCGAACTGCTCCGCCTGTACGCGGAGAACAAGCACTGGATGCTGCACGTCATGCTCACCGGCGTGCTGGCCGTCTCGATCGATCTCCTCGACCGTGCCGGCGTCCCACTGGAGCCCCGCACCGAGCGGGAACAGGACGCCCTCGCCGAACTCCACGAGCTGCTGAGCGACTGAACGCAGGTCGACACCTGGCCTGAGCAGAGCCTGTCAGCACCCCATATCGACGCCAATTTCGCGTGTCTCATCGGCCGGCTGAGTTTCTTCTCCACCCAGGGCCGTCACTCCGCCGCCCTGGAGTTCGAGCGCCGTGCTCTCGATGTCACTGAGGCCTCCGTACCCGCTGGGCATCGGGAAACCGTGCTCGGGCTGGGCAACCTCGCGGGCACGCTGGAGGCGTTGGGCCGGACCGACGAGGCATCAGCGCTGCGGCAACGGGCGGCCGCAATACGCAGAAGCTCGATAGGCCGGCAGTGACCTCGGGCTAGGCGACCGTCTTGCCGTCGACCGGGTCGGCCGGGGCTGTGGTCGGTGGCGTGGTGTCCTCCGTGGTCGGGGCCGTTGTCGGGTCCGTCGGGTCGTCGGTCGGGTCGACCGGAGGCTCTGTTTCGTCGGGGGTCTTCGAGGGGGTCGGCTCCTTCGACGGCTCCACCGTCTCGGGGGCGCTGCTCGGGGTGGCCGACGGCGTCGCCGACGGGGACTTCGTGGGCTTCTTGGTGGGCTTCTTGCCCGGTGACTTGGTGTAGCCGGGGTTCTTGGTCTGCCCGCCGTACCTGGTCGTGCTCGTCGTCTCCTCGTCCGGCTCGGTGGCCGGGGCCGAGGACGGGGTGGCACTGCTCGTCCGCGGCGTGGCCGCCGGGGGCGGCGGGGTGCCCTCGACTGCGGCCTCGGCCTGCTTGCCGCCCGGGGTGCCGGTGCCGTTGACCAGCTGCACGCCGACGATGCTCAGGATCACCGCGACGGCCGCGGCGGAGGCGACGACGGTGACCCGGCGGCGCGAGCGGCGCGGCGAGACCGCCGTGACCGCCGGCGTGACCGGAACGGTCTGCGTGGCCGAGCGGACCGACGGGATGTGGCTGGCCGGGCGGGTCAGCGGGGTCGGGGCGAAACCACGGAGGATCTCGGCGATCTCGAGGGCCGTGGGGCGGTCGGCCGGGTCCTCGGCCGTGCAGGCCTCGTAGAGCCGGATGATGTCGCGGGGCAGGCCGGAGAGGCGGGGCAGGCGCGGGGCCGGGCGGCCGTGACGGGTGGCCAGGACCTCGACCAGGCTGGCGCCCGGCCACGCCCGGTCGCCGGTGAGGCACTCGAACAGCAGCAGGCCCAGCGCGTAGACGTCGGCCGACGGGTAACTCGGCTCGCCGCGCAGCTGCTCGGGGGCCAGGTGGGACGGGCTGCCCCACAGGGCGCCGCTGATGTCGATGCTGTTGTGGCCGGCCGCGATGGCGATGCCGAAGTCGAGGACCTTCACGCCCTCGGAGGTGAGCATGATGTTGCGCGGGTTGACGTCGCGGTGGACCAGCTCCTGGGCGTGGGCGGCGGCCAGCGCGGAGGCGGTCTCCTTGCCGATCTCGGCGGCCTGGCGCCAGCGCAGCGCGCCGGTGCGGGCCAGCCGGTCGGACAGGGTCTCGCCGTCGACGAACTCCATCACCAGATAGGGCGTGCGGTCACTGCCGTCGACGACCTCGCCGTAGTCGTAGACCTGGGCGATGTTCGGGTGACTGAGCCCGGCCGCCGTGCGCGCCTCGCGCAGCACGTCGGTCGCGGACTCGTCGAAGATCTTGATGGCGACGGGGCGCTTCAGGGTCGTGTCGAAGCCGTAGTGCACCACCGAACTGCCGCCTTGGCCGAGGGCTTCCCCCAGCCGATATCTCCCCGCGAGCAATGGCACTGCGACCTCCCCATGGCCGACCCGGCGCCGATGTCGCTCCGCGCCGCAGCAGCGTGGGTGACGGGTGATCAGCTCCGTGGCAGCAGCATACCCGTGAGGTATGACGGGAAACTGCGGCAGCGGTCACTGTTGGGAAACAGCGCCCCAACAGTGACCGCACCAGAAATCCGAAATCAGGGAACCAATGGATCGAATCGCGGCGGCGCGAACGTGCGCGGCACGGGCGCCGTCGACACGGACGGGGCGGTGGCGCCCGGCTGGGGCAGGCGGCCCACCAGCGGCAGGGTCAGGGAGCTGCCGCGCAGATCGAGGGCGATGGTGGCGCCGGTCGACTGCGGTGTCGAATATTCGTTGTCGCTGGCCTGGAGGATCAGGCCCAGCACGTGACCGGCGGGCAGGCGCTGGTCGGTGGCCTGCATCGGGACGGTCACGGTGTACCAGCGGTCCGGGCGCAACGGCGTGGTGAACCGCAGCGACACGTGGTGGGCCGCGTCCTTCCAGCCCCGGGTCAGGATCGCGTGGTCGGCCGTGACCAGGCTGGGCGCGGTGTCGCGGTAGCAGGCGTCGTCGGCCGCGGTCGCGGCGCCCCAGCACGACTCGGTGGGCAGCGTGGTGATGCCCTCGCCCCGGCCCAGATAGTCGACGCGGGTGGCGGTGCCGTAGTCGACGAGCCGGGCGGTCAGCTCGGTCGTCGGTTTGTCGACCCGCACGCGCAGCGTCACCGACGGGGTGCCGGAGACGCGGACCTCGCGGGTCAGCGGGGCGGACAGGAAGGCGACCCGGCCCGGGACCGCGGTGTTCGGGCTCGCGACGGCGGTGGCCTCATCGAGATCGGGGGCGTCTGTCCACGTACGGACGGCTCGCCCGGACCCACCACCCAGCGTTCCCGTCGTCCCGTCGCCGTTGCCCAGCGTGACTCTCTGTTTGGTCACCCGAGCGGCCGGCCAGGTCCGCTCGCTCACCCAGGTGCCGGGCGTCGTCTCGATCGACACGGCCGGTTCCCGGTCGATTCCGTTGCGCAGACCCTGCAGATAGCGGTCGAACCACCGGTGCAGGGTGTCGACCCAGTCGGCGCGCCGCAGGTCGAAGGGGTCGACGTGCCCGGCCTGGGAGAGCCACATCTTCTTGGGTACGCCGAGACGGGTCCACCACTCGGCGAACTGATCGGTCGTCACGTTGGTGTCGTTGAGCCCGTGGGCGATGAACACGCTGGCGTGCACCTTGCGCGCGTCCGGCCGGAAGTTCCGCTCGGCCCAGTACCCGTTGTAGTCACCCGTCGCGTCGTCGCTGCCCTCGTCGAGCCGGGAAACCGTCGCCTCGCATGCGGAAAGGGGCCGCCCGTTGACGTACGAGAAAAGGTATTCGGGATAGTCCTCGACCCGCAGCACGCCGTTGTAGCGCTGATAGTCGTACCAGCTGGAGATGGCCGAGATCGGCACGATCGTCTCCAGGCCCTCGACACCGGTCGCGGCCACGCCGTTGGCCACCGACCCGTCCCAGGACTTGCCGATCATGCCGGTCCGGCCGTTGGTCCAGCCGGTGGCGACGGCCGGGGTGCCGTCGGCGTACGTCGCCTTGGCCCGCCCGTTCAGCCAGTCGACCACGGCCTTGGCGCTGAGAACCTCCTCGCGGCCACCGACGTCCATGCATCCGGTGGAGCGGCCGGTGCCGGCCAGGTCGGCGGCGACGAAGGCGTAGCCGCGCGGCACGAAGTAGTTGTCGTAGTAGAGCGGCTGCTTCACGATGGTGCCGTTGGCGTCGTACTGCTTGCGCTCGCTCTCGTTCCCCCGACCGCAGCAGGAGTAGTAGGGCGAGCCCTCGAGGATGACCGGCACCTTCAGGCGCCGGTCGGCCGTCTCGCGGGGCCGCACGATGTCGACGGCGACCTTGTCGGGCACCCCGTCCTCGTCGTTGTCCAGCGGCGTCTGCACCCAGACGCTCTCCCGGACGGCGTTCTCGTAGGAGTAGACCGGCACGGTCTCCCCGCCTCGGATGTGCGGCACCCCGCCGGCCGCGGCCGGCGCCGCGGACACGATCAGGGTGGCGCCGACCCCGGCCACGACGGCCAGGGCGAGCCTGCGCTTCAAAGTTCCGGACATCGACGCATCGTAAGTCATCAATGACTTTTCGCCTGTCTACAATGCGCGCCGTGGAAGACTGGGACGCGGAAATGGAACGTCGCGCGGAGGCCGACCACGAGCCGGTGCGCCCATTCTCGCCCCCGGCCAGACCGTCACCCTGCGCAACACGGCCACCGAGGTGCGGCTGACTCCGGGCCGGGTCACGGCCGGGACCGGGGCCTGCACGTCCGGGCCGTTCCTGACGGTCGCCCTGACCGTGGAGGGGACGCGCGGCGCGGAGGACCTGACGCCCGCCGACTTCGCTCTCGTCGGCTCGGACGGCTCGGCCGGGCTCGCCATGCGGTGCTCCACCGGATTCGACGAGGGCGCGACCGAGCGGACCGTGGTCTTCACCGCCGTGGAACCGGGCCGCCTGACCTACGGGCCGGACCCCAATCACCCCGTCGCGGTGTGGCGCCTGACCTGACCGCCGATACTGGTGGAGCACACGCTTCCCGCACCTCGGAGGAACAGACATGGACGCGCCCGGTTATGTCCAGGCGACGCTGGCCAAGGCGGAGAAGGACGGCGCCCACCCGGCCGAGCTGGCCGCCCTGCGCCGCCGCCTCGAACAGCTGGCACAGCCGCGGGCCGGGCTTCTTCCCGGCGACGACCTGGAGCCGCTCGGCGAGGTGACCGGGCTCGAGGAGCTGCCCGAGCCGCCGGCCGAGCGGGCCCGCGAGATCCTCGACCGGCTGGTCGTGGTCAAGCTCAACGGCGGGCTCGGCACCAGCATGGGCCTCACCGGCCCGAAATCGCTGCTCGAGGTCAAGCCCGGCAGGAGCTTCCTCGACGTGATCGCCACCCAGGTCACGGCCGTCCGGGAGCGCTACGGTGCCCGCCTGCCGCTGCTCCTGATGAACTCGGCCGCCACCCGCGGCCCGTCGCTGGCCGCGCTCGAACGGTACGGCGACGTCAGCGACTTCCTCCAGGGCCGCGAGCCCAAGCTGCGCGCCGACGACCGTTTCCCGGTCGAGTGGCCGGCCGACCCCGAGCTGGAGTGGTGCCCGCCCGGGCACGGCGACCTCTACACGGCGCTGACCGCGTCGGGCAAGCTCGACGAGCTGCTCGACGCCGGCCTGCGCTGGTGCTTCGTGTCGAACTCCGACAACCTCGGCGCCACCGTCGACGTACGCCTGGCTGCCTGGATCGAGTCCGAGCAGATCCCGTTCGCCATGGAGGTCGTCCGGGGCACCCCGGCCGACCGCAAGGGCGGCCATCTCGCCCGGCGCGGCGACCGGGTCGTGCTCCGTGAGACCGCGCAGGTCCCCGACGGCGACACCTCGTTCACCGACGTCGAGCGGTGGCGCTTCTACAACACCAACAACCTGTGGATCGACCTCGAGGCGCTGCGGCGGTTGCAGCAGGACGATCCGGGCGCGCCCGTGCTCCCGCTCATCGTCAACAACAAGACCGTCGACCCCAAGGACCCTTCGAGTACGCCGGTGGTCCAGCTCGAGACCGCGATGGGCGCCGCCATCGGCTCGATCGCCGGCGCCCGCCCGGTGCTGGTCCCCCGCACCAGGTTCGCCCCGGTCAAGACCACCAACGACCTGCTGGTGGTCCGCTCGGACGCCTACGAGCTGACCCCGGACGGCCAGATGCGCCCCACGTACGAGGGCGCGGGCCCGGTCGCCACCCTCGACCCCGAGTTCTACCGCCTGGTGCCCGGCTTCGAGCAGCGCTTTCCGGCCGGCCCGCCATCGCTGCGCCGAGCCACCCGCCTCCAGGTCGACGGCGACGTCACCTTCGGCGCGAACGTGGTCGTCGAGGGCGAGGCCCACGTGACCGGCCCGTCGACCGTGCCGGACGGCGAGCACCTGCAGGACCGCTGACATCAGGCCCACGGCCGGCGGCTCACCACCGCCGGCCGGTGGCGTCTTACAGGGTCGGCAGGGCGCCGGTCAGCAGCAGCTCTCGGCACTTGGCTCGGCGGGCCTTTCCGCTTGTCGTCACCGGGATGGCGCCGGTGGCGACGATGAGGACCTCGGTCAGTTCCACGTCGTGTTCGAGGGCTACCGCCGTGCGGATCGCGGTCTCGATGTCGCTCCGGCGCTCGTCGTCGATCGGCTGGTCCAGGCGGACCTCGACCGCCGCGGCCAGCCTGTTCTCGTCCTCGCCGACGGCGAAGACCGCGCAGCGGCGGCCCTCCAGGGCGCGATGACTGCGCTCGATGGTGTATTCGAGGTCCTCCGGCTGCAACAGGCGGCCGTTGAGGATGATGAGGTCGGCGAAGCGCCCGACCACGAACAGCTCGCCGTCGTGCAGAAAACCCAGATCGCCAGTTCGGAGGTACGGCCTGTAGTCCGGCCCGGCCAGCCGGGCGTCGAAGGCGTCGCCGTCCTGATAGCCGAGGCCGATGCTGGGGCCGTGCACCCAGATCTCGCCGATCCGGCCCGCGGCGCATTCGGTGTGCAGGGTCGGGTCGACGATCCGTACGGTCAGACCCTCCGGACGCCCACCGCAACCCACGAGGGTCTGACCGTCGCCCGCCCGGGCGATGCCGTCCTGCAGGGAGCGGCGATCGAAGGCGATGGTGCGCGGCGAGCCACCGTGCCGCAACCCCGAGACGAAGACCGTGCCCTCGGCCAGGCCGTAGGCGGGCGCGAAAGCCTCCGGCCGGAAACCGGCCGACGCGAAGTGGGCCGCGAAACGGCGGAGGGTTCCGGCTCGTACGGGCTCGGCGCCGTTCAGCATGATCTCCATGGACGACAGGTCCATCCCCGCCGCGTCCTCGCGCGCCACTCGGCGTACACAAAGGTCGAAAGCGAAATTGGGCGCGGCCGTGAGATTGCCGCGGGCCTCGTCGATCGTGCGCGGCCAGAGGCCGGGATCGCGCAGGAACGCCATGGGCGGGATGAGCGTGGTGGTGCCGCCGTGCCAGACCGTGAAGAGCAGCAGGGCCAGGCCCATGTCGTGGAAGTGCGGCAGCCACGAGACGGTCCGGAAGTCGTAGACGTCGGGGGCGATCGACCGGGTGAACTCGGTCAGCATCCGCATCCGCCACCGCCCGTGCCCGCCGGTCGACCTGCGCGTAGGTCAGCCCGCCACCTCCGGCGAGCCGGACGGCGACCCGGTTCCCGCGCTGGTCCGCATGACGCCGCAGCATCTCCACCAGGTCCGTCGCGTCCTGCATCACTGTGTCTCTCCTCCGTGGCTATGAATCCGGCCTCAGAGGATGCGGAGTGGCACTTGCCCGACACTTGGCCCGACTTGATGTTGTTACCGTCGCCCGATGCTCAAGGTCCGGGTGCTGGGCCCGGTGGAGGTCGTCGCCGGTGACACCGTCGTGTCCGGCGCCGATCGGCAGCTGGCCGTCCTCGGCATGCTGGTGGCGGCCCGCGGCCGCACGGTCACGCCGGACCGTCTGATCGACCAGCTCTGGGAGGGCCAGCCACCGCCGAGCGGGACCAATTCCTTGCAGGCGTACGTCTCCCGGCTGCGCCGCCTGCTGGAACCGCACCGCCGTCCCCGGGCCGCGGCCACGGTCCTGGTCAGCGAGGGCGCCGGATACGCGCTGAAGCTGGCCGACGACGCGGTCGACGCCTGGGCCCTGGAACGCGATCTGGCCCGCGTGCCCACGCTGCCGCCGTCGCGGGCGCTCGCCGCGCTGGAGGAAAGGCTGGCCGCGTGGCGGGGAGCGCCCTATGCGCAGTTCGCCGGCGAGACGTGGGCCCGGCCGGAGACGGCCCGGCTCGAGGAGCTGCGCTGGTCGGCCCGGGAGAAGGCGGTCGAGCTCCTCCTGCGGCTCGGCCGGGTCCCGGAGGCCGTGGCGAGGGCGACCGCGCTGACCGAGGAGCAGCCGATGCGGGGCGAGGGCTGGCGCCTGCTGGCGCGGGGGCTGTGGGCCGACGATCGCCCGGCCGACGCCCTCGACGCGCTGGAGCGCCACGGCTCCTACCTGGCCGGCGAGCTCGGCCTCGACCCCGAGCCGGCCCTGGCCGCCCTGGAGCGGGCCATCCGCTCGGAAGCCCTCGCCGGTCCTCAGGGCGCGCCTGTACCACCCGTGCGGCCCGCGCAGCTGCCGTGGCCGAGCGCCTCCTTCGAGGGACGCGCGGCCCAGCTGCGCGAGCTGACGGCGCACGCCGGCAGCGGCGACGGCACGATGCTGGCCCTGATCACCGGGGCCGGCGGCGTCGGCAAGACCACACTGGCCCTGCGCTGGGCCCACGACGTCGCCGCCCGCTACGAGGACGGTCAGCTCTACGCCGATCTGCGCGGCTTCGGGCCGGAGGACTCCCCCACCGACCCCGCCGAGATCCTGGCCGGTTTCCTCGGCGCCCTCGGCGTCCCCGACCACCGGGTGCCGCCGGGCCGGGACGAGCGGGTCGCCCTCTACCGCAGCGTCCTGGCCGGCCGCCGGATGCTGCTGGTGCTGGACAACGCCCGCGACGCCGGCCAGGTGCGCCCGCTGCTGCCCGGCACGCCCGGCTGCGCGGTGGTGGTGACCGGCCGTGCCCGCCTCACCGGCCTGGTGATGACCGAGGGCGCCCGGGAGGTACGCCTCGACGCGTTCACCGATGACGAGGCCCGCGCCTACGTGCGGTCCCGCCTGCGCCCGGAGGTGGCCGACGCCGACCCGGCCGCCCGGGACGCGGTGATCGCCCGCTGCGGCGGCCTGCCCTTGGCCCTGGCCGTGGTCTGCGCCCGCGCGGCCGCTTCCCCACCGGCCGCCTCCCCACTGGCCGTCTCCCCGCTGGCCGCCTCCCCACCGGCCGTCTCCCCGCTGGCCGCCTCACCGTTGGCCGTCGTCGCGGGCGAGCTCGCCGACGAGCCGGGCCTGGACGCCTTCGCCTGGCCCGGCCTCGACCACGACCCGCGATCCGTCTTCTCGTGGTCGTACCGTCACCTTCCGGCGCCGGTCGCCACCGTCTTCCGCCATCTGGCCCTGCATCCCGGCCCCGACGTGACGCTCGCCGCGGCCGGCGCGGTGACGGGCCTGGACCGGGCCGCCACCCGCCGGCTTCTCCGGTCGTTGTGCGACGCCCATCTGCTGACCGAGCATCAGCCCGACCGCTTCGTCTTCCACGACCTTCTCCGGCAGTACGCCACCGAACTGGCCGACCGCACCGGCGCCGAGGCCGTCCTGCGCCGCCTGGCCGACCACCATCTCTATTCGGCGGCCAACGCGGCCAAGGTCTTCTACCCGTTCCGCCACCGGGTCCTCGACGACATCCCACCCGGCGCCCAGCCGGTGGAGTTCGCCGAAGGCGACCAGGCCGGCGCACTGGCCTGGCTGGAAGGCGAGTACCGCAACGCGATGGCCCTGGCCGAACACCACCCCGGCCCCTTCGCGTGGGCTTTCGCCTCCTTCCAGCAGGACGTCCACTTCTATGTGGAGGATTCGATCGCCCTGGCCGAGCGGGACGTGGCCCGGGCCGAACGCGACGGCGACCTCTGGTGGATCAGCTACCTCACCTACATGATCGGCCGCGGTCACCTGCGGATGAACCGCCCCGAGGCGGCCCGTCCCGCTCTGGAGCGCTCGACCGAGGTGGCCCGCGAGCTGGGCGATCCGCTGCGCCTGGGACACGGCCTGCTGAGCCTGGCCATCTCCATCACCGGCGTGCACCGCGTGCCGACACCGGAGCAGGCGGCGGCCGCGTATCCGTACGCGCTGGAGGCCCGCGAGAACTACCGCAAGCTGGACGGCCAGATGCAGGAGATCGGCGAGTCGGACATCCTGCGCACGGTCGGCTGGCACCACTACTACGAGCCGGACGGCCGTTCCCGGGCCATCGCCTGCTTCCGCGCCGCCATCGACATCAACGACCGGCACGGCAACACGGCCGACGCCGCCGAGACGTGGACGGAACTCGGCACGTTGCTGCACCACGCGGGCGACCTGCCGGCGGCCGTGGAGGCGTTCGGCACCGCCCTGACCGTCTACGGCGACGAGACGTACCTGCGCATGAACCCGCTCATCGGCCTCTACACCTGCCATCGCGACCGTCGCGACACCGAGGCCGCCGAGCGGGTGCGCGAGGAGGCGGTGGCGCTGATGAGGACGGCCCGCTATCCGGACGTGGAAAGGCTGACGGCGATCCTCGCTACCAGCGCTCCATGAGATCGACATAATCCGATGCGGTCTGCCGTGTTTTTCGAGGTGTCGTCCACCCGGCGACCCTATCTATCATGTTGACCGTGACCGATACCAGCACGCCGCACTCGGCCAGGCTGTGGAACTACTGGCTCGGCGGCACCGACAACTTCCCCGTCGACCGCGAGGCCGGCGACGCGATCGCCGCGATCCTGCCCTCGATAGTCACACTGGCCCAGGAAGACCGGAAATTCCTGCGCCGTTCCGTACGCCACCTGGTCGCCGAAGCCGGAATCCGCCAGATCCTGGACATCGGCTCGGGCCTGCCCACGGCCAACAACACACACGAGGTGGCCCAGGCCGCGGCCGCCGACACCAGGGTGGTCTACGTGGACAACGACCCGCTGGTCCTGGTCCACGCCCAGAAGCTGCTGACGAGCACCCCGGAGGGCGCGACGACGTACCTCCAAGCCGACCTGAACGACCCCGAGGCGATCCTCCGCTCCGCGGCCGAGACGCTCGACTTCACCCGCCCGACAGCGGTGACCCTGCTGGGAATCCTGCACTTCCTCCGAGACGACAACGAGGCCCGAGCAGTCGTACAGACCCTGATCGACGCCGTCCCACCCGGCAGCCATCTGGTGATAGCCCACGGTTGCGACGACATCAACACGGCCGAGGCCAACCGCATAGTCGAGTTCTGGAACGAGCGGGGAACCCCGAAAATCAAGTACCGGAGCGCCACCCAGATCACCCAGTTCTTCGACGGCCTCCACCTGCTGGAGCCGGGCGTCGTCCCGTGCAATCGCTGGCGCCCCGACAACGACACCGGCTCGATAGACGTCAACCAGTTCTGCGGTGTCGCCATCAAGCACTAGGACCGGCCTGTTCCGTCACCAAACGACGCCTCCCATCGCGCCGATCAGGAGCTGCAACAGGAGTCAATTCCTCTATGAAGGCACGACTGGAGCATATGAGCGGGCTCCGTCAGTCGGTCGTGATGAGGTCGGCCTCGAGACGGTCGTACAAGGCTCGGTAGTCGGGTCGCGCCATCAAGGCTGCTTGATCGCGAGGACGGCCGTACGGCACATGCACGTCGGTGCGGATTTTGCCGTCGGCGATGGTGATGACCCGGTCGGCGAGGACGAGGGCCTCGGTCAGGTCGTGGGTCACGAACAGGACGGTCTTGCGGTGCGCCTCGTTGTCCCAGATGTCGAGCACCATCTTCCGCAGCGAGGAGCGTGTCAGGGCGTCCAGGGCGGCGAACGGCTCGTCCATCAGCAGCAGTTCGGGGTCGGAGGCCAGGGTCCGGGCCAGCGCCACCCGCTGGCGCATGCCCTGTGACAGCTGCGACGGATATTTGCCGGCGGCCGGGGACAGGTGCACGAGGTCGAGCATCAGGAGGGCGCGCTCCCGCCTGACGGACGCCGGTATCTTCCGCAGTTCCAGGCCCAGCTCCACGTTCCGGCGCGCGGTGCGCCACGGCAGGAGCGCATCGCGCGCGAACATGTAGCCGACGTCCGCACGGCCGGCACGTGGCGGGCGGCCGGACACGGTGACCTCCCCCGACGAGACCGGGGTCAGTCCCGAGACGACGTTCAGCAGCGTCGACTTTCCCACGCCGCTGGCCCCCACGATGGCGATGAACTGCCCGCCGGGAATTTCCATGGAGAGGTCATCCAGTACGCGGTGCGGCGACGGCCCGTCGGCGGGGAACCGCACTGTGACCGAGCGAAGCTGGACCGCGGATGAGCCCGTGCGTGTTGTCGCGGGAGCGTCGAACGGAGGAGCGTGACCCGTACGGGTGTGAGGCCGGCCGCGGCGACGATCGGGCCGCTGCCAGCCGAGCATGACGCCTTCGAGCGCGCCGACGAGCATGGTGAGCAGGGAGGTGGTGGTCGCGAGGACGATCAGGAGCGCGTAGACCGGGGCCATCGACAGCGTCGCCGAATAGGTCGTGATCAGCTGGCCCACGCCCGCCCGGGAGGCGATGATCTCGGAGCCGACCACGCCGAGCAGCGCGAAGACGATGCCCAGCCGCAAGGCGGTGAAGAGGGCCGGGATGGCGACCGGTACGTACAGCTTGCGGAGCAACTGGAACCGGGACGCTCCCAGGGCGGCGCACATCCTGCGATGATCCTCGTCGGTGCTGAGGACGCCACCGCGAGCGTTCATCAGGAATACGAAGACGGCGACGCTGAACCCCAGGGCGATCTTGGAACCCTGTCCGATGCCCAGCGCGACGAGGAAGACCGGAGCGAGGGCGATGCGGGGCATGCTGTTGACCGCGTTGAGGTACGGCGCCAGCACCGCCCAGGTGCGGGGAAGCATCCCGAGCAGGATCCCGGCCGGGATGCCGGCGACGGCCGACAGCGCGAGCGCCGCGAGGGCCGCGCTCATGGTGGACCACAGGTTCGGCCACAGCACGCCCGAGCTGTGCAACCGCAGCCCGGCGTCCCAGACGGCATGCGGGCTCGGCAGCAGTACGCGACTCGTGACGTCGAGCTGGTACAGCAGCTGCCACAGTCCGACCACGAGGAACGGCGCCGCGACGCGCCACAACCACACGCTCAGCCGTCCGTGGGGCACCATGTCACGCCGTCTCGCAGCCGTCGACCACGTACTCCGCGAAGTCCGGGGCCGTCGCGGTGGAAGCGAACCTCGCCTGATGATTCCAGTTCTCCTGGTTGAGCGGCGGGATGTCCACCACCGGTGACTTGTACTTCTCCCACAGGCTTGTCGCCTGGGCCGGGTCCGCGCCGAGGCCGAGCCAGGCGAAGGCCCGCGGCCCCGCGCCCGGCTCCCGCGCGAGGGCTTCGATCCCCTGGTTGAGCGCATGGCAGAACTTCATCACCGTGTCCGGATGCTTGTCGGCCCAGTCGCAGTTCGCCACGGCCACCGACTGCCAGAAGGCGCCCAGCGGTGTGTCCGGGCCGGTGAGGTCGACCAGCTTGTCGAAGGGGGTGCCGCCGGCCGCGAGGCCGGTCTCGAGCAACGAGTACGACATCGCCACGTCCACCTTCCGCGAGGCGAAGGCGGCCGCGGCGGCCGCGCCACCACCGATCGCCACCCATGTGACATCGGTGTCCGGGTTCAGGCCGGCGTCCCTCAGCAACGACCGGAGCACGAGTTCCTGAGCCGCGCCGCGAACGGGCACACCGACCGTGCGGCCGCGCAACTGGGCGAGGACGCCGGGGTACGGCGCGGTGGTGTCGAGGCCGAGGCCGGGCTGTGCGATCACCGCGTAGCCCGAGCCCTGGGTCGGGCGCAGCACCCGGGCGCAGGCCCCGTTCGCGATGGCGCCGTAGAGTTGCGACGGGCCGAGGGTGACCACGTCGAAATCGCCGCTGACCAGGCCCTGCAGGAGCACGGTCCCGGACGTCGCCCACGTCGGCGAGAACGTCAGCCCCTGTTCCGCGTAGTAGCCCTCCAACTCGGCCACGGCATATCCGGTCGCGCCCTGTTCCCGGACACCCCCGAAGGCAACGGCGGTGCTGTCGCCGGAGCCGCCACAACCAGCGATCCAGGGCAGGATGGCCACCACGAGAAGCACGAGAGCCCGGCGTACGGACGAGACAGTTGCCACCACGCGAGTCCTCACACGGCCGTGCCCCGGCTCGGCAACGCGTCCCGGAGTCCGCGCCGCGAGCTGATCCCCAATTTGACGAACACCTTGCGCAGGTGCCACTCCACCGTGCGTGCGCTCAGGTACAGCTCGCTCCCGATCTCGGGGTTGGTGTGGCCGTCCCGGGCAAGACGCGCGATGTGCAGCTCCTGAGGCGTCAACTCGGCACCGGTGCCGGCCTGGCTGCGACGGACGTGTTCCCCGGCCTCGAGAAGGGCTCGGCGCGCCCGCTCGGCGAAGCCGTCGGCCGACATCGCCACGAACATGTCATGAGCTCTCCGCAGATGGTCCCGGGCCTCGTCGCGCCGGTTCTCGCCGTGGAGCCACTCGCCGTACAACAGCCGCGCCCGTGCCAGCTCGCCCCGGACCCCGGCCCGGCCCAATTCCTCGATCGCCTCCCGGAAGAGACCGTCCGCCACGTCGCCGTCGCTGATCAAAGCCCGCGAACGCGCCGCGATACCCCGGCCCCAGCCGTGCTCGCCGGGGTTCGCGGTCGACTCGAACTCGGCCACCGCCGCGACGGCCACGTCCCGCTCCCCGCAGCGGACCGCCGCCTCGACGCGCTCGGGCAGCATCCAGGTGGACATGAGCAACCCGGGCGCCTCCGGGTCGGTGGGATGAGCGGCGGCCATCGCCTCCCGGTGCCGGCCCACCCCGTTGTTCAGGATCGCGGTGCACCATCGTGCGTGGTCCACGCCGAGCCCCTCGCCCCGGCTGATCGCGTCCTCCGTGCTCACCGCGAGGAGCGCGGAGGCGTCCGCCGGCTGTCCCCGCCAACCGGCGAGCAGCATGGCCCCGTACGGCGAGATCCTGCTCCCCGTCGCCTCCTTGACCGCCTCGTGCTCGGCCGTGAGCCGGGCCGCGGCCTCGACGTCGCCGCGCCATGTGGCGATCATGGCCATCCCGTTCAGCGGACTGGGCAGCACGGCGAGCGCGCCCAGCTCACGGGCCAGCGCGACCTGCCGGCTGTGCACCGCGCCGCACGTCTCCAGATCCCAGATCGCCGCCGCCGCGGTCGCGGCCAGGCCCGCGAAGTGGAGCCAGTTCTCGGCGGGAAGATCACTGGCGAGCAGGGAGTGGAGCGCCTCGCGGAGCATCGGCTCCGCGGCCGCCCGGCCGTCGATGCTCAGGACGAGCAGCCCCTCCAGGACGCGGCCGAACGGGCGTAGTGGAACATCCGGCTGGGGACCGGACTGCGCCGCCTTCGACACCTCCAGCAGGTCGCCACCGGGCCTGGCGAGGTGACCCGCGAACATCGCGGCCGCCCAGGCGTCACTGTAGGTGCGACGGGACAGCGCGGGGTCCAGCCGTTCCAGGCGCCGGGCCGCTTCGACCAGTTGCAGCGGCGCGTCGCCCCCGGCGTCGGACGCCGACGCCACCTGCCCCCGCAGCAGCGCGAGGCGAGCCCCGGCCAGGTCATCGGTCGTCTCCGACCCGGCCGCCGCCAGCAGGGCCCGCGCGGTGCCGAACGCGCCGGCGCGCAGATGCGAGCGTACGGCGGCCAGTCGGCGCTCGAACCGTACGGCGGGCCGGGGAGTCAGGTCCGCCGAGCGGTCCAGCAACGCGGCGGCCGCCGCGAACCCTCCCCGCGCCTGCGCCCGGTCGGCACTCTGCTCGAGCTCCGCCGCGACCTCCTCGTCGGGTCCCGCGCTGGCCAGAGCGCGGTGCCAGGCACGCCGGTCCGGGTCGGTGGTGGCGTCGGTGGCCTGTGCCAGCGCCTGATGTGCCGCCCGGCGCTCCTCGACCGAGGCCGACCGATAGACGGCGGACCGGACCAGGGGATGACGGAACCGCACCTGGGCGCCGATCTCGAACAGTCCGTCGGTCACCTCCGGCCAGGCCGCCTCGAACCCGATGCCGAGGCCGGTCGCGGCCCGCCAGAGGGTCAGGACGTCCCCGGCGCCGTCGCAGGCGGCCAACAGCATGAGCCGCTGCGTCGGTTCGGGCAGTGTGCGCAGCCGTACGGCGTAATGCTTCTCCACGTCCGCCGCGGCGCCGCCCGCGGCCGGCGGCCCGAACCCGGCGGCGAGCTCCGCCGGGCTCATGCCCCGGGGCAACTCCAACAAGGCGAGAGGGTTGCCGCCCGTCTCGTCCACGACCCGGTCGCACATGCCCGGGTCGAGTCTTCCCGGCACGACGGTGGCCAGCAGAGCCCGAGCGTCCTCGCCGGAAAGGCCGCGCAGGGCCATCACCGGCAGGCCGGTCAACCGGCCCGGGTCCGTGCCCGCGGTGTCACGGACGGCGAACACCATGGCCACCGACTCCCCGGCCAGCCTGCGGGCGACGAAACCGAGAATCTCGCTCGACGCCCGGTCGAGCCATTGCACGTCGTCGACCAGGCACATCAGCGGCTTGGAGCCCGCCACCTCGGCCAGCAGACTCAGCGTGGCCAGGCTGACCAGGAAGCGATCAGGCGCGGCGCCGCCGGTGAGCCCGAACGCGACGCGGAGCGCCGACTGCTGAGGCCCCGGGAGCGCGTCGAGGTGAGCGAGCATGGGCCGGCAGAGCTGATGCAGGCCCGCGTACGCCAGCTCGGCCTCGGACTCCACGCCGGCGATCCGGGCGACGCGGAAAACCGGAAGTGCCCGCTGGGCCGCGTAGTCCAGTAGCGCGGTCTTCCCCACGCCGGCCTCACCGCGGATGACCAAGGTGGCGCTCTGGCCGGCCCGGACGCTCTCACGGAGCCGGTCCAACTCGCGGAGCTCGCTGTCCCGGCCGTGGAGCCGCACGGAGTCCCCGAACATTCGGCCAGCATAAAGGCTGTTTTGCGCATGGTCCGCCCGCACAGCTGTGACGTGCGCGGCGGCCCCGCCTCAGGTGGTCGGTGGGGCAGAGGTGTAAACGGTGGGGTCGCCCTGTTTGAGCCATACCTGCGGGTTGTCGATCGGGGTGAAGGCGCGGTCTCCGCCCGGCTCGCGGGTGGTGGGGACCGTGTCGCCGTTGGGCAGGTGCATGATGAAGTTGATCGGCTTGGTGTCGTCCTTCAGCGGGATCTCGTACGATGCCCACCCGTTCTCGACGCGGGTCGGCGGCCATGGCTTGTCCCAGGCGATCTGGGCCAGCACGGCCGGGTCGACCGCGTCACCCCACATGTGCAGACCCCAGCCCGTGTAGTCGCCGGCCGGCCGATAGTAGTGCAGTGTGGCCGTTGTCAACGGCGGGCCGGCGTACCGGACCGTGCGGACCTCGCTCACCGCGGCCGGCTCTCTGAGCACCGCCCGGTAGCGGATCTGGGTGCCCGCGGCCAGGTTGAGCGGGGTCAGGTTGTCGAAGACCGTGTACGCCGGTGACGAGTCGTCCCGGCCGATGGTCGTCCAGGGCCCGCCGGCGATGCTGCGTTCGAAGCGGACCACATGGGTCGCCCGCTCCGGGTCGGCCACCGCCCGCACCTCGACGGTTCCCCGGACGTTGGCGTTCTCGGCGGGGGCCTCGATGGTCAGCGACGGGGCCGGCACCCGGGCGGCCCGGGAAGAGCTGACCCGGCTGTGGCCGACGTTGTCCAGGACCACCGCCCGATAGTCGACCTGTGTGCCGGCGCGCAGGCCCGACACGTCGTGGAAGACCTGGTAGGGCGCGTTGTCGTCGGTGCCGATCGGGGTCCAGCCGCCGGTGGTCCGCGCGTAGAAGGTGACCTCGGCGAACGATGAGCCGGCGACGGTGGCCGAGACCTGCATGCGGCTGGGTGTGGCCGAGGGGGTGGGCCGGCCGAGCGTCACCGCGGGTGCCGCCGGCGACGGCGGGATGCGGCCCGATGAGGCGTAGACGACCGTGGACAGTGGCGGCACGGTCAGGGCCAGAGAGCGGTCGGTGGCCGATCGCACGGTGGCGGGCCCGGTCCCGTACACCAGATCGAACTTGGCCTTTGCGAGGTAGGTCGGGATGGCGACGGTTCGGGGCTGCTCGCTGTTGTTCAGGGCGACCACATATTCGCGCTGGCCGGTGCGGGAGAAGGCGTACACACCGGCGCCGGAATCGGCGTAGCGGTGCTGATGGGCGCCGTCGCGCAAGGTCGGGTGCTTACGGGTCAGGGCGGCCAAGGCGGCGATGCCCGAGTAGAGCGGGTGCGTCGTGACGAAGTTGTCCTGGGCGTGGGTGGCCGTCGTGCCCAGCAGGTCGTCGTCGAGGTATTCGGGGACCCGGCTCGCGAACAGGGTCTGCCGGGCGTCCTGGTCGCCGCCGGGGCCGGTGAAGCCCTGCTCGTCGCCGTAGTAGACGACCGGGTTGCCCCGGGAGAGATACATCAGCTCGTGGGCCAGGCGGTCGCGGGCCACCCACTCGGCGTCGCCGGCGCCGGGGTTGTCGGCCTGCACGAACGAACCTATCCGGCCCATGTCGTGGTTACCGAGGAAGGTCGGCAGCTGGTAGACATTCGAGTCGGCGTCGGTGTACCAGTCGTCGGCGGCGAAGAACGAGCCCAGCGCGGCCGCGGACTGGCCGCGGGAGGCGAAGTTGCGGGCCGCGTCCTGGAACGGGAAGTCGAGCACGGCCTGCATGCGGTCGCGGGTGGTGAACTGCGAGGTGAAGCTGCGGGAGGTGTCGAAGACCTCGCCGAACATGAAGAACTCGGGCTTGCCGTGCTCGCGGGCGAACGACAGCACCTCGGGCCCGAACTTCTGCCAGAACTCGTCGTTGACGTGCTTCATGGTGTCGATGCGGAAACCGTCGACGCCGAAGTCGGCGATCCACGTCTTGTAGACGTCGGTCATGCCCTTGACCACGCGCGGGTGCTCGGTGAACAGGTCGTCGAGGCCGAAGAAGTCGCCGTAGAGCGAGTCCTCGCCGGTGAACGTGGTGTCGCCGCGGTTGTGGTAGAGCGTGACGTCGTTCAGCCAGGCCGGAACCTTCAGGTTCCGCTCGGCCGGGTCGAGGACCGGGACGTACGGGAACGACTTCGTGGCGTCCAGCGGCGGGAAGACGGCCTTGCCGGCATAGTCACGGTCGTCGAACGGTCGCCCGGCGGCGTCGCGATAGGGCGAGACGTCTTTCGAGACGTACGCCTGACGCGCGCCCGACTCGTAGCCGATGACGTCGGCCGTGTGGTTGGTGATGATGTCGAAGTAGACCTTCATGCCGCGCTGGTGCGCGGCGTCGACCAGCGCCCGCAGCTCGGCGTTGGTGCCCAGGTGCGGGTCGATCTGGGTGAAGTCGGTGATCCAGTAGCCGTGGTAGCCGGCCGACGGGCCGTCCTCCAGCTGCACCGCCTTGTTCTTGAAACTGGGCGTCAGCCAGATCGACGTGGTGCCCAGACCCTGGATGTAGTCGATGCGCCGCAGCAGCCCGGCCAGGTCGCCGCCGTTGTAGAAGCCCTTGCGGGTGGGGTCGAACCCGGACACCAGCGGGTCGGCGCCGAGGCCGCCCTGGTCGTTGGCCGTGCTGCCGTTGTCGAAGCGGTCGGCCATGACGAAGTAGAAGTTCTCGTCGGTGACCGGCGCCCGCAGCGAATGCCGCCCCGGCAGACCGCCGCCGCCGGCTGCGGCGGGCGTGCTGAGCGCGGTGGCGGCCAGCACGGCGGACGTCAATGCGGCCAGGCCTCGTCGTAAGCGCATGTCATCGACCGTAGTGGATGATCAGGTTGGTGACCTGCAGAATGTCGGATGCATCGGGTATCCCCCAAGCGCGTGATTAGGCGCGGCGATGGTTGACCCCGGACAAGCAACGTTTCAAGACTGGGCGGCGTGACGCTCACGCTCAGCCACGCCGTGGACAACGCGACCGTCGAGCTGACGGTGCGCGGCCAGTGGACCCGCCGCACCGCGGTCGACGTGCACGAGGCGCTGTGCAAGGGCCTGGCCGAGCACCCGTCGGCGATCATCATCGACGTCCGCGAGATGAGCGACCTCGACGGCGCCAGCGCTCCCACCTGGATCGCCGCCAGCCAGGCCGCGCTGACCCTGCATCCGCCGGCCCAGGTGGCGCTCTGCGCCCCGCCGACCCGGCGGCTGGTGAAACGGCTCCGCCAGCTCGGCTGCGGCCGGTTTCTGTCGCTGTTCGTGACCGTCGACCAGGCACGCACCGCGGTTGCCAGTGCGCCGCTCCTGACCGACCGTCTTCAGCTGCGCTGGATGTCACCGCATCTGGACGCGCTGACCTCCGTCCACGATCTGATCGTGCTCGCCCAGCGCGCCTGGAACGTTCCAGAGATGGCCGAGATCGCGCAGGACGTGGCGCGCGACCTGGTCGAGGACTCGCTCGCGTTCGCCGGCACGGCCATGCTGTTCACCATCTGCCGCCGCAGCAGCAGCCTCTACCTCGCCCTGCGCGATCGGGAGCCGACCCTGCCCCCGCTGCGCCAGGCAAAAGACCGGCTGCCCGTCGTCATCGCCCGCAGCTACGTGTGGGGCGCGTCGGCGCTGCACAACGGCAAGGTGGTCTGGGCCGTGGTCAGAGCAGTGCCCGCTCCACCGCTTCGCCCACCGCCAGCAGCGCCGGGTCTTCGAATACCGGGCCCTCGAGGGTGAGCCCGACCGGCAGGCCGTCCTCAGTGCGGCCCGCGGGCAGCGACAGCATGGGCACGCCGGCCACCGTGCCCGGGGCGGCGTTGCGGATCGTCGTGGCGAACGTGGGCACGTGACGGCCGTTGTGCTCGAACGTGACGTCCTCGCCGACCCGCGGCGGCAGCACGTGGGTGGTCGGCGCGATCACGGCGTCGACGCCGGGGAACAGTTCGGCGTACGCCTGGCGCAGCCGCCAGCGCTGGGCCCGGTGCCGCTCGTAGACGGCGGCCGGGACGGGCTCGTCCACGACGAGCTGCATGATGCCCTTGACGTCGGGCGAGGCAACGGCGTCAAAAGAATTGGCCGTACGGGCCCTCAGCAGCCGCAGGGTCTCGAAGAGCACGATCGGCAGGCCGGCCTCCCCGGCGATGGCCAGGTCGTCCTTCAGGTCGAGGTCGACCAGCTCGGCCCCGGCGGCGGCGAGGGTGCCGAGCGCGGCCGACAGCACGGCGCCGGCCCGGGGATCGATGTCGCCGAAGCGCCCGCGCAGCACGCCGAGGCGGACTCCGGCCAGGCCGGACAGGTCGGGCGCGGGCCGCGAGCTGGTGATGACCCGGTCGACGCGGCGCACGTCGGCGACCGTGCGGGCGTGCAGGCCGACGGTGTCGCGGGTGGTGGAGATCATCACGACGCCGTCGCCCGGATAGCGGCCGGTGGACGGGCGGAACCCGACGACGCCGCAGAACGACGACGGCAGGGTCACCGAGGCGCCGGTGTCGGTGCCGAGGGCGAACGGGACGGTGCCGAGGGCAACGGTGGCCGCGCTGCCACCGCTGGAGCCGCCGGCCACCCGCTCGGGGTCGTGCGGGTTGCGCACCGGGCCGTACGCGGTGTTGTTGCTGGTGATGCCGAGGGCCAGCTCGTGCATGTTGGTCTTGCCGATCACCACCGCGCCGGCCGCGCGCAGGGCGCTGACCACCCCGGCGTCGACCTCGGCCACGCCGTCGGCCAGCAGCGGGCTGCCGGCCGTGGTGGGTACGCCGGCCACGTCGATGTTGTCCTTGACCGCGAACGGGACGCCGGCCAGCTCACCGCCGAACGCCGCGTCCGGGCGCAGCGTGGTGACGTACGCGCCATGAGTCTGTTTTGTCGTTTCGGCGTGGTCGAGCGCCTCGGCGCGCCGGGCGTCACGGCCGGCCGGGTCGAGGGCGAGCCATGCGTCGAGGCCGAGGGGCAGGGTCATGCCGTCCACGGTAGGCGGCGTGATCTGATCGGTCCATGATCTTCGACGTGAACCGTATCCGGTCCGGCTATCCCGCTCTGGCCGAAGGCTTCGCCCAGCTCGACGGCGCCGGCGGCACCCAGCCGGCGGCCACGGTGATCGACGCGATCGCCCAGGCGATGCGGACGGCGGTGTCGAACCGCGGCACCGCCCACGAGCCCGCGCGCCGCTCCGGGGAGATCGTCGCCGCGGCCCGGTCGGCGGTGGCCGACCTGGTCGGCGGCGATCCGGAGGGGGTGGTCTTCGGGCCGAGCGCGACCGCGCTGACCTATCTGGTGGCCCGCACGCTCGCCCAGGGCTGGGGGCCGGGCGACGAGGTGGTGCTGTCGCGGCTCGACCACGACGCCAACATCCGGCCCTGGGTGCAGACCGGCGCGACCGTCCGGTGGGCCGAGGTCGACCCGGCCACCGGCGAGCTCGACGTGGCGCAGTACCGCGACCTCATCGGCCCGCGCACCCGCCTGGTCGCGGTGACCGCGGCCAGCAACGCGGTCGGCACGGTTCCCGCCGTGCGCGAGATCGCCGACCTCGCCCACGCGGCCGGAGCCCTGGTCTTCGTCGACGGCGTGCACGCCACCGCGCACCGGCCGACCGACGTGGCCGCGTTGGGCGCCGACTTCTACGTGACCAGCGCCTACAAGTGGTCGGGCCCGCACTACGCGGCGGTGGTGGCCGACCCGGCCGTGTGGGAGCCGCTGCACCCGGCGAAGCTGATCCCCTCCCCCGCCGGCGTTCCCGGCCGTTTCGAGTACGGCACCCTGAGCTTCGAACTGCTGGCCGGCATCACCGCGGCCGTCGACCACCTGGCCGGGCTGACCGCCGCCGGGGGCGACCGCCGGACCCGCCTGCTGGCGAGCATGGCCGCGGCCGCCGAGCACGAGACCAGGCTGCTCGACCGGCTGCTGACCGGGCTGGCCGCGATCGACAGGATCACCGTGCTGCCGGCGCCGGCCGACCGCTGCCCCACCGTTTCGTTCCGGGTGGCCGGCCGGACCCCGGCCGAGGTCGCCCACGCCCTCGGCGCCCAGGGCATCTGCGTCTCGTACGGCGACTACTACGCGTACGAATACTTCGCCGGGACCGACGGCGCCGTCCGCGTGAGCCTCTATCACTACAACACCGAGGAGGAGGTCGACCGCCTTCTGCAAGGGTTTTCCCTGATTCGTGGATAGATAGTCGTAGATAGCGTGACTCCCGTCCCCCAACTGAGGAGTCACGCACGATGGCAAGAAAACCTCTGGTCCTCGCGCTGGCCGCCGGCACCGCGGCGGCCTCGGCGCTGGTCGCGGTGTCCGGACCGGCCGCCGCCCAGGCGCCCACGCCGTCCGTCGACGCGGTCGCGCAGGCCGACGCCGTGGTCGCCGCGCGCCCGGCCGCCCTGCGGGCGAGCGGGCACGACACCTTCCACCGCAGTCAGGTCTACAAGTCGCAGGGCCTCACGTACGCGGCGTACGACCGCAATTACAAGGGTTTCCCGGTCAAGGGTGGCGACTTCGTCGTGGTCACCGACAACGCCGGCCAGACCCGGTACACGTCGGTCGCACAGAGCAGCCCGATCGGTGAGCTGTCGACCGTTCCCACGGTCTCCGAGGCCGCGGCCGTCGCCACCGCGAAGGCGCAGCTCAAGACCGTGAGCGGCGTCGAGGCGACCCGGCTGGTGATCGTCGCCCCCGAGGGGCGGACGGCCCGGCTGGCGTACGAGACCACGGTCAACGGCACGAGCGCCGAGGGCGTCAGCCGCCTCACGGTGGACGTGGACGCGGCGACCGGCCGCGCGCTGTCCACCGAGGAGCACGTCACCGAGGCCACCGGCACGGGCACCGGCTGGATCAACGGATCGGTGTCGCTGAACACCACCCAGTCCGGCTCGACGTATTCGCTCAAGGACCCGTCGGTCACCAACCTGAGCTGCCAGGACGCCTCGACCCGGACCACGTTCAGCGGCTCCGACAACGTGTGGGGCAACGGCAACGGCACCAGCAAGGAGACCGGCTGCGTGGACGCGCTCTACGTGGCGCAGAAGCAGACCGCGATGCTGTCGTCGTGGCTCGGCCGCAACGCGCAGAACGGCTCGGGCGGCGCCTGGCCCATCCGGGTCGGCCTGAACCAGCAGAACGCGTACTACGACGGCACCCAGATCCAGATCGGCAAGAACACCGCCGGCAAGTGGATCTCGTCGCTCGACGTGGTCGGCCACGAGCTGGGACACGGCATCGACGACAAGACCCCGGGCGGCATCTCGAAGGGCGGCACCCAGGAGTTCGTGGCCGACACCATCGGCGCGGCCACCGAGGCGTACGCCGCGAACGCCAACGACCCGTTCGACTACCAGGTCGGCGAGGAGGTCAACCTGGTCGGCAGCGGCCCGATCCGCTACATGTACAACCCCTCGCTCGCCGGTGACAGCAACTGCTACTCGAGCAGCACGCCGGGCTCCGAGGTGCACGCCGCGGCCGGGCCCGGCAACCACTGGTTCTACCTGCTGGCCCAGGGCAGCGGCGGCAACGGCCAGCCGGCCAGCTCGACCTGCAACGGCTCCACGGTGACCGGCGTCGGCATCCAGACCGCCATGAAGATCATGTACAACGCGATGCTGCTGAAGACCTCGAGCTCCTCGTACGCCAAGTACCGCGTGTGGACGCTCCAGGCCGCGAAGAACCTCTACCCGGGCAGCTGCACCCAGTTCAACGCGGTCAAGGCCGCCTGGAACGCGGTGAGCCTGCCGGCCCAGTCGGGCGAGCCCACCTGCTGATCCCGCTGTTTCCGAAGCCCGCTCCCTCCACGGAGCGGGCTTCGTCTATTTGACGGCCGGAAGTCGATCACAGTAGCTTGCCGCACATGAAAACCGTTTTCATTTCACTGACGGCGGTGGTGGGGCTGCTGGCCGGGTGCTCCGACGCTCCGTCGCCGCCACCGGCCGCGGCCTCGATCACCAACTGCGGCCTGCCGATCACCGTCAAGGCCGCGCCACAGCGGGCCATCACCATGGAGCAGAACGCCACCGAGATCCTGCTCAGCCTCGGCCTGGCCGACCGGATGGCCGGCACCAGCTATCAGACCGACCCGGTGCTGCCGTCGCTGAAGACCGCCTACGACAGCGTTCCGGTCCTGGCCAAGCTCTATCCGTCGCGCGAGAAGGTGCTCGAGGCGCGGCCCGACTTCGTCTATTCGACATTCACTTCGGCGTACGCCGGTGAGGCCGCCGGACCACGTCAGGACCTCGCGAAGCTCGACGTGCCGGCGTACCTGTCCCGGTTCGCCTGCGAGAAGGACCCCGCCACCTTCGCCTTCGACGGCCTCTTCGGCGAGATCGAGGAAGTCGCCACCCTGTTCGGGGTGCCCGAGCGCGGCAAGAGCCTGGTCGCCGATGAGCGGGCCCGGCTCGACACGGCGCTGAAGACCAAGCACGACGGGACTTCGCTGCTCTGGTACTACTCCGGCACCAGCACACCCCACGTGGCCGGGCCGGGCGGCGTCCCGGCCGCCATCACCGAGCTGCTCGGAGCGGAGAACGTCTACGGCGACGCCCAGCAGACCTGGCCCGCCGGCAGCTGGGAGCAGATCGCGGCCCGCAACCCGGACGTGATCGTGCTGGCCGACCTCACCCGCGGCGGCGACGGCGACAGCGCCCAGTCGAAGATCGCCTATCTGAAGGCGAACCCGGTCACGGCCAAGCTGGACGCGGTGAAGGCCGGGCGCTTCATCACCGTGCCCGGCTCGTCGATGGACCCGGGTGTCCGCAGCGTCTCGGCCGTCGAGACGGTCGGCGCCGGCCTCGGGGAGCTGGCCCGATGAAGCGGTTGCTCCAGCTCTGGGACGAGCAGCAGGCGGCGTATGTGGCCCATCGCGAGAACCGCTTCCAGGTCATGCTCGACATCCTGCGACTGCACGGCGACCAGCCGAGGGTGCTCGACCTGGCCTGCGGCCCGGGGGCGATCGCGCGCCGCGTCCTCGAAGCGTTCCCCGGCGCCCGGGTCACGGCGGTCGACTACGACCCGATCCTGCTGAGCGTGGCCTCGGGGGCTCTGGAAGAGTTCGGTGATCGGGTACGGGTGGTGGACGTCGACCTGATCACCCCGGACTGGGCCGAGCGGTTCGACGGCTTCGACGCGGTGCTGACGTCGACCGCGCTGCACTGGCTCTCCCCCGACCAACTGCTCGCCGTCTACCGGGCCGCGGCCGGCCTGCTGCCGCCGGGCGGGATCCTGCTCAACGCCGACCACCTCCGCTTCGACGACCGGTCACCGGCCCGGCGCGACCTGTCGGCCCGGCACGACGAGGACACCCAGCGGGCCGCGTTCGCGGCCGGGGCGCTCGGCTACGACGCCTGGTACGCCGAGGCGGCGCGCGAACCGGGCCTGGCCGCGCTCGTGCCCGTACGGGAGAAGCGGTTCGCCGACCGCCCGCCGCAGCCCCTCGCCCCGCTGGAGTTCCACCTCGCCGCCCTGCGGGCAGCCGGCTTCACGGAGGCCGGAACCGTATGGCAGTACCTGGACGACTACGTCGTCTTCGCCCAGCGGTGACCCGCCCTCGTGCCGCGGCGGCCCTTCCCCGGGCTGCGGCGGCCCCTCCCCGGGCTGCGGCGGCCCGGCCGCTGGTGGTGCTGCCGCTGGCGGCCGGCGTCCTGCTGGTCAGCGTCGTCGTGTCGGTGACCATCGGCGTGGCCGACCTGAGCGCGGGCGAGGTGCTGCGGACGCTGGCCGCGCACGCCGGGCTGCCGGTGCGCCGGCTGCCGCCGCTGGAGGACAGCATCGTGTGGGACCTGCGCATGCCGCGGGTCCTGCTGGCCGGCATCGTCGGCGCCGGGCTGGCGGTGTGCGGCGCGGTGTTGCAGGCGCTGACCCGCAACGCGCTGGCCGACCCCTATCTGCTGGGCATCTCGGCCGGCGCGTCCACCGGGGCCGTCGGCGTGCTCGTGCTGGGCCTGGGCGCCGGGACGGTGGCGCTGTCGGCCGGCGCCTTCGCCGGCGGCCTGGCCGCGTTCGCGGTGGCCGTTCTGCTGGCCGGGCGCCGCTGGACCGAGCCGGCCCGGATCCTGCTGGCCGGGGTGGCCACCGCGCAGCTGTTCTCGGCGCTGACCAGCCTGGTCGTGGTCGGGCAGGCCAATCCGGACAGCACCCGCAGCATCATGTTCTGGCTGCTGGGCTCGCTCACCGCGGCGTCCTGGCCCTCGGTCGCGGTCACCGCGGCCGTGGGTGGCGTGGCCGTGCTGGCCTGCTGGGCCGCGGCGCCGGCGCTGGACGCCTTCGCGTTCGGCTCCGACGTGGCGCAGACGCTGGGGTTCTCGCCGGCCCGCGTGCGGGCTCTGCTGTTCGCGGTGACCGCGCTGCTGGCGGCGGTGCTGGTCGCGGCGAGCGGCGCCATCGGGTTCGTCGGCCTGACCGTGCCGCACGCGGTGCGCCGGATCACCGGTTCCCGGCACCGGCTGCTGCTGCCGGCCTGCGCCCTCGCCGGCGCGGTCCTGCTGATCGGGGCCGACACCGCGGCCCGGACCGTGTTCGCCCCGCAGGAGCTGCCGGTCGGCGTCGTCACCGCCCTGCTCGGCGTGCCGGCCTTCGCCCTGCTCCTGCGCCACCGCTCCGGAGGCCCGTCATGAGGATCGAGGCGCACGACATCGACCGGCGGATCCGGGACGTGGCCCTGCTCAGCGCGGTCACGCTCGACGCGCCGCCGGGCAGCACGGTCGGGCTGCTGGGCCCCAACGGCTCCGGCAAGTCGACACTGCTGCGGGTGCTGGCCGGTCTTGACCGCCCGGACGCCGGCCGGGTCTCGCTCGACGGGACCGACCGGGCCACGTTGCCGCGCCGGGAGGTGGCCCGCCGCGTCGCCGTGGTCACCCAGCACACCCCGGCCGACGCCGACATGACCGTGGCCGACGTGCTCCAGCTGGGCCGCATCCCGCACCGCCCGCTGCTGGCGCCGCCGGGCGCCGACGACGAGCGGCGGATCGCGGACGCCCTCGGCCGGGCCGGTCTGAGCGGCTGGGAGCGGCGGCGCTGGACCTCGCTGTCCGGCGGCGAACGCCAGCGGGTGGCCATCGCCCGCGCCCTGCTCCAGGAGGCGGAGGTGCTGCTGCTCGACGAGCCGACCAACCACCTGGACATCAGGCACCGGTTCGCCCTGCTGGACGACCTGGCCCGCGCCCCGATCACGGTGGTCGCGGCCCTGCACGACCTCGACCTGGCCGGCCAGTACTGCGACCGGATCGTCCTGCTGGCCGCCGGCCGCGTCGTGGCCGCCGGCACCCCGGCCGCCGTGCTGACCCCGGAGACGATCGCCGACATCTTCGGCGTCTCGGCCGAGGTCACCGTCACCGGCGCCGGCCGGGTCCGGATCCTGCTGGCGGCGCCCACCCCCGATCGGGGTCCTTCGGCCCTGACGGGGCGGAGCCGGTGAGCCCATGGTGGAGGGAGAACGAACGGAGGCCGTCATGAGAGCACTCGTCGTCTACGAATCCCTGTTCGGCAACACCGGGGCCGTGGCCCGCGCCGTCGCGGCCGGGCTCGGGGAAGCGTTCGAGGTGAGGCTGGCCGAGGTGCGGGAGATGCCGTCCACCGACGGCGCCGACCTGCTGGTCGCCGGGGCGCCGACGCACGCGTTCGGGCTCAGCCGCCCCGGCACCCGGCAGGACGCCGCCCGGCAGGGCGAGGTCCGGTCCGGCACCCGGCGGGAGGCCGCCCGGCAGGGCGAGGTCCGGCCCGGCGCGGCCGACGTCGGGCTGCGCGAATATCTGGACGTGTCGCCCCGGCTGGACGGCGTCGCGGCCGTCGTGTTCGACACCAGGGTCGGCACGCCCTTCGTGCCCGGCTCAGCCGCCCACAAGGCCCATCGGCGTCTGCGGCGTCTCGGCTGCCGGATGGTCCGGCCGCCGGAGAGCTTCCGGGTGAACGGCACCACGGGCCCCCTGGCCGACGGCGAGTTGGAACGGGCCCGGGCGTGGGCGGCGGGCGTCGCCGCCGACCTCAGCCGACCTGCCGCCCCGTCGGCCCGAGCCGATCCTCCCGTCTGATCAGCCGGCGACCGTGCCCTTGCGGATGTCGAGGAACTGGCGGTCGTCGTAGTCGTGGCCGAGCTCGCATCGCACCTCGACCACGCCCGCCACCTGCCGGGCCAGGCGCTCGGCGATCTGGGCCGAGGTGTATCGCTGCACCCGGCCGGTCAGGGTCACCACGCCGTCGACGACGGTCGCCGTCACCGTCGTGCCCTCGTCGTCGACGTACGGCTGGAGGACACCCGCCTCCACGTCGGCGAGGATCTCGTCGTCCGGGCGGAGATGGGCCTTGAGCAGGTCGGATCGGGACACGAGGCCGATCAGCCGCCCGGCGTCGTCGACGACCGGGAGCCGCTTGACCTTCTCGTGGTCCATCAGCCGGGCCGCCGAGGCGATCGACGTGCCGCCGGCCGTCACCACCGCCGGCGAGCTCATCAGGTCGGCGACCGTGCCGGCCCGGGCCTTCCGCCGCTCGCCCCGCCGGCGGCGGCCCTCGAACATGCGGGGCTCCGCCTCGTCCGCGAACTCGACCTTGCGCAGCAGGTCGGCCTCGGACACCACGCCGGCCACGTGCAGATTGTCGTCGACCACCGGCACCGCGCTCAGCCTTTTCCCGATCAGCAGGTCGACCACGTCCCGGTAGGAGTCGGTCGCCTTGACGGACACGACCGCCCTGGTCATGACATCGTCGACGGTCCAGGTCTTCACGGTGGCCTCCTTCGACAGGTTTCAATCCCCCACACAGTACGGGGCCGATCGGCTTGTACGCTGCAGGAGAGGAGCCGAGATGAACATCTTCCGGCAAGCTCTGTGTGCGATGGGACGGCACTCGGGAGAGTGGTCCCACCCGGGAAGCCGCTGCGAGATGGTCCGCGTCTGTCTGGCCTGCGGAAGGACCGAGGAGCGGGGCCGTCATGACTGGGGCGCGTTCGCCCCGGCCGGCGGCTGCGACCGGGTCCGCCACTGCCTGCGGTGCGGCGCGGCCGATTCCTGGCCCGAGCACGACTGGGGGCCGTGGCTCTACGCCGGCACCGAGTTCAACGCGCCGCAGGTCCACACGTGCCGGCGGTGCCACATCAGCGAGCGGACGACGCCGACCTATCGGTGAACGAAGCCCGGGTCATTCCCTCGGCGGGATGCGCCGGCGGACGTCCTGCTCGGTGGACGGGCCGGCCTCCCACGCCACCACCCAGGGCCGCTCGTCACGGCGCGGGGCGATGACGCCCTCCTCGAGCAGGCCGTAGCGGCCCTGGAGGAGGCGCTTCGCCGCCCGTACGTCCACGCTGTCGTTGTTCTCCCACAACGCGGTGAACAGCGCCTCGGTCCGCAGGCGGGCCTGACGGCAGAACAGGTCGGCCAGTTCGACGCCCTCGGGGCGCCGCTCCCGCTCGGCCTGGGCGCGGACGCAGGCGGCCGACATCGCGAAGAGCTCGGCCCCGATGTCGACGATCCGGCCCAGGAAGCCCTGTTTGCGTTCGAGTTTCCCCTGCCAGCGGGACATGGCGTAGAACGTGGACCGGGCCAGCTTGCGGGAGGCCCGCTCGGCGTAGCGCATGTGGCCGGCGAGGGGGCCGAACTCGGCGTACGCCGAAGGGGCCTGCCCCCGGCCGACCGCGAGCGTCGGCAGCCAGCGTGCGTAGAACGCGCCCGCCCTGGCCCCGGCCCGCGCCTTGCGGCCGAGACCGGCCTCCGGGTCGATGATGTCGCCCGCCACCGCGAGATGCGCGTCGACCGCCTCCCGGGCGATGAGCAGATGCATGATCTCGGTCGAGCCCTCGAAGATGCGGTTGATCCGCAGGTCGCGCAGGAGCTGCTCGGCCTCGGCGGCGCGCTCGCCGCGGGCGGCCAGCGAATCGGACGTCTCGTAGCCGCGGCCGCCACGGATCTGGATCAGCTCGTCGGCGATCCGCCACGCCATCTCGCTGGCGTACAACTTGACCAGTGCCGCCTCGATCCGGATGTCGTTGCGGTCGTCGTCGGCGATCACGCAGCTCAGGTCGAGCATCGACTCCATGGCGTACGTCGTGGCGGCGATGAAGGCGAGCTTGCCGGCGACAGCCTCGTGCCGGCCGACCGGATGTCCCCACTGCACGCGCTGGGCCGACCATTCGCGGGCGATCGTCAGCGCCCGCTTGCTGGCGCCGACGCACATGGCGGGCAGCGACAACCGGCCGGTGTTGAGCGTGGTGAGCGCGATCCGCAGGCCCTTGCCGGGCCCGCCGACGACGTTGCGCTCGGGCACGAAGACGTCGTGGAACCGGGTCAGGCTGTTCTCCAGACCGCGCAGGCCGAGGAACGAGTTGCGCCGCTCGACGGTGATGCCCGGTGCGTCGCCCTCGACGACGAAGGCGGTGATGCCTTTGCCCGGCACCCGCGCCATGACGACCAGCAGGGTGGCGACGGTGCCGTTGGTGGCCCACAGCTTCACCCCGTTGAGCCGGTAGCCACCGTCGACCGGCTCGGCCACGGTGGCCAGCCGCGCCGGGTCGGAGCCCACGTCCGGCTCGGTGAGCAGGAACGCGGACACCTCACCGGCGGCCAGCCGGGGCAGGAACTCCGCCTTCTGCTCGGCCGTCCCGAAGATCTTCAGCGGCTGCGGCACCCCGATCGACTGATGCGCCGACAGCAGGGCGCCGGCCGCCGGGCTGACCGATCCGATCAGCGTCAGCGCCTTGCAATAGTGCAAATTCGACAGACCGAGCCCGCCGTACGTCTCATCGATCTTCATGCCGAACGCGCCAAGCTCGGCCAGCCCGTGGAACACCTCGTCCGGGATGCGGTCCTCCCGCTCGATGCGGGCCCCGTCCACGTCGTCGCGCAGATATCCCTCGAGCCGCCCGAGAAACGCCGGATCGGGCGCGGCCTCGGGCCACAGATCGATCAGATCGAGCCGCAACCGCCCCAGAAACAGTTCCTTGCCGAAGCTGGGCTTGCGCCACTCGGTCTCACGAGCGGCCTCGGCAACTTGCCGCGCCTGCTTCTCCGAGACATGGGTCTGTGCTGGCTGCGCTGCCGTCACGGCTACCCCCCGACTGGACTCGCCGTCACGCTACTCAACGGTGTTACCTCCCGGTAGCCGTCTGACGCATGCCGCGATTTCCCGTGACACGGCGAGGGCCGCACCCGGTGACGGATGCGGCCCTCGTTTCCAGCGGTCAGGCCTGCGGGGTCTCCTTCGTCATCAGGTTGGTGATGTTCTCCGGGGTCAGTGCCTCCTGATAGGCGACCACGTCGTCGACGTCGCCGGTGAAGTAGTCGCGCCACGCGTCGTTCCACCAGGCGCGGCCGACCACGAACTGGCCGGTCGAGTTCCACGTCGGTGCCGGTACGGCCACGCTCGCCACCTCGGCGCCGTTCACGTAGAGCTTGGCCGTTCCCGTCGACGCGTCGTAGACGCCGGCCAGGTGCGTCCACGTGTTCAGCGCCACCGGCTTCGGGTCGACCGCGATCGTCGACGCCGGGCTGGTGTTGACGTCGGTCAACGGCAGCACGAAACGCCAGCACTTGCAGGTGCCGCTGAAGTTGAGCTGCATGCCGCTGGCGTGCGCGCCCGCCTGCCCGACCACCGTGGAGAACTTGGTGTCGTTGGTCAGGCGGGCCCAGGCGGCCACCGTGAACGACTGGTCGGTGCGCAGCCGGGCCCGGGTGCTCACCGCCGAGTCCGTGCCGCTCAGGGTGATCGCGCCGCGGTCGGCGTCGATGCCCTCGTCCGAGCCGGCGGGCAGCGGGTGCCCGTCCGCCTTCCAGGTGACGCCGCCGGTGAAGGCGCCCGGCGCGTCCGGGTCGAGGCCCGACGAGTCGGTCGCCGTGGTCGGCAGGCTCTGGTCCTCGAACTGCCAGTTCACCATGGCCGACCGGGGCTCGGCCTCGCCCGCGACCTCGGCCTCGCCCAGGGCCCGCTGCCACACGCGGACGTCGGCGATGTCGCCGGCGAACCACGTGGCGCCGCTGCGGCCGATCCAGGCCGTCTTGTCGGGCTCGTTGAACGGGGTCACCTCGTCGGCCCGGCCCTGCGCCTCGCCGTCGACGAACAGCTGGAGGCCGTTGACCGAGGCGTCGTAGACCGCCGCGATGTGCGTCCACACGCCGGCCTTCGGGCTCAGCCCCTCGTCGGAGACCGCGTCGAAGTAGGTGATCGAGTCGCCGGAGGTGGCCGAGGGCATCTGCGCCCGCCAGCCGTCGGCCGCCTTGTCGTACTGGACGTACAACGAGGCGTAGTTGGTGCCGGAGCGGGCGAAGAACGTCCGGTTGGCCGACTTGTCGGTCAGCCGGACCCAGGCCGACACGGTGAAGCTCTTCGCCGTGTTGAACGGCAGGTTCGTGTCGGCGTAGCTGCTGGTGCCGTTGAAGGTGCCGGCCTTGGCGTCCGCCTTGCGGCCGGCCGACCAGGTCACGTTGGTCAGGGCCGCGTCGTGATAGACGGGACTGGCTGGGTCTCCGGTGCCGGTGCCGGTGTCGGCCGCCGTCGTGCCGGTGCCCTCGCCGAGCTTCCACTCGCCGATCGGGAACGTGTCGTCGCCGCCGGTGACCGTGCCGTCGCCGGCGATGGCGTCGACGCTGTCGGCGTCGAGGACGTACTGCTGGGCCAGCGCCTGGTAGTA
The DNA here is from genome assembly GCF_050956135.1 of Actinoplanes sp. CA-131856. Taxonomy (GTDB): domain Bacteria; phylum Actinomycetota; class Actinomycetes; order Mycobacteriales; family Micromonosporaceae; genus Actinoplanes. Next base: position 2,818,882 of record NZ_CP191849.1, on the reverse strand, counting down.
CAGGCCGTTGGGCGTGCCGTTGGTGAGATATTCGGCGCTGACGGTGCCGGCCGGGGAGACGGCGGCGGCGAAGTCGATGACCCCGTCCGCGTATCCCTGCATGTTGGCCGGTCCGCCCGAGCCGAGGATGTGGGCGTTGACGAGCTGGCGCGCGGTCTCCTGGGCCGCGGTGTGTGTGCCGGCGAAGGCGGGGACCGTGGCGACGTACACCTTCAGCGTGCGGCTGCTGGTCGGCAGGCCGACCGCGTAGTCCAGGGCGTCGTCGGCCCGGTACTGCTGCAACTGCCCGGAGAGGGTGTTGAGCTTGCTGATCACCGCGCTCGAGCACGCGGCCGCGGTGTCGGTGCAGGCGAGCAGGTCGCTGCCGCCGTCGGCGAGCAGCACGATCCGCGCGTTCGTCTGGTTGAGGATCTCGCGGTCGATCAGGCCGTACGAGTTCTGCGGATAGAGGGTGTTGGCCACCCGCGGCAGCTGGGCCTTGCTGGTGCCCTGGTCGAGGATGCCGGCCCGGATCGGATAGCGGTTGCCGTACTCGTCGGTGGACAGCGCCGTGGCCAGCGGGTCGCTGACCTGGCTGAGCTCGTCGTCGCCGTAGAGCACGACCGAGCCCGCCGGTGCGGACGCCGGGGTGCTGACGTCGACGCCGGCCACGAGCGGGATGCCCGTCATGGCCGAGACGGTGAAGGACGCTCCGTCGGTGTCACCGGTGTGGTCGGCGCCGTCGGAGGCGCTGACGTAGACCGGGGTGCGGCCGTCGAGGTGGCCGGGCACGGCGCTCAGGCTGCCCTTGACCTTGAGGCTGACCAGCACCGTGGACTGGTCGCCGGCGGGCAGGGCGACCGGGTCGCTGAGCAGGTCGGCGCCGGCCGGCAGGGTGGCGCCGGCGGCACCGTTGAAGGTCAGGCGCACCGGGGCCGAGGCCGCGGTGGCGCCGCCGGCGCCGGGATCCTGCAGGGCGATCGAGGCCGCGTCGACGGTGACCGGGGTCTTGCCCTGGCTGTTGGCGACCCGCACCCGGACCCGCGGCGTGTCGCCGCCGGCGCCGATGCTGAGCCGTGCCGGCACGCGCACGGTCTGCGCGCTGAGCGAGCCGTTCTTCACCGCGCCGGTGTCCTGCGCGGCCGACCAGCTGCCGGTCCAGCGGCCGCCGTCGGCCGTGACCGAGGCGGGCCGGATGCCGAGGCCGAGGATGTGCAGGGCGTTGGGGTGTCCCTCGACGGTGTTCGACAGCAGCGGCAGCGAGACGCTGGAGACGGCGGCGCCGGGGCAGACCAGCGGGACGCTGAACGCCATGATGCTCGGGGTGACGCCGCTGTACGCCGTGCCGTCCGCGGTCTTGTTGCGCCACGGGAGGTTCACGACCGTGTTGCCGGCCGGGACGTACGCCCAGTCGACCACCCAGTCGATCGTGTACGCCTGCGAGGCGACGTTGCAGCCGCTGTCCTTGGCGTAGGTGATGCGGCCGGTGGCGCTCTTGACGTCGCCGTTGACGGCGAAGCCGAGGAAGACCACGGCGTTGCCCTTGTTCACCACGCCGCTGCCGGGAACGGTGACCACCTGCCCGGCCGCCAGCATGTTGTCGTTCTTGCCGTCGCCCCACGTGGCCGGGAGCTTGACCGCGGCGCCGTGCACGTTGACGGTGGCGCCGGGCGCCCAGCCGACGTCGCGCAGGTTGCCCGCGTTGAGGCTATATCCGAAGCCGTCGGCGTCGGCGTCGGTGACGGCGGGCGTGCCGCCCGGCGTCCAGGTGCTGATCGCCTTGTTGTTGAGGCAGGACCGGGTGTCGTTGATCGGGCAGGTGACGGTCAGCCCGAGCCGCAGCACGTCGATGCCGGCCTGATAGCCGCCGGAGGCGGCGTTCTTGCCGGTCACCTTCAGGGTGAGCGTGTGGATGCCTTTGTCCAGCACGATCGGGGCGCCGTTGGCGTCCTTCGGGGTGCCGAAGCTGCGGTAGACGGTGCCGTTGGGCGTGGTGTACGCGTCGAACGGCGAGATGAGCGTGGCCTGGGTCGACCGGCCCTGGTCGAGGGTGAGCGAGTAGCTGCCGTAGTCGCTGGCCGCCATCAGGTTGGCGCCGATCTCCCAGATGCCGATCTGCGGCACCGCGAAGGAGAACGTGGCGCTGTCACCGGAGGCGACCTTGGTGCCGGCCGTGTTGTTGTTGGCCAGCATGCCCTGATAGCCGTCGGCGAAGTAGTACCCGGCGTAGCTCGGCTGCGTGATCATGACGCCGCCGGCGCTGGTCGTGGTGGCCTTGGGCACGGCGGTGGTCGTGCCGTCGGTGTTGGTGGCCGTATATCCGGTCACCATCTTGTCGCCGTACACGTAAACCGGTGTCGAAGTGCCGGCGTTGAACTGATAGGTCGTCTGGCCGGAGGTGGATCCGGCCGCGTCGACGGCCTTGGCCACCAGCTTGTGCGCGCCCGCCGTTCGCGGCGCGAAGACGGGCGCGGCGCTGCCGTTGTTCACGACCGTGCCGGTGCCGTCCTTGTTGTCGGCCTTGGCGAAGTAGATCGTGCCCGGGGTGATGGTCGTCCCGGCCGTCCACTGGGTGCCCTTGTTGTTGGCGTACATGACGTTGTTGAGGTCACCGTCGAAGCTGAACAGATATCCGGTGACGTTGTTCTTGCGGTCGTTGCCGAACGCGAACACACCCTTGTCGGTGAAGCTGCCGCCGACCTGGTTGGGCGGGAACTGCGACGACTTGATGGTGGGCGGGTTGGGCGCCGTCGCGTCGACCGTGAAGTACATGTACGGGCCCCAGGCCGGCGCCCAGAGACCGTCCTGGTTCTTGGCGGTGACCCGCCACTGATACTCACCGTCGGGCAGGGCGACGTTGACCCGCCAGTCGGAGCCGTTCTTGTTGTACGTCGTGGAGCCCGGCCCGTAGCCGTAGGCGATCAGCTTGCCGGTGCCCTTCTGCTCGACGTGGTAGTCGACCATCAGGTTCCGCTCGTACCCGTTGGGGAAGCGGTTGGTGGCCCGCCACGACAGCGTGGGCTGGCGCGAGGTCGTGATGATCTTGCCGCCGTCGGTGATCGACGGGAAGACGTGCTGCTTGCCGTCGTTGGCGTTGAGCGTGGGCGGATAGCTGTAGTGGACGGTCAGCTTGGCCCCGCCCTTGTATCCGAGCTGCTTCCACGACATCCGGTCGTTCATGTCCTTGGCCTCGACCAGGAAGTACGCGTAGTCCTTCTTGGATTTGGCCAGCGAGGCGACGTTGCCGGACACGTCGAACGGGAACGAGCCGGGCGAGGCCGACGGGCTCGACGTGCCGCACTTGAGCTCCTGGCCGGCCTGCGTGTTGAGCAGGGCGCCGCGGGACGGCTCCTTGCCCCAGTAGAGGGTGGAGGAGCTGAAGCCGGCGGGGGCGCCGGTGGCGTACACCGCGGCGTTGGTCTTCGAACAGGAGGCCGACCAGCGGTGGGTGACGTACAGATAGGCGTACTTGACCGTGGCGCCCTTGATGCCCGAGATGTTCATCTTGTAGTACGTGCGGGCCTTCTCGCCGCCGCCGCCGGGCCAGTCGTCGAGGCCGATGCGGGCGCTGTTGGAGCCCGTGGTCGACGTCGAGTTGTAGACGTTCCAGCCGTTGCTGGAGATGCGGGCCCAGGACGACTGGCTGCCGTAGTACTTGACGCCCCAGTCGGGGTCGACGAAGACCGGATATTTGGTGGTCTTGGCGGTCAGCAGGGTCTTGTCGAGGGTCAGCGACTGCTTGCCTTGGCCGAACCCCACCTTGATCTTGGCGCGGTTGCGGCCCATCACCGACGCCGCCTCGTGCGCGGCCTGCGGGCTGGTCAGCGCCTTGCTCAGGGCGGCCTTCTCGGCGGGGGCGCCGGTGGCCGGGGTGCTGTCCCACATCATCGCGGTGTTGGCCTGGAAGACGGTGCGCCCGGTGGCCGTGTCGGTCGCCTCGGCGCCGCCGTCCCGGGTCGCCGCGACCTTGACGCGGGAGCCGGTGAGCCCGAGGTCGAGCTGCTGGACCTTCGGGTTGGCCGCGGCCTCGGGCGTCTTCACCACGAAGATCGACGAATATCCGGTGGCGTTGGCGGTGACCTGAAGGTCGACACCGGCCAGGACGTTCGGATAGGTCGCGGTGTCACCGGTGATCACCGGGCGCGGCAGGGCGCTGCCCCAGGTGAACTTGAGCGCGTTCGCGCCCTGCTTGAGTGAGACCAGTGTGGCGTCGCCGCCACCGCCGAACGCGACGTCGGCCGCCGCCACCTTGGGCGCGAAGGTGCCGTCCGGGCGCTCGGTCAGGGTGGTGTCGATGGCGGTCCACTTGCCGTCGCGCTGCACCCGCTCGGGGGTGACCGAGTACGTGGTGGCGAGCGTGCCGTCGGGCATGGCGCCGGTGGTCGTGTACTCGTCGGTCAGCGCCGGGATCGGCGTGGTGCGGCCGCTCTTTCGCGCCTCGGCGAAGGCGTCGGCGATCGCCTTGGCCGCGGCCGGCGGGGGCGCCTCGGCGGCTGGCGCGGGATCGGTGTCCTGTGTGGTGGGCGGGACGGATGGGCTGGGTGGCCGGGTGGGCGTGGGCTGAGGTGCCGGAGGTGCCGCCTCCGCCGGGACGGCTGTCCCGACGGTCCCCGTGATGAGCAACGCGGAGACTGCCGGTACCACTACCAGGCGGCCCCATCGCGTCGAACGTGACGACATGGTTCCTTTGTGACCCTTCGTGAGGAAGTCGCGACCATCGATCGCGTGGCGCACATTGTGATCATGTGCGGTTAGAAAAACTTGCATGTCTCGATGCCCAGTGATGTAGATCACGCGGATGTCGCGCCCGGTCACCGCGTTCGTACTATGTGCACGCCGTCATCAAGATCGATCGACGGGCATCCACGGGGGAAGGGCTGCCGCATGCTGTCCAAAATCGGTCTGAGGCGTTTCATCGCCGCCACTGTCATGGTGGTGATGGCACCGGCCTTGACCACGCTGGTGGCCGGCGAGCCGGCCGTCGCCAAGCCGGGCATTCCGGCGCCATCGGGCCCGCCACGGGTCACCCTCGGCGCGAGCAAGGTCCGCCCCGAGGTCAAGGCACGTCCGGCGTACGCCAAGTTCAACCCGGCCGCGAACGCGACGCTGCCGGGCGCGGGGGCCAAGAACGTACGGCTGGCCAAGCCGGCACAGGCTCAAGTGAACACGATCGGACAGGACGTCGCCCGGAAGGCAGGCGTCCGGGGCGTGCTCTTCACCCTCCGCAGCGCCGGCAAGGCCGGCCCGGTCGACGTCTCCGTCGACCCCTCGACGTTCCGCAACGCGTACGGCGGTGACTACGCGTCCCGGCTGCGGCTGGTCCGCATGCCCGCCTGCGCGCTGACCACGCCCGAGCTGGAGAAGTGCCAGACCCAGACGCCGGTGGCGACCGGGGCCGGCACCCCGCTCGCGGCCAAGGTGAGCCTGGCCGCCACCGGGGCGACCGTGCTGGCCGCCACCGCCGACGCCGCGGGCACCTCCGGCGACTACAGCGCCACCAGCCTTTCCCCCGGCGGATCCTGGTCGGTCACCGGCAACACCGGCGCCTTCAGCTACAGCTATCCGATCGCGGTGCCGCCGCCCATCGCCGGCGCCGCGCCGGGCATCTCGCTCACCTACAACTCGGCCTCGCAGGACACCCGCACGCTGGGCACCAACAACCAGTCGTCGTGGCTCGGCGACGGCTGGAGCTCCGGTGAGAGCTTCATCGAGCGCAGCTACGAGCCGTGCAAGGACGTCAAGGACTCCGGCGCCCCCGAGCACGACGCCGACGTCTGCTGGGGCGGCCAGCGCCTGACGATGTCGCTCAACGGCGCCTCGACCCCGCTCGTCTACGACGACGACACCAAGGTGCTGCGGCCGGCCAACGACGACGCCACCACGAAGGTCGAGCGGCTCACCGGCGCCACCAACGGCACCAAGAACGGCGAGCACTTCCGGGTCACCGAGAACGGCGTCCAGTACTACTTCGGCCTCAACCGCCTCCCGGGCTGGGCCGCGGGCAAGGACGAGACCAAGTCGGCGTACACGATGCCGGTCTACCGGGCGCACGCGGCCGTGGCCGACTGCCCGGACGGCGACTTCGCCGAGACCGCCTGCACGCTCGGATACCGGTTCAACCTGGACTACGTCGTCGACACGCGCGGCAACGCCACGGCGTACTACTACGACCAGGAGATCGGCTACTACGGCCCGGCCATGAAGAACAAGGCGGTGCCGTACGTCCGCGGCGGCACCCTGCGCCGCATCGACTACGGCATGACCGCGTCGACCGTCTACTCGGCCACCGCGCCCGCCCAGATCGTCTTCACCACCGCCGAGCGCTGCATCGCCGGGCTGCCGGCCGGCAACACCTGCGCCGACAGCCAGTTCACCGTCTCGCATCCCGAGTACTGGCCGGACGTGCCGGTCGACCTCAACTGCACCGACGGCAAGGACTGCACCAACCACGCGCCGAGCTTCTGGTCGCGGCGCCGGCTCACCTCGATCGTCACCCAGGTGCAGGTGGGCGGGGCGACCAAGCAGGTCGACCGCTACGACTTCGTCCAGTCCTTCCCGGACGGCGGCGACCACGCACCCACGCTGTGGCTCGAGTCGATCAAGCACACCGGCCTCGACCGGCTCGGCGGCGCTGCGGCCGACGCGTCGACCAGCCCGATCACCTTCTATCCGATCCAGCTCGCGAACCGGGTCGGCACCCTGCCCGGCCTGCCGAAGATGTACTACAACCGGATCCGGACCATCATCTCCGAGTCCGGTGCCGAGACGGTCGTCGACTACAGCACCCCGGACTGCTCCGACGTGCCGGCCAGCGACCCCTCGGACACCAACGACACCAAGGCCAAGCAGTACGCCTCGACCAACGCCACCGGCTGCTTCCCGGTCTACTGGACCCCGGAGGCCCAGCCGGCGCCGCTGATGGACTGGTTCTACACCCACCCGGTCACGTCGGTGATCACCTACGACAGCGCCGGCAACCACTATCAGGACGGCTCACAGCCCAAGCTCATCACCGAGTACGCCTACAAGGGCAAGCCGGGCTGGCACTACGACGACAACGAGGTCGTCAAGGCGAAGTACCGCACCTGGGGCCAGTTCCGCGGCTATCCCGAGGTCCACGTCACCACCGGCGACCCGTCCGTCTTCCACTACACCGACGGCAAGCCCGTGTACGACCGGAAGACGCTGACCAAGACGTACTACTTCCTCGGCATGGACGGCGACACGCTGCCCGGCGGCAAGACCCGCGACGCGCCCGCGCTGACCAGCCAGGACGGCTCGGTCACGGTCGAGGACAAGGACGTGTACGCCGGCCGGGTCTTCGAGACCGACGTCTACACCGGCGTGGGCGGCACCATCGACCAGGCCACCGTCACCGTGCCGACGAGCATCGGCCCGACGGCGACGCGGGCCCGCACCGGCCTGCCGGCCCTGAACGCGCAGATGGTGCGCACCGCCAAGGTCCTCACCCGCCAGGCCGTCTCCTACGGCTGGCGCAAGACCGAGGTCGCCACCTTCTACAACACCACGCTGGGCCAGAGCACCACCGGCATGCCGGTCCAGGTGGCCGACCGTGGTGAGGTCGGTGCCGCCGGCAACGTGCCCAAGTGCACCTTCACCCGCTATCTCGACGGCAAGAACGCCGCCATGGTCGTGCCGGCCGAGACGATCGTGCGGGCGCAGGACTGCCCGTCGGCCGGCGCCACCCCGTCCGGAACGCTGATCTCCGACGAGCGCACCTCGTACGACGGCAATCCGTTCGCCTACAACGGCGACGGGCAGAGCAACCCGGCCAAGCCCGCGATCGGCAACGTCACACTGGTCCAGAAGGCGTCGGATGCCTCCGGCGCCTTCCTCGACGACACCGCGCAGACCTTCGACTCCTACGGCCGGGTCACCAGTACCACCCACCTGCCCAAGTCGACCGGCCTGTCCAAGACCACCTATCGCACGATCACCCCGGCCACCGGCGCCCTGCCCACCAGCATCGTCACCACCAGCCAGGTCACCTCGGGCGCGAGCTGCGCCACGGTGACCGCGTCCAGCGTGAACTGCCAGCGCGAGACGCTGACCCTCGACCCGGCCCGCCAGGTGGCCACCGAGAAGCTGGCCGCCGACAACTCCCGCAACTCGCTCACCTACGACGGCCTGGGCCGGCTCACCGCGGTGTGGCTGCCCAACCGCAGCAAACTGGCGGGCGCGGCGGCGAGCATCACCTACAAGTACGACCTCAAGAGCACCGGCCCGTCCGTGGTCACCACGAACACCCTGCTCGACGACGGGACGTACTCGGTCACCAAGGTCCTCAGCGACGCCCTGCTGCGCCCGCTGGAGAAGCAGGTGAGCGGCGAGAACGGCAGCACCACGGTCACCGACACCCAGTACGACTCGCACGGCTGGTCGGTCGTCACCAACAACGCGTACGCCACCGCGGGCAACCCGGTCGACACGCTCATCTCCGACCGGGTGTCGCAGGTGACGATCCCGTCGACCACGGTGACCGACCACGACGGCATGGGCCGCGCCACCCAGGTCACCACCGAGCACAACGGTGTGCAGGTCACGCGCAGCCGCACCGCGTACACCGGTGACAAGACCACAGTGGTGCCGCCGGCCGGCACTGTGGCCACCACCAGCACGACCGACGCCCGCGGCCAGACCACCTCGCTGGCCCAGTACACGGTCGCACCGACCCTGTCCGGCAACCTCTCGGACGGCTTCACCGCGGCCGGCGGCGCCTCGCAGTCCATCCGTTACGGCTACACCCCGGCCGGCCAGCAGGCCACCGTCACCGGGCCGGACGAGTCGGTCTGGAAATTCGAGTACGACCAGCTGGGCCGGCAGATCTCGCGGACCGACCCGGACACCGGCACGGCCCTCACCTCGTACGACGACGCCGGCAACATCACCTCGACCAAGGACGCCCGCGGCATCCAGCTCACGTTCACCTACGACCTGCTCGGACGCAAGCTGACCGCGATCGACAAGACCAAGAGCAATTTCAAGTACGCCTCCTGGACGTACGACACCCTCAAAATCGGCAAGCTGACGTCGTCCAGCCGGTACGTCTCCGGCGTGACCGGCGCCTACACCGTGGCCGTCACCGGCTATTCGGCCATGGGCAAGCCGCTGGGCCAGACGGTCACCCTGCCCAGCGTCGAGAAGCCGCTGCCGGTCTCGTACACCACCAAGTTCCGCTACACCCCCAACGTCGAGCTGCTGGCCCAGCAGGAGGACCCGGCCGTCGGCAACCTGCCCGGCGAGACCATCACCTACGGATACAGCACCCTCGGCGCCGCCACCACCACCTCGGGCGTGGACCTCTACGTCTCGGGCACGGTCTACACCGACTTCGGTACGCCGTCGCGGGTCACCATGGGCGCCTCCAGCAACGAGGCGCAGGTGCTGTACTCGTACGACGAGACCACGCTGCGGCTCTCCCAGCGCTCGGTCTACCGCACCGAGGGCATCGGGCCGCTGATCGACCGGCTCACCTACGCGTACGACGACGCCGGCAACCCGCTGTCGATCACCGACGAGCAGTCCGAGTCGGGCAACACGGTCACCGACACGCAGTGCTACCGCTACGACGGGCTGACCCGTCTCGTCGACGCCTGGACCGCCGCCGGCGCCTGCCCGGCCGCCACGACGGTCAAGCCCGCGGCCGGCACGGTGGCCACCGGGCCCGGCTCCTACTGGCAGAGCTTCGAGTACGACGTCATCGGCAACCGCAAACAGTCGGTCGAGCACTCGACCAGCGGCGGCAGCGACGTCACCACCGGCTATCAGAACGGCTGCACGACCAGCTGCAACCGGACCGGGACCCAGCCGCACACGCTCACCGCCACCACCGGCGCCGCCGCGGCCACGCTCGTCTACGACGTGGCCGGCAACCTGCTGACCCGCGCCAACGCCAACGGCACCGGGCAGAACCTCAAGTGGGACGACGAAGGCCACCTGGCCGAGGTCGCCACCACCGGCGCCGGCGCCGGGATCACCAAATATCTGTACGACGCCGACGGCAACCAGCTGATCCGGCGCGAGCCGGGTCGCACCACGCTGTTCGCCGGCGACACCCAGGTCGTCGTCGACACGGCGGCCGCCACCCCGGCCGTCCTCGGCGCGGTCCGCAGCTACGCCCACGGCGGCACCGGCGCCCCGGTGGCGGTCCGCTCCTCACTGCCCGGCGGCGGCGCGCACTACCTGTTCAACGACGCCCACGGCACGGCCACGCTGGCCATGGACACCACCACCCAGCAGGTGACCCGGCAGCAGTACAAGCCGTACGGCGAAACCCGGATCAGCGCCAACACGCTGACCTGGCCCGACCCCAGCCGCGGTTATCTGGCCGCGCCGAAGAGCAACGCCGCCGGATACACCGACCTCGGCGCCCGCAAGTACGACCCGGTGCTGGGCCGGTTCATCAGCCCCGACCCGGTGCTGGAGACCTCCGACCCCAACCAGCTCGGCGGCTACACCTACGCCGGCGACAACCCGGTCACCAACGCCGACCCCAGCGGCAAGATGCTGCCGATGGACGAGCGGGGCGCGCCGCCGGCCAGCTCCTACAAGCCGCTGACGCAGCCCAACCCGACCACCATCGTCGACCAGAACAACGTGCCGCACCGGCTGCTCAAGGGGTCCAACGTCAGCAAGGACCAGGGCACGGTGTCGTACCTGAACCGGCACCTGAAGACGGCCGGCGAGCTGTACGACGCCAGCACCGGCAACGGCTCGATGTTCTTCCTCCAGGACGAGAACAACCCGATCGTCGGCAAGGGCACGGTCGACCTGGAAGGCGGGGCGAAGACGGTCCGGGGCACCACCTCGGACGCGATCAAGGTGTCGTGGCTGAACGGCAAGATGGTCAGCGTCGACTCGTACGACTTCACCGAGGGCAAGCCGGACCGCAACGAGGCACACGCCAACACGGCCCGCAACAAGATGTCGACCGAGGTCGTCGACGGCAAGAAGCCGAAGATGCAGACGCAGAACGTCGTGTTCGTGGCCGAGAGCGACACGCAGGCGGCCGACATGCACGCCCGGTTGAAGGACAACCCGAACGTCCGGATCGTCAACCCGAACACGGGCTGGGACTCGGGCGAGCTCTACAGCGACACGCACTGGAAGGCGCTGAAGGGCGCGGGCCTGGGCGGCGCCAAGCCGCGCACGACCACGGCCGAGGTCGAGGGCAGCCGGGGCGGCCGGGTGGCCCGGGGCGGCGGCGCGGCGCTGGGCGCGCTCAGCGTCGTCGGCGACCTCTACGCGGCGTTCAAGTTCGGCAAGGCGCTGTCGTCGGACGATCCGCTGGAGATGGACCAGTTCATGTGCGAGTTCACCTTCAACCCGGTGTCCTGTTACAACGTCAACGTGGCGCAGAATCCCTACAACACGGCGTGATGCGGAGAGAGTGATGAGTGTTCTGGGCGAGTTCCGGCGAGTCTCCCCGGCGGTGCTGGAGGAGATCCGGGCCGACCCGGAGAGGGCCTGGGACCAGGTCGACCGTCTCCCCGACGACCTCGACCTGGACCGGGCCTGGGAAAGGCTGGCCACGCTGATGGACAAGGCGGGTTTCCCGCTGAACCCCATCAGCGGCGGCACCCTCTTCCCGGACGAGGCACACGCCTTCGGCCGCGACGGCGACTCCCGCGCCCTGACCCCCGCCCAGGTGGCGGAGGTCGCGGCGCGGTTGTCGAGAACACCCTTCACCGACCTCGAGCCCCACCTGCGCCCGATGCTCGACGCCGAGGGGTGGTTCCAGCTCCCGGAGCCACCCCTGCTCGAGCCGTTCACCCCGACCGAGGTGGATTTCCACCCGGTCGACGACGAGACGGCCCAGGCCATCCGAAACACCTTGGCCGAGGCATACGACGAGCTGGCGGAGTTCTTCACCGCCGCGGCCCAGAACAACCAGTCCACAGTGTTCTGGGCCGCCTGACCCGGCGCCGTATGCTCCCCCGCTATGGCCGTCCTCACACTGATCATCAGCGTTGCCGCTCTCGCCGTGGCCCTCTGGGCCGCGTGGTCGAATCGGCGCAGCGCCGTAGCCGCGGAGGACTCCGCAGTCACTTCGCGGCAGGCCGCCGACCATGCTCGGGAGTCCGTGGCCGAAGCACGGCGGTCCGCGGACGCCGGCGAGCGCAGCGCCACCGCCGCTGAGGAAGCCGCCACCACCTCGCGGCTCTCGGCCGAATACGCCGGCGAGTCCGCCGAACACGCCAAGATCTCGGCCGAGGCGAGCAGCCGGCTCACCGAGGCCGAACTCCAGCGTGATCATCGCGAGCTCCGCCCCGAGCCGTCCGGCGAATTCGTCCGGATCCGGAACAACCGCACGCAGAAGGTCAACATCTTCTACCGGTGCACGCTGCCCCGGACCTACCGGGTCAAAGCCGATGCCTTGACTTCAGGTGGGGCGCGTAGCCCGCTGAACGTGGACCTGGTCGTACCCGGCGGCATCCCTCAGGACATCTTCATCGGAGAGGCTGCGCTTCCTCTGCCGCAATCCTTGGAGTTCCGGTTCTGGCCGCCGATCGAGGGTGATGCGGGCGAGTTCTGGCGGTGCCCATGCGCGCGGCAGGCCGATTCCAACGGGGCACCCCATTGGGTGCACGCTGTGGTCGTGAGGCAGCCCGACTCCGGCGAAGTCGTCTACTGAAACCGACGACTGACACTCGCGGACATCGCCTCCTTACAGATCCACGCCGGTCGGCTCATTGCGTTTGGCGGGCGACGAACGTTCCCCGGCCCACCACGGTGACGACGAGGCCGCGCTCGCGCAGCAGTTCGAGGGCTTTGCGCGCCGTTCCGCGCGCGACACCGAACTCCTGCACCATCTGGTTCTCGGACGGGATCGGGCGGTCGGGCAGCAACTCGCCCGACCGGATGCGCGCCTCGATGACGTCCGCGATCTGAATGTAGAGCGGAGTCGGCCCGTCGAAGTCGATCACAACCTCACCATCTCACCCCAGGGGTGACCGCGATCAACAAAGGGGAACCATGAGGAACCATGTACAGGCATGGTGAACTGGCGTACCATCGGTCCTAGCAGGAGTTGCCGCAACCGCCGCGGCGGTTGCCAGCTCGGCCCGGCGCCTGATCGGGGCGCCGGGTCAGTGGGTCCTGTGGGTTGGCGTGCGTGCATAGACTGCTGCGCATGCCGACGACACCATCGGGAGCTGACGACTGGCCACCTGACCACGAGGTGGCGGGCGGGCCGGTGCGGCCGGTGATCGTGCCGCCGTTCGTCTATGTGCCCTGTGCGCCGCTGCGGGCGGGGGACACCGAGCTCACCGTCGATCTGCGGCAGACCCGGGACGGGCGGCTCGCCCTTCTGGCGTACACCGCCCTCGATCGGCTTGTGGACTGCTGCGGGGCCGAGCAACCCTGGACCGTCATGCCGACCGAGAACCTCGAGGAGGTCCGGCTGGCCACCGGGTTCGAGCTGATCCTGTTCGATCTCGAGATCCCGCCCGAGCAGCGGCGGCACGCGGAGGTGTCCTGATGGGTGACGAGACCCGGGCCGACCTCGCCACCCTCCAGTCGCTGGCCGGGCGCCTGCGGCGGGCGGGCGAGTCGCTGGACGAGATCGGTGGCAGCGTGCCGCCCACGCCCGAGGCCGGTGACCTGTCGCCGGACATCGCGGCGCTGGTCGGGCACCTCACCGACGTCTGCGGCAACCTCGTGGTCGGGCTCAAGGAGGCCGGCGACCGGGTGGAGCAGTCCCGCGCCGGCTACGCCGGCACCGATGCGGCGGTGGGCGGGCTCTTCTGATGGTGATCGACACGCGTATCGAGGGCGACCCGGAGGGGATCCGGGCCTCCTCGCAGTGGCTCAAGGGCCGGCTGGCCGGCGGGGTCGACAGCACGGTCACCGAGATGCACTCGGCCCGTGCCGACGCCGCCCGCGGATGGAACGGTGACGCCGGTCCGGCCTTCCAGGCGCGCATGGACAGCGGCAGCCAGAAGGCCGACTCGCTGCGCACCGACATCGAGACCGCCGCCAACTCGCTCGTCGTCTACGCCGATGAGCTGGAGGACGCCCAGCTGGGCATGGCCCGCACCCGGCAGATGGCCTCGGCGGCCGGCCTGACCGTTGTCGACGACCAGATCCAGCCGCCCGGCGACGGGCCGGTCCTGTCGGGCGCCCCTACCGACGACGCGGCGGTGCGGGCCCATCAGGCCAAGGTCGACGCCTACAACCTGGCCCAGAAGCAGGCCGACGGCTACTGGACGGCCAACAACGCGGCCAAGAGCATCGCCCGCAACATGTGGGACGACCTCTACGGCAAGGCGTTCCTCCAGGCCGGTGACGTGGTCAACGGCGCCGCGCTCGGTGGCCTGGTGGCCAAGCACCGCAGCATCCTCAAGGCGCAGTCGGTCGCCCTGCTCGACGACTCGAAGCGGCTGGCCGAGCACTATCTGAAGACGCCCGGCGGCACCGCGCAGTCGCGCTATCTGAACAACGCCTCCTGGAAGAAGTTCCTGGAGGCCGACGAGCTGGCCCGGCGCGCGCCGAAGGCCGGGGCCCGGGTGGCCAGCAAGATCCCCATCATCGGGCTGGGCATCACCGCGGCCGGCATCGGCTACGACATCCACCAGGGAAAACCGGTCGGCAAGGCGGTCATCTCCGGTGTCGGCGGCGCGGTCGCCGCGATGGCGGCCGGCGCGGTGATCGGCACGGCCATCCCGGTGCCGGTCGTGGGCACGGTGGTCGGCGCGGTCGGTGGCCTGGCCGTGGGGCTGGTCGCCAGCGGCACTCTCGACTTCGTCTACGACGGACTGCCGCAGGGCGTCAAGGACGGCATCGAGAACGGCATTTCGGCCGCCGGTGATGCGATCGGCGACGGCGCCAAGAAGGCATGGGACGCTATCTTCTGATGGAGACTCTTCCGTACGCATCCACATGGCCGGAGGAGTGGGCCGGCAAGCGCCGTTCGGGTCTGCTGCTGTTCGGCACGGTGTTCATGGGCCTGCTCACACTCGGCATCGCCGCCGCGGCCGTCTCGCTGGTGACCGGCGGCGACACGGGCAGCGCCGTCGTCTTCGCGGCCATCGCCGTCTACTTCGGGCACCTGACCGCGCTCAGCCTCCACTCGTACCGCGGCGGTCGCCGGCGCGGCGACACCACAGGCGTACGGCAAGAGGTCAAAGGCCTGGTTTTCCGGTACGGCACCACGCCCACCTATCTGCTCGGAGCCTTCCTCGGCCTGACGACCGTGGCGCTGGCCGCGATGTGTGTGGCCTCCGCTCTGCGGGGCGGCGCACAGGGGTACATCGTCGCGGCCGTCCTGGCCATCGGCGCGGTTCTGCTCGCCGTCTTCCTCGTGGTGTTCCTGAGGCTCGCCCCCGGCCAGGTCGTCGTCGGCCCCGACGGCATCCACCACCGGGGGCTCACCTTCACCCACTTCGTCCCGTGGGAGGCGGTCGTCGACGTGGCCGCCCTGTGGGCCCACGCCCCGGTCGTGTTCATCCGCACGATCGGCTCCTCCGGCACGGTCACCCGCAACTATCTGGGCCGCTCCACTGCGGGCCCGCAGGCGCTGTCGCCGTTCGACACGATCAGCGGCCGCTGGCTCGCCGCCGACCCGGCCCTGCTGCTGAAAGCCGTGGCGTACTACATCGTCAACCCGGCCGATCGGCGGGAGCTGGCGGGCGGGGAAGCTCTACGGCGCGTCGCGTCCCTGTGACGCGCAAAGGCGCATAAGACGGTAGAAGCGGATACCGGAGACATAGGCATATGTCGATGCCTTGCCCGGGTCGCCGTCCATGGGCAGGCTGGCCCTCATGTTGGCTCTGATCCGGCGCGGGACCGTCGTGGCCGCGCTCGTGCTCACCACGTCCACGGCCGTCGCCGCCGGCGCACCGGCCCCGGACCCCAACATGGTCGTCACGTGGGCCACCCACTCGGAAACCGCCGCCTACGAGGTCGCCGGCCAGCCTCCGTACATCAATGGCCGGACTTTCGCGATGGTCCAGGGCGCCGTCTACGACGCGGCCAACGCGGCCGCCGGCAGCCCGTACGAGCCGTATCTGCTCTCCGTGCGCGGGCGGCACGGTCACTCACTCGACGCGGCCGTGGCCACCGCCGCCTACCGTGTGCTGCTCTCGCTCTTCCCCGCGCAGGCGGCGACGCTGCGTGCGCAGTACGGCGCATCGCTGGCCACGATCCGCGACGGACGGGCCAAGCGGGGCGGCATCGCGCTCGGCGAGGAGGCGGCGGCCGCGATGATCGCCGCCCGCCGCGGCGACGGCTCCGACCGCACGGCCACCTGGAACGTCGGTACCGCGCCGGGCCAATGGCGGCCCACCCCGCCCGGCTTCGCCCAGGACGGCGCGCACATTCCCGACGTCCGGCCGTTCGTGATCCGCGGCGGCGCCGATTTCCGAACGGCCGGTCCGCCCGCCCTGGGCAGCGCCGAATACGCCAAGGACCTGAACGAGGTGAAGGCGATCGGCTCGGCCACCAGCACGGTCCGCACCCAGGACCAGACCGAGTCGGCCATCTGGTGGCACGACCGGCGCCAGACCGAGTGGCAGATCAAGGCCCAGCTGGCGCGGACCCAGCACCTGAGTCCGTTGCAGACCGCCCGGATGTACGCCATGTCGGACGTGACCCGCGCCGACGTGACGATCGCCTGCTTCACCCAGAAACGCGAGTGGAACTTCTGGCGCCCGGTCACCGCGGTCCAGCTGGCCGACACCGACGGCAACCCCGCGACCAGCGCCGACCCGACCTGGACGCCGCTGCTGATCACCCCGCCGTTCCCCGACTTCACGTCCGGTCACGCGTGCACGACCGGCGCCATCATGATGGCGCTCCGAAGGTTCTTCGGCCGCGACGACATCCCGTTCAGCGCGTACAGCGCCGACTCGGGCACCACCCGCCACTTCACGAGCTTCTCCCAGGCCACAGCCGAGGTCATCGAGGCCCGCATCTGGGGCGGCGTCCACTTCCGCAGCGCCGACGTCCAGGGCGTCAAACTGGGCGAAAAGGTGACCCGCTACGTCCTGGCCCGCGAGTTCCAGCCACGCCGACCGGTTCCCGCCGGCGGGTCGGGGCGCTGATCTGATCAAGGACGGCCTGGGCGAGATCGGCGTACGACAAGGGAATGCTCCACCCCGGCTCGGTGACCATGTCGTCGCCGAGCCGGTAGGCCCCGGTCACCTCGGCGTCGAGCGAGAGCCCGGGTGGTGGGGTCAGGACGAGCCAGTCGGCGCCGGCGTGGCTGTCGCGCAGGTGGTCGATCGCGCGGGCGTGCGCGATCGCGAAGGGCCGCAGCCCCTCCGGGAACAGCGCGGGATCGTCGAGCACGCGCCGCCCGTCCGGGGTTCGCAGCGTGGCGAACAACCCGATCATGATGATCCGGCTCGCCGTCGTCCGCGCCGCGGCCGCGCACATCGCGTCGACGACATGTTCGTAGAACCCCACGTCGAATCCGTCGAACGACGGCGGCGGCGCGGTGAACGGCGTGACCGCGCAGACGATCGCCGCGGCGCCGGCCGCGGCCCTGGTCACCGAGTCGGCGTCGAGCGCGTTCCCGGCCACCGTCCGCCCTTCGTGACGCCGCAGATCACGCACCACCGGAACCACCGGGAGGCCACGACGGCCGGCTTCTTCGGTGACGGCGCGGCCGGCCCGGCCGGCCGCGCCGAGCACCACTACGGGTCCTGAGGTCATGCGGGCGAAGGTATCTTCGGACCCACCGGTTACCGCAACGAAACCGATGGAGCCCTCGTGGACCGCATCGATCCGGTTTGCCCGTCGTCGGCGTTCCCGTTCCAGATCGGCGGCAAGTGGACGGGCATGGTCGTCGTCCTGCTGTCCGCCGGCCCGCGCCGCTTCGGCGAGCTGCGGCGGCAGTTGCCCACGATCACCTCGAAGGTCCTGGCCGAGACGCTGCGCGCGATGCAGCGCGACGGCCTGGTCACCCGGCACGACCACGAGGCGAACCCACCACACGTCGAGTACGGCCTGACACCGCGCGGCCTGAGCCTGATGGAGCTCATCGACGCCGCCCGCGCCTGGAACGATCGGCAGCGTGAGGGCGGGTGAGGACGCACCCCTACTTGGCGATCAGCCGGTTCATGACCTTCACGAGCGCCTCCCCTGACGGCAAGGGGTGGCCGTCCGGGCGGCCCTCCGCGTACTCGACGAGGGCCTCGTTCAGGAGCACGCGGGCGAGCCGCCGGTCGCCGTCGGCTCGGGCCAGGACGGCCAGGGTGACCGTGCAGTTGCCGGCGCCGGGCAGGTCGTCGGCCGCCCGGTAGGTGGCTCGCAACGAGCGCATGTCGGCCTGTACGCCCGACGGGGCCGGGGCGCCCCTCAACAGAGCGGCCAAGGCGCGCAGCAAGGCCCGGTGCTGACGGACAAGGGAGAGCCGGTTGCCGTTTCTGACCAGCCGGGCGGCCCGATCTCCCCAGCGCGCGGCCAGCCGGCAGCACAGCGCCAGCGCCGGCCACGCCGCCCTCGGCCCTACCGTTGCCAGCTGCTCCAGCAGGCGCAACGATGTCTGTTGCAACAGCCGGTACGCGTCGCCGCCCTCCTCCGGATGGCGGCGGCCACCCCGGGTCTCCACCAGCACCTGGATGGCCCTGAGGTAGCACTCGGCCAGGTGGGCCAGGACCCGTACACCCCGGGCCTGGCGGTTGGCCCGGCCCCGCGCGATGTCGCCCAGCCGCAGCAGGCAGTGCAGCCGGGTCGCGGCATCCGGCGCGCCGGCGCCGACCTGACGGAACAGCTTTCGGGCGGCTTCCCGGTCGTCGCCTCGGGCCCGGTTGTAGAGGATCTCCGCGTGCCGCAGGCGGGCGGCGGGCGCGAGCTGGGCGAACATCGCCTCCGCGATGTCCAGTCGGCCGAGGTCGGCGAGCAGCCAGGCCCATGCCTCGGCGATCGTCCCGGCCGGGTGCGCCGCCCTCAGGTCCTGCTGCCAGCGGGCGAAGCGGTCCTCGAAACGGTCGCCCGGAAACGGCACCGACGGCCAGGGCGGCGCCGTGCCGAGCAGTCCCCGCAGGGCGGTCGCCGCGAGGCCCTGCGGCCGGCCCAGCACCAGCTCGATGCCGTGGTCGTGGGCGTCGCCGGGCACCACCGAACCGGCCGGCAGCTCGAGGCAGGCCCACGTGGCCGTGGTGCGGGCGGCCGCCGCCAGCAGGGGGCCGTAGACATCCGGGTCGCCGCCCGAATAGCCGGTGATCATCAATGGGGTGGCGCCCAGCCCGTCGACGGCCGCCGCCCGCTCGGCGGTGAGCTGGCCCAGCTCCTCGATGTCGACCACGACCACGTCGGCCAGCGCGTCCTGCCCGCGGGTGAGGCCGCCGTGCACCTTGAGGAGCGCGGCCGGCCGGCCCCCGGACTCCCAGGCGGCGAACTCGTCGTGGCTGGAGACGGTTCGCAGGGGCGGCACCGGGCCGGCGAACCACAGGGGCAGCGCGTCGTGGTACTCCCGCGGTGTGCCGGACGGCAGGCGGGCGGCGCCGCGGATCAGGTCGTACGCCATCTCGATGCCCACGTCGAAGTTGACCGTCACGTGCGTGCCGCCGCGGATCAGATGCAGCGCCGAGAGCATGTGCGCCTCGTTCGGCACGTCGAGGCGCAGGGCGAGCACGCAGTCCAGCGCGTCCGGGCCGACCGTCCCCCACAGGCGGCCGAGGACGACCTCCAGCTTGTACGCCGCGCCGCACAACTCTTCGAGCTGCTCGTCGGTGACCAGCGGGCCGAGCGCGTCGCGGGCGGCCTCGTGCATGGTCCGCAGGACGGCGTCGCGCAGGCCGAACCCGCGGGGCAGGGCGGCCGGCTCGTCCCCGCTGATGCCGGCGCCGGTGAAGACGGCCGTCATTCGCGCGCCGAACGCCAGATCGCCTCGAACTGGTCGAGCCAGTAGAGGTACCAAGCGCCGTCGTCGCGGGTCAGGTGGATGTGCATCCGCGAGCGGACGGCGTCGTTGCGGAAACCGTGGAACTCGACGTCGGCGTACCCGCCGGCGCCGTGGGGATTGACCGCCACGAGACTGAAGCCAGGATTGAAGGCGATTTCCCCGTACGCAAATGTGCCGTTGACCTGCCATTTCTCCATGGCGGCGAGCCGGGCCCGCGTCTCGCGCAGGGATTCCGCGGCCTTCTGCACCGGATGGTCGAGGAGCGCGTCGAGCTGCTCGGAGATAGCGTCGCGGGGCTGGAACTGCTTGAGCACCACGACGCGGACGATGCCGCCCTCCCGCGCCAGCGGACCCCGGCGCAGCAGGTCGCAGCGCTCGTCGGTGAGGAGGTTGGAGCCGACCGCCGCGAAGAGCAGCGACCACCGCACGCTCTCCGGCAGATCGGCCCCGACCAGCAGCAACGCGGCGAAGACCAGGGCGACGAGGGTGGTCGCGTACAGGTCGATGTGCCGCCGCTGACGGATGTCGGCCCAGATCTGTTTCGCGCGCCGCCGCATGACGTCATGATGCCGTCCACAGTGTCGCGTGCCGGTCATCCGTTCAGGGGAACCAGTCCGGGGTAAGATCAGCACGGTGGCACGCTTCGTTCTCTTTCCCGGGCGGCACCATCTGCTGACCCGCTTCCAGGCCGACTACCTGCGGCAGCTCGCCGGGGACGGCGCGACGATCGTCTGGGCGGTCACCTCGGCCAACCACGAGAACACCAAGCGCAACCCCGTGCCGTACCACCGCCGCGAGGCCGCCATCGAGCGCTTCAGCGTGCAGACCGGGCTGCGGTCCGTGGCCGTGCCGATCTTCGACGCCGCTCCGACCGACGCGTTCGCCGAGGTCACCCTGAAGACGATCACGGTCGCCACCGGGCTCGAGCTCACGCCCGAGGACACTCTCGTGGCCTGTTCGACGCCCGAGGTGGCCAAGCTGTACGAGCTTCTCGGCTTCCCCATCGCCTGGGTCGAGGCCTCCCTCGATCCCCAGCCGGAGCGGCCCTGGGACGTTCTTCTGCGGCTGAGCCGGGGCGACGAGACCTGGCGCGAGCTGGCCCACCCGGCGACGATCGACGTCTTCGAGCGGTACCGGCTGGTCGACACGGTCCGCACGGTCATCAACGACCCGATCATCGGCGACGAGGGCGGCCTCACCGCGACCCGCGACTACCGCACCTATGTCGAGGCCTTCGCCGTGGCCGCCGAGCGCAAGTGGTCGGCGGTGCGGCAGTACGTGGAGCCCGGCCGCATCGTCGACATCGGCTGCGGCGCCGGCTCCGTGCTGGAACTGGCCGACCGTGAGCCCGGCCTGCGCGAGAGCGACCTGATCGGCGTCGAGATCGCCCGCCACCTCTACCAGGAGTGCCTGCACAAGAAGGACCAGGGCGTCTTCCGCAACGCCAACGTCTACTTCTATCAGCGCAACGTCCTGGGCGGCGCCATCTTCGACGAGCGCTCCGTCGACACGACTCTCACGTTCGCTCTGACCCATGAGATCTGGTCGTACGGGCATCGCCGCGCTTCGGTGCTGGAATTCGCCCGCCGCATCTTCGAGCACACCGCACCCGGCGGTGTCTGGATCAACAGCGACGTCTGCGGACCCGAGGATCCGCGGCGTGAGGTGCTGCTGCGCCTCACCCGCGACGACGGCGACAATCCCGCTTCCGTGGTGGCGGAGCCTTCCAAGACGTACATGGAAAGCCTCTCCACACGCGCCCGCCTCGACCAGTTCGCGGCCGATTTCGCATTTCCGTTCTCCTTCGAGCCCGTCGACGGCGAGACCGTGCGGATCGAGCTGGCCCCGGCCATGGATTTCCTGACCCGCAAGGACTACACCGACAATTGGCTCTCCGAGACCAAGGAGCAGTTCTGCGGTCTGAGTTTCGCCGACTGGACGGCCCTGCTCACCGAGGTCGGCTTCGCGATCGACCCGGCGTCGGCCCCGATCCGCAACGACTGGGTCATCGACAACCGGATCGCCCCGGTCGCCGCGATCAGCGACCTCGACGGCACCCCGCTCCCCTGGCCGTCGACGCACCTGCTCGCGGTGGCCCGCCGCCCCCACAACGGCTGACCCCTGCTCCTGGACGGCTTCTCGCTCGAGATGACCGGCAAGGACGTCCACGAGCTGGCCGGCGCCCGGGGCGGCATCCCGGCGGGCACCCGGATCACCGTGACCTTTCTCGGTCACGAGGATCTCGGCGTACGGCTGGCGGCAGCGCAAGCGGTGAAAGCCGCCGGCCTCATCCCCGTACCTCATGTCTCGGCCCGTTCCTGCGGGCCCTCGCCACCGACTACCACCCGGGGACGCACGGCGAGATCAAGTTGCACTTCTCCACCTTCGGCGGCCTGCGGGCCACGTCGGAGTGGATCGAGGACTTCGCGAAGGAGCTCTGAGCCTGGAGACACAAGCCGACCGCCCACGACGACCGACGCCTACCGGGTGAGCAGCGCCATCCGCTGGAGCGCCTCGGTAAGGACGCCGGGCCCGGTGGCGAAGTTGAGCCGGCAGTGGCCGGCGCCGGCCGGGCCGAACTTGCGGCCGTCGGTGAGGGCGACGCGCGCGCCGGCCATGATGGTCGTCGCGGGATCCGGGCCGAAACGCGACTCGTCGAAAGCCAGCCACGCCAGAAAACCGGCCCGCGGCTCCTGGAGCTTCACCCGATCGCCCATGGCGGCGATTTCGCGTTCGAGAATTGCCCGGTTGCCGCTCAGAAATCGGAGAAAACTGTCGAGCCATTCGCCGCTCCGCCCGAATGCGGCGGCCGCCGCCACGACTCCCAGCCGACTGGATTCCCATCGCAACTGACTCCGCACCGCGTCGACGGACCGGGCTTCATATCGGCCGTCGGCCACGGCGATCGCGCAATTGACGCCGGCAATGTTCCAGCCTTTGCTGGCGGAGGTCACCACCCAGGCTGTCTCGGACGCCGCCGGGCCGCAGGACAGTATGGGATGAAAGGTTCGGCCGTACGTCAACGGGGCATGGACCTCGTCACTCAGTATGGTGACGCCATTCCGGCGCGCACATTCCGCCAGCAGGCCGAGGTCGTCCCGGGAATGAACGATTCCCAGCGGATTATGCGGATTGCAGAGTAGGTAGGCGTCGACGTCCGGCCGCGCGAAGACCCGCGCGAGACGGCCGAGGTCGAACGACCCGCTCCGGCACAGTGGAACGTCGAGCGGCACCGCCCCCGCCCGCCGGGTGATGTCGCGGAAGGGCGGATAGACCGGCGAGCTGTGAACCACCGTCGCGCCGGGCCGGACGTGAACCCGCATCAGGGCCGACATCACCGCGTCGATGCTGGGCCCCACCAGCATCTTCGCGACGTCCGGGTCCCACTGCCAGCGGTCGTGCGCAAAGGACCTGAACGCCGCGAACAGCTCTTCGGCATCGGTCAGCGGGCCGACGTCGGAGGCTTCGACCGCCTCCACCAGCGCCGCCTTTATCGGCTCGGCGATGTCGACGTCGGCGACCGCCACGGTCATGGGGATGACATCGGCCGGGACATTCCACTTGAGCGCGCGCCGGGAACGTTGCCACTTTGGATCAAGGACTCGGAGGGAGGTGGCCATGTCGTCATCCTGCCGCTCAATAGTGATCAACAAGTGCCGGGACGGCGCCGTACTACACTGCTCTCCAGATCAAGGGGAAGACGGCCAACATCAGGAAGGCACGGCCTTGCTCACGGCGACCACGCGAGATCAAAGTCGATCAAGGCCGGCACAGCCGACCAGGTCACGCCCTCCGCGCTGGGCGCTGATAACGGATCTTGACAACACCCTCTACGACTTTCCGACCTTCTACGAGGCGGGGCTGCGGGCAGCCGTATCGGAGATCACCGAGCTTTTGTCCCTGACGCCCGACGAGGCCATATCCCGATTGCGGGACGTTTACGCGGAACGGGGGACGATCGAGTACGCCTTCGCCGTCGAGGAATTCCCGGAAATGAAAAAAGTTCCGCGCGAGACACAGATCGCCATCGCCAAGCAGATAACGAACTCGTTCTGGGTGAGCGCGACGAAGACCCTCGAGCCGTACGACACCGTGAAGGAGACGTTGCGCGTTCTGGCCGACCAGCGGATCGCGGTCATCGGCTACACCGACGCGCCGATCCACGAGGCCATGCGGCGGCTGAAGGCCATGCGGCTCGACGTCTACCTCACCGGGATCGTCGCTCAGTACTGGCGCCGGCGGCGGCCGGGCTACGCCCTGCTCATGAGCGAGCTGCCCGGTCACGCGCGGGCGTCCAGCCGGCGCCGGTTCGCGTGGCGGACGTCGCAGAACGAGAAAAAGCCCAACAGCCAGGTGTACGCCCGCATCGCCGATCATCTCGGATGTGAGGCGGACCGGGTCACCGTCATCGGCGACAGCGTCGAGCGTGACCTGCTGCCCGCCGTGCAGCTCGGCTTCGGCGCGGTCTGGGCCCGCTACGGCCGCCGCGATCGGGCCGAGGACCATCTGATGATGCGCCGGATCGTTCCCGACGTTCTGCCCGAGGTCCGCCGGAAAGGTCCGGCCCTGCCATCGCAGATCTCCGCCGCCGACCGCTTCGAGGACATCCTCTCTTACCTTCCGGTCCAGCAGATGCTGCCCATCGGGCGAAGATCAGGAGAGTAGCCGTGGCAAGCCTGGACTATCTCAAGGAGGCCCACCGCAACGGCAACCTGGTCCCCGTCGTCGGCGCCGGCTTCTCGGCGGCCACCGCACGGCTGCCGTCCTGGCCCGGGCTCGTCGACCTCGGCACGAGTTACCTCCGGCGCGAGCTGACCAGGCGGGTCACCATCAAGCAGATCCGGGCCGTCGAGAGCGTGGCGAGATCCGGCGACCTGCCCACCGCGTTCGACGCCCTGCAACAGCTGATGAGCCAGGAGGGGCGGGAACATCACGAGTCGCTGCACTATCAGGGGTTCCTCAACGAGGTGTTCCACGACGCGCCCGTCGAGTCGACCACGCTGGCCGATGCCCTGCGGTCGCTGCGGCCCCGCGTCGTCCTGACCACCAATTACGACCGGCTCCTGGAGGACACCAGCGTCAGCCCGGGCACCCAGTCGGCGACGTGGCTGAAGCCGGCCGACATCCGCTCCCTGCTCCGGTCGGGCAGCGGCGTGGTCCACCTGCACGGTCGATACGACGTGCCCAGCAGCGTCATCCTGTCCCGAAGCGATTATCAGCGACTGGTCGACGACCGTGACGCGGTCGCGGTGGCCCAGGCCATCTTCCACTCGGGCGTGCTCCTGTTCCTCGGCACGAGCATCGGAGGGCTGGAGGACCCGCACATGGGCAAGATCCTGTCCGAGTTCGCCGCGATGACGGACCGGACACGGGGCGAGGACTCACCGCATGTCGCTCTGCTGGCGGGCCGGCAATCCGGCAAGGAGATCGCCCAGCTCCGGCAGCTGGGCATCGAGGCGGTCAGCTACGGCAACGACCACGCCGACCTTCCGGCGTTCCTCACTCAGATCACCGAGCGCGAGCGCATCGTCGTCGAGTCGTACCCGGTGCGCGCCCTGACCCAGGCCATCGGTAAGGCGGGCGACAAGGGCGAGGCGCTGACGCAGATCGTCGGCTTCATCCAGAACAGGATCTTTCCCGGGCGCAACGTCCGCATCACGTTCTGCGAGAAGGTCTCCACGGCCGACTCCGGCCAGCATCTGGAGGCTCGGCACGTCATGCCGGTCAACGCGACCCGGAACGTGTTCAACTATCCGCTTTCGATCGCCGCGTGGGCGCTGATCGAGGGCCGGATCATATCGTGGCCCGAGGACCGGAAAGATCGCTGCAACTTCGACCTCATCGACCGCCTCGGCCGGCTGGAGGACGTTTTCAAACTGTTGTCGGCGCCGGCCGTGGAATCGGTTCCGGAGATAACGCGATACGTCGATCTGACCAAGGTCCGGGAGCGTTTCGTCGACCGCACGCTGAGCCTGGGTGATTTCTTCCAGGACTGGGCGTCGGACCAGCCCGACCCACGATACGACCGTTTCCTCTCCGTTCCCGTACCGGCAATCGATTCCTTCGGAAATCGCGAGCGGATACCCGAGTTCGGCGTCTTCAACATCGACGCCCTGGGCGGCGGCCCGCTGCTCGACCGCCGTTCTCACGAGCTGCTGCAACTCGTGTCCGCGCTGGCCACCTTGGTGTATTTCCGGTTCGGCTGATCACGACCGCCGCCGCCTTGCTAGCCAAGGTCATCGATGGCAGTATATGAACCGTGACCCACAGTGACGGTCAGATCCTCAAGACGGTAGCGATCATGTTTTCCGGGGGACGCGACTCCTCGCTTGCCGCCGTCCTGTACTGCCTGCGCGGTTACCAGGTCCAGCTTCTCCGGTTCGCGACCGGCCTGGGCATTCCCTCCACCCTCCCCGAAGTGCGCGAAGGGGAGCTCCGCGACCGGTTCGGCTCACAGATCCTGCCCACACCCCGGCCCATTCCCGTGCACGGCCTGGTCCGGCGGATCGCCACGGCCGAGATCGAGGACGACTTCCCCCGCTTCGACGGGAAGAATCTGGTGCTGCTCGGCGAGAAGCTCGCGATCCATGCCGCCTCGCTGGCCTACTGCGTTCGCAACGGGGTGCGCGAGCTCGCCGACGGCTCGAGCGGCTATCAGCGGGAGATGCCGGAACAGCGTGAGGTGGCGCTGGATTTCTTCGGGCGCCTGTCGGCAGCCTACGACGTGGAGTACGCCACGCCCATGACGGCGTTCGACTCGGAGATGAGCGTCAGCTACGCCCTGCTGGATGCCGGCATCTCGACGAAGTCGCTCGAGGGCATGTCGATGTTCGCGGACTCCTTCAGCTTCGCCGACGACGACACCGTCCTGCGCTATCTGGAGGCCAAGAGGCCCATCGCCGCTCGGTACCTGGCAACCTTCGCCGCAGCCGGCAAGAGCGACGCGTAGGGCGACGGTCAAGCTCCCGACGTGGTCCGCCCACGAACATCGTCCAAGGCCCGCATCGCGTCCGCGAAGAGCGCGGCCGCGCCC